>NZ_JBEZZG010000006.1:0-334319 GCF_040639085.1 Nonomuraea sp. NPDC023979
GCGGAACTGGGCGGCATCTGCGTCATCACCGGCGAACCGGGCCGGGGGACGCGGGTGGAGGTGATGCTGCCCCTGCCGACGACGGTCTCGGCGGGGGTGCCGGCCGGGGCGGCGGTGCGTGCAGAAAGTAGGAAAAGTAGGTAAAGTCATACCCATGACCGGAAAAATGATCGAAGGGCCGGACGGCCGGTACATCGTGGGCACCGTGAAGATCAGCGAGAAGGGTCAGATCGTCATCCCCAAGGACGCCCGTGACCTGCTCGGCATCGAGCCCGGCGACACGCTGCTCGTCCTCGTCGACCCCAAGCAGGGCATCGCGCTCGTCGACAACGAGAGGTTCCGGCAGTTCGCCACCGGAGTCCTCGCCGCGCAGAGCGAGCCGGAGCAGTGACCCCACCGGTGAACCCCTACCACGGCCTGCGCGAGCCGCTGCCCGCCGCGCTGTCCGGCTTCCGCCAGGAGTCCGCCGAGCTCGACGGCGTGCTGATCAACTACGTCCGCGGCCCCGAGTCGGGCCCCCCGCTCCTGCTGATCCCCGGCCAGATGAGCCTGTGGAGCAGCTACCGCAGCGTCATGCCCGAGCTCGCCCGCCGCTTCACCGTCTACGCCGTCGACGTCCGGGGCCACGGAGCCTCCTCGTGGACCCCGGGCGACTACTCGTGGGACTCCGCCGGCGGCGACCTGGCGCGATTCCTGCGCGACGTCATCGGCAGGCCCGCGATCGTCAGCGGCAACTCCTCAGGCGGCGTCCTCGCCCTGTGGTGCGCCGCCAACGTCCCCGACCTGGTCGCCGCCACCGTCCTGGAGGACCCGCCGATCTTCTCGGTCGAGATGCCGCGCTTCCGCGACCGCGACCGCTGGGTCTACGCCAGCCTCGTCCACACCGCCGAGGTCGCCGAGAACGGCCGCCCGGCCGACATCTTCCGCCAGGACATCCCGATCGCCGAGGACAAGAGCATCCGGATGCCCGACCGGTTCGTCGACCTGCTCGACCGCCTGGTCACCCGGCACGCCCGCCGTCACCCCGGCCGCCCCGCGAGCCTCGGCGTCCGCTGGCTGCCGCGCTCCCTGGACGAGACGATCCGGGCGGTCTCGATGTTCGACCCCGACTTCGCCAGGGCGTTCGTCGACGGCCGCTTCTACGGCGACTTCTCCCACGAGGCCGCCCTCCGGGCGGTGAGCGGCCCCGTCCTCCTCATGCACGCCAACTGGAACCGCTTCGTCAAGCACGGCCTCGTCGGCGCGATGGACGACGACGACGCCCGCCGCGTCCGCGACCTCGCCCCCCAGACCGTCTACCGCCGCATCGACGCCAGGCACGTCATCCACGACGACAAACCCCGCGCCTTTCTCGCGGCCCTGACGGACTTCGCCTCACACGCGCGGGTCTAGCACTCCCCGCGCCACGTCACCTTGGTCACCGTACGGATCGAGGCCGGCGGCGCCGAGATGTTCCCCTTGCCGTCCGGGTCACCGAAGTGCACGCACCGCGTCCCGACGAACGCGACCGTGAGGTTGACGTGGTCGTAGCCCTCCTGCGCGTAGGCGTTGTTGAAGTAGGACCGGGCGGACACGCTGCCGCTCCAGTTCTGGTTCGTCTTGTACGACATGCCCTCGCTCTGGTTGTAGCCGTAGTAGAAGCAGATGTAGCCCTTCGGGCAGCTCTCGGCGGCCTGCGCCGCCGACGGCACCACCGCCAGCCCCCCGAACGCGACGGCGGCGGCCAGTGCGGTGAAGACTCGATTACGCATGTGTCACCCTTCTCGGTAAGAACCCCGTGAGGTGATCTTCACGCGCCCCGCTTCCCCTGTGAACCTGTGTCCTTACAGGGGGATCACCCTGGGCAGGATCGGGGCGTCGAACCAGGTGGGCTTGTGCTTGCGCAGCAGGGCTTCGCCGTCGCGCTGCCAGGAGAAGCCGGGCTTGTTCAGCAGCTTGCGGAAGACCTGGTCGGCCTTGGCCGGGTCCGGGGCGGCCAGGCGGCGCAGGATGCCGGGGCCGGTGTCGGCGCCGCGCAGGTAGCCGCTGATCACGTCGCGGTACGGGCGGCGGACCAGGAGCGACGGGTCGGCGAACGCCGCCTGGGCGAGGTCGAAGCCCGGGAAGAAGCTGAGCCCCTCCTCCTCGTCGAAGACGACAGCGAGGCTGGGCACGCCGGACAGGCCGAGGTCGGGCAGCTCGGGCTCACGCCATGCGCCGGGCTCGCCGCCGTTGCGTTCGTGGTCGTGGCGATAGAAGGCCAGGATCGTCTCCTGGACCGCGTCGCCGGCGACGATCACCAGGTCGCTGCCGTACAGGTCGATGAAGGAGGCGCGCTGCCGCGCCTGGAGGGCGCGGGCCTGGGCGAGCTTGTCCGGGTTGCGGAAGACCATGCGGGGGTTCTGCAGCTGGAGGGTGCGCACGCCGGCGAGGACGGCGGCGACGTCGTCGGCGGAGTAGGCCGTCGCGGCGCCGCTGATCATCCAGTCGTCGCCGACGGGCACGAGGCCGCCGACCATGACGACGCCGGGCGTGAGCTGTTCGACGCCCTCGGCGCCCATGTTGGACCTGATCCGGTAGGTCAGCTCGTCGACGTGGTTGACGGCGATGACGCCGTCGTCGCCGTACGGCTCCTTGATCTCGAACACGCCCTGGACGTAGTCGGCCCACGACAGCAGCAGCGCCCGGTCCGCGCCGGTGAAGCGCTCGGCGAACGAGCCGAGGACGGTCTGGCCGCCTTCGAGGCGTTCGGTGAGGACGAAGGCGTCGAGAGCGGTCGAGAAGACCATCTCGTCACTGACCCCGTCGGGGAACGCGCGCTGGATCATGTTCCTGGTGGCCCGCTGGAACCTCGGCGACCTCGCGTACTCCGACAGCTCGCCCTTGAGCTCCCCGGCCCGCTGCATCAGATCCATGCGCCCAACCTAGCGCCGGGCCGTCGCCGAAGTCCGGGAAAAGATGACAGACGCTGTCGGGTATCGCGGTTACGTTCGGCTCATGCACAACACGTTGAAGGGCAAGGTCGCGCTGGTCGCCGGGGGGACGCGGGGCGCCGGTCGGGGCATCGCGACAGAACTCGGGGCGGCGGGGGCGACGGTGTACGTGACCGGCAGGACCACCGGCGAGAGCCGCTCGGAGTACGGCAGGCCGGAGACCATCGAGGAGACCGCCGCCCTGGTGACCGAGGCAGGCGGGGAGGGCATCCCCGTCCGGGTGGACCATCTCGAACGCGACGAGGTGCGCGCCCTCGTCGAGCGGATCGAACGCGAGCAGGGGAGGCTGGACATCCTGGTCAACGACATCTGGGGCGGCGAACTGCTGGCCGAATGGGACACGCCGCTGTGGGAGCACGACCTGGACAAGGGGCTGCGGCTGCTCCGCCTGGCCATCGACACGCACATCATCACCAGCCACTACGCGCTTCCGCTGCTGATCCGGCGGCCGGGCGGCCTCGTGGTCGAGATGACCGACGGGACGAAGGCGTACAACGACGACAACTACCGGGTGTCCTTCTTCTACGACCACGCCAAGAGCGCGGTGATCAGGCTCGGCTTCGCGCAGGCGCACGAGCTGCGGCAGCACGGCTGCGCGGCGGTGACGCTGACGCCGGGCTGGCTCAGGTCGGAGATGATGCTGGACCTGTTCGAGGTGACGGAGGACAACTGGCGCGACGCCACCGCCCGCGAACCGCACTTCGTGATCTCCGAGACGCCCCGCTACGTTGGCCGGGCCGTCGCCGCACTGGCGACGGACCCGGACGTGATGCGCTGGAGCGGCCAATCGCTGTCCAGTGGGCAGCTCGCCCGCGAGTACGGGTTCACCGACGTGGACGGCTCCCAGCCGGACTGCTGGCGCTACCTCGTCGAGGTGCAGGACCCGGGCCGCCCCGCCGACGCCACCGGCTACCGCTGAGCGGGCAGGGTCAGGATCACCAGCACGAGCGCCAGGGCGGTGATGCCCAGGCCGACCGTAAAGGCGGCTCCCATGCCGTCGGCGACGGCGACGGCGCTCCCCGTGCTTCCGGCGCTTCCCGTGTTCCCGGCGACCGAGGCGTACACGCTGGACAGGATCGCGATGCCGAGTGACGCGCCGGTGAGCATCGCGGTCTGGAGCACCCCGGCGGCCGCGCCCGTGTCGGCGGGGGCGACGGTGGACATGATCGCCAGGTTGAACGGCACGACGACGAGCCCGAGCCCGGCCCCCACCAGCAGCAGGGGGCCGGCGATGCCGGGGACGTACCCGGTCGTCGCGGAGATCGGGACCAGCCAGGCGACGCCCGCTCCGATCAGGGCCACGCCGGTGATCGCGACGGCCCTGGCGGTGAGCCGGGTGATCACCCTGGGCGCGCTCTGCGCGGTCAGCAGCATGCCGAGCGCCATGGGCAGGAACGCCAGGCCCGCTTGCAGCGCGTTGTGGCCGAGGACTTCCTGAAGGAACTGCACGATGAGGAACTGCGTGCTCATCGTCACCATGGGGAGCAGCAGGAGCCCGGCGAAGGCGCCGGCGCGGGCGCGGTCGGCGAACAGCCGCAGCGGCAGGATCGGCTGCCGCGCCCGCGCCTCGACCCGGACGAAGGCGGCCAGCAGCCCGGCGCCGCACGCCAGCGCGACGAGCGCGGCGGCGTCCCGCCAGCCGTGCTCGGCGGCGCGGGCCAGCGCGAAGGCCACCGCGCCGAGCCCGGCGACCGAGGTCAGCGCCCCTGCCACGTCGAAGCGCCCGGGCCGGCGCGGCGCCTCGGCGAGGACGCGCGGCGCCAGCGCGATCACGACCAGCCCGATCGGCACGTTGACGAACAGCACCCAGCGCCAGGACAGCGCCGTGGTGATGATCCCGCCCAGGACCAGCCCGAGCGTCATGGCCGACGCGGTGACCGACGAGTAGACGCCGAGCGCCTTCGCCCGGCCCTCACCCTGGAAGTTCGTGGTCAGCAGCGCGAGCGTGCTCGGCGCGGCCAGCGCGGCGCCGAGTCCTTGCAGGGCGCGGGCGGCGACGAGCCATCCGGGAGCGGTCGCCAGCCCGCCGGCCAGGGAGGCGACGGTGAACACCGACATGCCCGCGAGGAACATCCGGCGGTGGCCGAGGATGTCGCCCGCACGGCCACCCAGCAGCAGCAGACCGGCGTAGACGAGCAGGAAGGCGTTGCTGACCCACGACAGCCCGGCCGGGGTGAACCCGAGCCCGCCCCGGATCTCGGGCAGCGCGACGTTGACGATCGTCGCGTCGAGCATCAGCACCAGTTCGCAGGACACGATGACGGCCAGCGTCACCGCGCCGGCGCTGCGGACGGCGGTTCTTTCGCGCAGGCGGGACACATTCACTCCTCAATAGGGAACCAGGTGGTTCACTATAGGCCGAGGGTAGGGTGGGATCGCAAGGAGGAGGTGCTGATGGCCACCACGGCCGAACGGTCCGCCCGGCCCGAGCCCGCCGAGCCGCCCGAGCCGCCCGCGTCAAGGCGGCGCGGCGAGGAGCTCCGGCGAGTGATCTTCGATGCGGTCATCGAGCAGCTCGGGACCGTCGGCTACGCCAAGCTGAGCACCAACCGGATCGCCGCGGCGGCGGGCACCGGCAAGGCGGCCCTCTACCGGCGCTGGCGCAACAAGGACGAGCTCATCCGCGACGCGCTGCGCGAGCTGATCCCCGGCCCGCCCGAGGTCACCCCGGCCACGCCGCTGCGCGACGGCCTGGTGATGCTGCTCTCCTACCTGAACCGGGTGCTGTACGACTCCAACGGCGCGGCCTTCCAGGCGGTCGCCGCCGCGGGCGTGGCGCAGACCACGCAGCTACGCGCCCTCTTCCGCGAATCGGCCACGGAGCCGTGCGAGAGGCGCATCGCCGAGCTGATCGGCATGCACGGCGGCGCCGCCCCGGGCCGCAACGAGACGGCGATCGCCACGGCGGGGCCCGCGATGCTCCTCTACCACTGCCTCAGCGGTCAGCCCAGGAGCACCGACGAGCAGATCGAAGCGATCGTCGACGACCTGCTGCTGCCCCTCATCGGCGCCTGACGCCGCCGCCTCCGCTCAGTCGAAGTCGAAAATGGAGTGCTTGTCGTAGAAGTGGAGGATGTAGCGGCAGCGCATGCAGATCATCAGCGTCATCCGGTGGGAGGTCATCCCCCACCGGCTGTCGAGGCGGCCCTGCTCCTGCTGGAACTCGGTGCCCTGGCAGAGGGGACAGGCGAGCTGAGGTCTCGTCATGTCCGGTGAACGCGCGGCCTGGGCGCCCGGGTTCCGGGCCGCTTGGTGGCCCAGGCGATCCGCTCCTTGGCCGTCCCGCGCAACCCCGGCTTGGCCCGGCGCGCCACGTACTCGAGCTGGGCCAGCGCCGTGGCCGTGCCGATGTCGCCGAGCACGCCGGTGACGTCCTTGGAGATGTTCGCCGGGCCGTTCAGCGCCAGGCAGCCGAGCCGGCCGGTGACCTCGTCGTCGGCCAGCCAGATGAGCTGATCGACCACCCAGCGGTTGCCGGACGGCGCCCCGGCGGCCTCCCACGCCTCGTACACCGCCCAGCCGAACGCCGCCAGCGACGTGCGTTCGCACAGGTCGAGCACGTCCTGCAGGCCGGGATAGATCTCGGCCGGGGCGTTCCACTGGACGCCGGGCGACAGCGTGAGCGCGCCGACCAGGTTGCGCACCGCGTCGGCGGGCAGCGGCCGGCCGTCGCGCAGCCTGACCTCGGGCAGCGTGTCCACGTCGAGCCAGGAGAGGGCGCGCGGCCTGCTGGTCGGCGCGCCCCCGTCCAGGATCAGCGTGACAGCGTCCGCGACCTCGTCGCCGTAGGTCCTGGCGGCCGCCACCACGGCCGCCCTGCCGTGCCCGGAGACGATGTGGAACAGCGCCGCCCCCGCCTTGTCGCGTGCGGCCCGCCTGGTGCCGAGCGCGTCCGGCACCAGGTACGGCACCGCCGCCGTCCCGTGCCGGGCGAACCACTCCCGGGCATGGTGGCGCGTCGCCGCCCTGCCGAGCCAGGCGGCCATCAACCGGGCCACCTCGACGTCGCGGAACGGCATCAGCGCCCAGCCGGACCGGTGCGTCTTCGCGTTGGGGAACACCACGGGAAGGGCGTCGGCCTCGAACCGCACGGTGACGGTCCGCAGGATCGAGAAGTCGGACGAACGCCTGAGCTTCAGCTTCCAGCTCCCCAGCAGCGGCCGGACCAGCTCCTCCGGAGCCAGCTCGAACAGCGAGAACTGCGCCGATTCGCGGACGATCCGCCCGTTCACGAACTCCCGTACGACACCCTCCCACCCCTCCCGCTGGAGGACCTCCTTGAGCTCGGCCGTCAGATGGGAACGGCCGGGAAGTCCTTGCCTGAGCTCCTCGCGTTCCCCCGGTAACCAGTCGACCACCCGTCCCGCGGGAGGCAGCAGCCCCGGGATCACCGGGGGCTTCCGCTCCCACGGGGGAGTGACCAGAAGGGGAGGAAGCGCGTCGCGCATATGTCAGCCTTTCGAGCACAGGACTTCGGCGACGGCATTCCTACCGAAGCCCGGTATGTCGCGAGCATGTCGTCTCCGGGGCACGGCTCCACCGGTGGGGACGACCGCCTACAGAGGACAGGTGCCGCCGGCGTAGACACGAATACCGGAGATCTTGCGCGGCTGCGAGTAGGTTTCCGTCTCGCCCGGTTGCAGACAGCCGATGTTCACGCCCTCGGCGGGGACCAGACGCGCCGCGTACGGGCTGCTGTTACGCGCGGACGTGATCTCGCGCGCCAGCGGGATGTAGCCGGGCGACGGGGTGACGCAGACGGACTGGATGCCGGAGTAGAGGCAGATGGAACCGCTGGTGGCGGCGGCGGGTGCAGCCATCCCGATCGCGGCCAGGAGCGCGGCGGCGGCGATGCCCGCCGGCAGGTGTTTCCGTGCTCGCATTCTCGGACCCTCCTCATCGGATTCGTGGTCGTGAGAAACGATAGATCGGGCCGCTTTACTTTTGATTTCACCGCACTTTCGGCACCGGGTCGGCTCCCGCCTGCCGCCCGGGACCACTGGCTGAGGCGCTGGGAAGGCGCCTGCCCGCCACCGGGCTTCGGTGGCGGGCAGGCGGTCTCAGGTCACGTCGGGGACAAGGGGCCGATGACGCGGTCCGGGGTGTCGAGCCAGATCTTCTGCCCTTCGGCGGTGACCGTGACGCCGTAGCGGTCGCGGGCCGGCCGGCCCCATTCCACCCAGGTCAGGTACGCGTCGGCGACCTCGTCCCACAGCCGTCTAGTCCCATGGCTCGCCACGGCGAACCCGCGGCGGCCCTGTTGGTATCCGGTCGTCGCCCATGATCCGTCGCCGTCCCATACCCGTACCTCCATCGTGTCGTCACCTTCACTGGTCGTCGCGCTCACCACGCCGGGCACCAGGGCGGCTATGGCCACGTCGGCTCCGTAGTCGTCCCAGGCGACGTCTCGGGGGTCGATCGGCGTGGTGCGGTGTTCGGGGCGGGTGCCGAGGCGGCCGGGGACCGGGTGGCGCTGGGCGCGCATCATCATGTAGCCGGCCGATCCCACGAGCCGTCCGACCGCGCGGTCGCGGCCCACGGTGAGCCGCAGCAGGTGGCCGTACGCCCAGCCGGGTGACCACGGCGTCACGATGACGCCGCCGGGGCGGGTCTGCTCGACCCACGCCCACGGGACGCGCTGGACGCCGCAGGTCGCGTGCACGCGATCGTACGGAGCTCCGGCGGCGTGGCCGAGCGCGCCGTCGCCGACCACCAGGTGCGGGCTCCGGCCGCTGACGGCGAGGTTCTTGGCGGCCTGGTCGGCGACCGCCGGGTCCACCTCCACGGTGGTGACGTGGTCGTCCCCCAGCCGGGCCGACAGCAGGGCCGCCGTCCAGCCGGTGCCGGTGCCGACGTCCAGCACCCGCTGCCCGTCGTGGACGTACAGGTGGGCGAGCGAGGCGAACACGGCGCCTGGGGCCGAGAGCGACGACGTCCACGAGCCCTCGCCCGTCGCCGGGTCGCCCGCGCCGTCGTCGGCCTGGGTGATCAGGGAGGCGTCGGAGTAGACGCTCTCCCACCAGGCGTCGGGGTCGGTGTCGCGGTCGATCGCGTGGCCGGCGCCGCCGCCGTCGGGGACGGCCCAGCCGCGCGCCGGGGCGAACACGTGCCGGGGCGCGGCATCGTACGCCTTCCGCCACTCGGGCGGCAGGTCACCGGCCGCCTCGAGCCGCTCGGCCAGGAGCCCACGGAGCCCACGGAGCCCGGCCTCGATCATGTCGATCTCCCTCGCCTGGACGGACGCCCAGCGTGACCGTATGACTACCGCGGTGGTTGGGCAAGGCGTCCGTCAGGCTAGACATGCGTGGCCCTGCGGGAGGTTGTGCGGTCGAGGAGGATGAGCGGGATGAGGGCGGCGGCCAGGGCGGCGCCGATCCAGGGGACGGCGGTGAGGTCGGCGCCGGTGTTGAGCGCGGCGCCGGCGAGCACCGGGACGAGGCTGATGCCGAGCTGGAACGCGGACACCGTGGTCGCTCCGGCGAGCGTCGGCGCGGCCGAGGCGATGGCGAAGACGCGGGCGTAGATGGCCGGGTTCAGGATGAACCCGGCGATCCCGAGCAGCAGGACGAGGGGGACGACGGCGAGCGCGTACCGGGCGAGAAGGGCGAGCAGGACGGACACGACGAGGATCCCGATCGCCCCGGTCAGCAGCGCGTGGAAGGGGCGCCGGTCGGCGATCCTGCCGCCGGCGGACAGCCCGGCGAACGCGCCGATGCCGAACAGCGCGAGGACCGCGGGCACCCAGACGCCGGGCAGGCCGGTGACGCCGGTCAGCAGCGCCGCCAGGTAGTTGAACGAGATCATGTACGCGGCGGTGCTGAGGATGGTGGCGGCGAAGACCGTCCACAGCTGTGGGCGGCGCAGGGTGCGCAGCTCGCGGCGTACGCTCGGCTCCACGCCCGCGCTGGTGGCGGGCATCGCGACCAGGGCGGTGACCGCTCCGGCGACGGTCAGGGCGACGACGAGCCAGAAGCCGCCGCGCCAGCCCGCGAGGTGGCTGACCAGCGCGCCGGCCGGGCCGCCGGCGATCATCGCGAGGCTGAGCCCGCTGACGACGACGCCGGACGCGCGCGCGGTGCGGTCGGGTGTGACCAGGCCGACGGCGGTGACGGCGGCGACGGCCCAGTAGCCCGCGTAGGCGAGGCCGCTGGCGAAGCGGCTGGCCAGCAGCACCGGGTAGTCGTCGGTCACCAGCCCGATCGCCACCGAGGCGGCGAAGACGGCCTGGGTGGTCACCAGCGTGGTGCGTCGCGGCCAGCGCAGGCTCAGGATGGCGAAGGGCGGCCCGCCGACGACGACGCCGATGGCGAAGGCGGAGATCAGCGCGCCGGCGGCGGGCAGCGTGATGCGCAGGTCGTCGGCGACCGCGGGCAGCACCCCGGCCAGCAGGAACTCCGCGCTGCCCATCGCGAACAGGCTGAAGGCCAGCAGGTAGACGCCGAACGGCAGCCTTCCCCGCGGGGCCGGTGGGGGACCGTCGGCCTGCCGTGTGCTGTCGCCGCCCGGTTCCTCGGTTGTCTTGATCACGGTGATCACCTCCGCGCCGATGGTGCTGGGGACGCGGATCGGGCAGCAACTTACGTTGCCATTTCTGGGACGTCGGCGGTGGAATAGGTCTATGGACGAGCAATCCCCGGACCGGCCGCCGATCGCCGCGACGCTGGCCGAGGTCGGCCCCCGGCTCCGGCGCATCCGCGAGCGGCGCGAGGTCAGCCTGTCGGCGCTGGCCGAGGCCACCGGCATCTCCAGGAGCACGCTGTCCAGGCTGGAGACGGGCCAGCGCCGCCCCAGCCTGGAGCTCCTGCTGCCGATCGCGCTGGCCCACCAGGTGCCGCTGGACGAGCTGGTCGGCGCGCCGGCGGTCGGCGACCCGCGCGTCCACGTCAGGCCGCGGGTGCACAACGGCCGTACGGTGATCCCGCTGACCACCCAGCCGGGGCCGCTGCAGGCGTGGAAGTCGATCATTCCGGCCGACCAGAACCGGCCCGAGCTGGTCACGCACGAGGGTTACGAGTGGCTGTACGTGCTGTCCGGGCGCATGCGGCTCGTCGTGGGCGATCGCGACCTGGTCATGAAGGCGGGGGAGGCGGCCGAGTTCGACACCCGGCTGCCGCACTGGTTCGGGCCCGCGGGGGAGTCGCCGGTGGAGGTGATCAACCTGTTCGGCCGCCAGGGGGAGCGCATGCACGTCCGCGCGAGGCCGCGTTCACGGTGAGGGGTCCAGGGCGGCGGTGATCTGGCGGGCGGTCTGCGCGGCGACGCGCGGGCTGGTGGCGGCGTACGCGGTGTAGGCGTTGAGGCCCGTAGCCAGCGCCCAGCCGCGCCCGCGCAGCCAGGTGGCGTCGTCCACGCCGAGCGCCGCGCGGAAGACGGCCCGGCTGCCGGGCGACATCAGCGTGAAGGCGATCATCAGGTCGCAGGCCGGGTCGCCCACGGCGAGCCCGCCGAAGTCGATCACCGCGCTCAGCCGCCCGCCGTCGACCAGCAGGTTGCCGGTGTGGAAGTCGCCGTGCACCCACACCGGCGGACGGTCCCAGGCGGGTGCGGCCAGCGCCGCGTCCCACAGCGCGGTCATCGCGGCGGCGTCGAACACGCCGCCGGTCGCGGCGATCGCCGCCCGCGTGTCGCGGTCGCGGCCGGACAGCGGCTCGGTGCGCAGCCCGGCCCGCGGCGGCACGGGGGTGAGCCGTTGCAGCGCGGTCAGGAACGCCGCCAGCTCGACGGCGGCCTCGGCGGAGTCGCCCAGCGTCTCGACGGTCGCCACCTCGCCGGTCAGCCAGCGCGACACCGCCCACGGCCACGGGTAGCCGAAGGCGGGCTCGCCGACCGCGACCGGCGCCGGGACCGCGAGCGGCAGGTGCGGGGCCAGCCGGGGCAGCCACGCGGCCTCCTTCGCGGCCTGCCCGATGGCGCCGTCGTGGCGGGGCAGCCGTACGGACAGCTTCTCGCCCAGCCGGTAGATCACGTGGTCGGAGCCGGCCGGGTCGAGCAGCTCCAGCGGCAGCCCAGCCCACTGCGGGAACTGCGTGTCGACCAGGCGTCTGGCCAGCTTGTCGTCGATCAAGGGCACGTACGGCTCCTGCGGTCGGGACGGGTCCGGACCATCTCAGCCCGTACGCGGGCCCCTTGTCGACCGGATTTCGCCGCCGAAGAAGTCGGTCTCCGGGTTCTGCATGTACTCCATGGCCGCCGCGAACCCGGGGTCGCTCCAGCGGCGCTCCAGCTCCTCGGCCGTCACGTCCTCGATGCGGGTCTGGATCCACCACAGATTGCCGTACGGGTCGCGCACCCGGCCCACGAGGTCGCCGAAGGCCAGGTGGGTGACCTCGCTGACCACCACGCCGCCGGCCTTGACCGCCTGCCGCAGCACGGCCCGCGCGTCCTCGACGTACAGGCGCAGGAACGCGGGCGTCGGCGGCCAGCCGGGGGGCGAGTCGAACAGCATCACGATCGCGTCGCCGATCCGCACCTCGGCGTGGCCGATGACGCCGCTGTCGTCGACGACACGGCCCAGCTCCTCGGCGCCGAACGCCTCCGTCAGGTAGTCGATGAGGGCGGCGGTGTCGGGGGAGATGATCCACGGCGTCACCGTCGTGTAGCCCTCGGGCTTGAAGTTCGTCATGCCCTCGACCGTAGGAGCCGTATAGGTCAGTTTCTGTCCTGAGTGGCACGCAGGGTTCTGGCGGCCAGGGCGCGCAGGTGTTCGACCAGCTCGGGCGGCTCGTGCACGTCGAACTCGCAGCCGATCGCCAGCAGCCGGAACGCCAGCCAGTCCAGCGTGTCGCCGCGGCTGCGGATCAGGCAGCGGCGCTCGTCCAGGGGCTCCAGCTCGGTCGCGTCGCCGAGCCGCACCGCGACCTGCTCGATCGGCGCGTGCAGCGTGGCGACCGCCTGGTAGGTGGGCGCGAGCGCGTTCAGCCGGGAGGTGACGAAGTCGGCGGCGTCGTCGGCGGGGAGCTGCCGGGGCGTGGCGCGGGCGCCGGTCGGCCGGGGCTCCTCGACGCGGTCGACGCGGAACGTGCGCCAGTCGTCCCTGTCCAGGTCGTACGCCACCAGGTACCAGCGGCGGCCCACCGTGACCAGGCGGTGCGGCTCCACGTGACGCCTGCTCTCCCGCTCCGCCCGGTACAGGAAGCGCAGGCGCTCGCCGTGCGCGGCGGCCGTGGCGAGCACGGTCAGGAGCTCCGGGTCGATGCCCGGCCCGGAGAGCTGCGGCGCGGGCGCGGTGGCGGTGTTCAGCGCGCCGACGCGGTGGCGCAGCCGCGACGGCAGCACCTGTTGCAGCTTGGCCATAGCGCGGACCGACGCCTCGTCGATGCCGTCGACGGCGTGCCGGGTCACGGTGCGCAGGCCGACCGTGATGGCCACCGCCTCCTCGTCGTCGAGCAGCAGCGGCGGCATCGCGGTGCCCGCGACCAGGCGGTAGCCGCCGTCGCCGCCCCGGGTGGCCTCGACGGGGTAGCCGAGCCCGCGCAGCCGTTCGATGTCGCGGCGAATGGTGCGCCCGCTGACCCCCAGACGTTCGGCCAGCTCGCTGCCGGGCCATTCGCGCGGGGACTGCAGCAGGGACAGGAGCTTCAGCAGTCGTGCGGAAGTGCCGGACATGCTCCCCAGGATGCCACCGGGGTCAGGCGGCGCACATGCAGACGACGCCCTTCTCGATCCACTCGCGGCCCTCCCAGTCCGGACGCCGTTCGATCATCAGGGCCGTGATCTCGGCGACCATCGTCTCCTCGCTCATCGCGGAGTCGCGGCGCGCCCAGGTCTCGTCGCGCAGCAGCCGCAGGTAGTCGCGCACGTCGGCCAGCAGCTCCGGCCCGCCGCAGTCGCCGTGACCGGGCACCACCACCCGCGGGCGCGCGGCGATCAGCCGTTCCATCACGCCGATCCAGCCGAGACCGGACACGTCCGTGTCGTGCGGCGGGAACCACGGGAAGATCGCGAACTGCCCCGCCTCGACCAGGTCGCCGGTGAACATCACCCCGGCGTCCGGCACCGTCACCACCTGGTCGCCGCGGCTGTGCGCCCGCCCGGTGGCCTCCAGCCGCACCGTCCGCCCGCCCAGGTCGAGCTCGTACGAGCTGTCGTAGACCAGGTCGGGCACGGGCAGCTCGACGCCCTCCAGCTGCCGGGCCACCGGCTCGCCGAGCCCCCGGAACATCTCCAGGTAGCCCGCGCCCTTGGCGGCCAGGTCCTCAGCCTGGGCCCGGTTGATCAGGTACGTGGCCTCGCCCGCGAACGTCTGGGCGCCGAAGGCGTGCTCGGGGTGGAAGTGGGTGCTGGTCAGGTAGAGCCTGCGGCCCCTGGCGTACTCGGCGGCGAAGCCGAGCACGGTCTCGGCGTTGCGCGGGCCCATTCCGGTCTCGATCACCAGCACGGAGTGCGTACCGCCGACGAGGCCGACGTTGGGCACGAGCTGGACGCGCCGGTCCGGGATCACCACCAGGTCGCGGGCGAGTTCCCGCACGTCGGTGAGCTGCACGACGGGTTCGGTCATGGGGCCGGTCATGGAGTCGGTCATGGGTCCAGTGCAGCGCGCGGCGTGCGGCGGCGTCCAACACCGGTCGCGCAGCGCCGATACCGTCCGGGTATGGTCGCCGGTGATGGACCTGCGTTCGCTGCGCTACTTCGTGGCGGTGGCCGAAGAACGACACTTCGGGCGCGCCGCCGCGCGGCTGCACATGACCCAGCCGCCGCTGAGCCGGGCCGTCAAACGGCTGGAGGCCGATCTCGGCGCCGTCCTGCTGCACCGCACGCCCACCGGGGTCACGCTCACCGACGCCGGAGCCATCCTGTACGACGAGGCGCGGGCGCTGCTGGAACAGGCCGAGCGGCTGCGCGCCAGGGTCTCCACCGCCACGCTCACCATCGGCACGCTGGCCGACAGCGTCGAACAGGCGGGCGACCGGCTCGTCGCCGGGTTCCGGGCGCGGCACCCGGCGATCCGCATCCACATCCGCGAGGCCGACTTCACCGACCCGACCGCCGGGCTGCGGGCCGGGCTGGTCGACGTCGCGCTCACCCGGACCCCGTTCGACGAGACCGGCATCGCGGTGCGCGTGCTCCGGACCGACCCCGTCGGAGTGGTCCTGCGCGCCGACGACCCGCTCGCCGGGCGCGACAGCCTGCGCCTGCGCGATCTCGACGGGCGGCGCTGGTTCCGGCTGCCCGAGGGGACCGACCCCGTGTGGCGCACCTACTGGGTCCGCGGCGACGGCCCCGTGGTGCGCACCGCCCAGGAGTGCATGCAGGCCGTGCTGTGGAACGGCACGGTCGGGCTCACGCCGCTGGCCCACGAGCTGCCCGACGGGCTCACCTCCGTCCCGCTCACCGACCTGCCGCCCAGCCGCCTCGTCCTCGCCTGGCGGCGCGGCGACGCCAACCCGCTCGTCAGGTCCCTCGTCGCCTTGCCGGATTTTCTTCAGAGAAAAGCTCCCGGCCGTGTCAAGGACGCGCAAGCGGCTACGACCTCCTCATGAGAACGAGCCTCACGAGCTGAAGGAAAGACCATGAGCAAGGTGACCTGCGACCTGGCGATCTCCCTCGACGGCTACGCCGCCGGGCCGAACCAGACCCTGGAGAACCCGTTCGGCGACGGCGTCGGCGACAGCCTGCACGAGTGGATGTTCGCCGACCCCGAGGCCGAGGAGGTCAAGGCCATCACCACGGCCG
The DNA here is from genome assembly GCF_040639085.1 of Nonomuraea sp. NPDC023979. Classification (NCBI taxonomy): domain Bacteria; kingdom Bacillati; phylum Actinomycetota; class Actinomycetes; order Streptosporangiales; family Streptosporangiaceae; genus Nonomuraea; species Nonomuraea sp. NPDC023979. Next base: position 15,645 of record NZ_JBEZZG010000006.1, read on the forward strand.
GCGCGTACATCATGGGACGCAACATGTTCAGCCCCGGCCGCGGCGACTGGGACCTCGACTGGAAGGGCTGGTGGGGCGACGAGCCGCCCTACCACGCGCCGGTCTTCGTCCTCACCCACCACGGGCGCGAGCCGCTGGAGATGCTCGGCGGCACCACCTTCCACTTCGTCACCGACGGCATCGAATCTGCCCTCGACCAGGCACGCAAGGTCGCGGGCGCGGCCGACGTCGCCATCGCGGGCGGCGCCCGCACGGTGAACCAGTATCTGGCCGCCGGGCTGATCGACGAGCTGCGGCTGCACATCGCGCCCGTGGTCATCGGGGCGGGGGAGCGGCTGTTCGACGGGGTGGGGCCGATGACGCTCGAACCCGTCAAGGTCTCCGGCAACAGCATGGTCACCCACGTGACCTACCAGCGACCTGGGTCTACGGCCTGACATACCCAGGTCTACTTTCCGGTCGGCAGCGCTCGACCCGGGACTGATGAGGTACGCGCCCGAATTCGATGAACTTGGGCGCATGATCGAGCTCAGCAACCTCACCAAGGCCTACCGGGATGTGAAGGCGCTCGACGACGTGTCGTTCACCGTCGAGGCGGGCAGCGTGACCGGGTTCCTCGGGCCCAACGGCGCGGGCAAGTCGACCGCGCTGCGCATCCTGGCCGGTCTCGCGCGGCCCACCTCGGGCTCCGCCACCGTGCTCGGGCAGCCCTACGCCGCGCTGCCCAACCCGGCCGCCCAGGTCGGCATGCTGCTCGACGCCGGAGCCCAGCATCCTGGCCGCACCGGGCGGGAGGTGCTCACGCTCGGCGCGATGACGCTCGGGCTGCCCGGAAGGCGCGTCGAGGAGGTGCTCGACCTCGTCGGCCTGTCACGCAAGGAGAGCCGCCGCACCGTGGGCGGCTACTCTCTCGGCATGCGCCAGCGGCTCGGCATCGGCCACGCGCTGCTCGGCAGCCCCCGCGCGCTCATCCTCGACGAGCCCGCCAACGGCCTCGATCCGCAGGGCATCCAGTGGATGCGCGGGCTGCTGCGCGGCCTCGCCGACGCGGGCTGCGCCGTGCTGCTCAGCTCCCACCTGCTGCACGAGGTGGAGCAGGTCGCCGACGACCTCGTGCTGATCGGCCGGGGCCGCGTCCTCGCCCACGGCAGCCCCGCCCAGCTCAGCCAGGGCCGCACCCTCGAAGAGACCTTCCTCGACCTGACCTCCCACGCCGACCGGAGCCACGCATGACCGCCACCGCCGCGCCGATCCCGTTCCCCAGACTGCTGGCCGTCGAGACGCGCAAGCTCTTCGACACCCGCAGCGGCAAGGTCATGACCGCGATCCTGGCCGCCCTGACCGTCGCCGCCATCGCCGCCCGCGGCCTGGTCGCGGGCCCCGACTACCAGTTGCTCCTCGGCACCGCCGGGATCGGCTACGGCACGCTGCTGCCGGTGCTCGGGATCCTCACCGTCACCGGCGAGTGGAGCCACCGCACCGCGCTGACGACGTTCGCGCTCGAACCCCGGCGGTGGCGGGTGATGGCGGCCAAGTGCGTTCCGCCGCTGGTCACGGCCGTGGTCGCCGTCGCGTTCGCGATGCTGGTCGCGGTCCCGGTCACCGCCATGATCGCCGGGGTCGAGGGCGTGGCGGCCTCCTGGGAGATCGACGTGGCCGCCCTGCTCGGCTGGACCGTCAGCTGCGTGCTCGGCGTCGCCATGGGGCTGGCGCTCGGGCTGCTGCTGCTCAACGCGCCCGCCGCGATCGTCATCACCCTGACCTCGACCCTCGTGTGGAGCACTGTCCGCCTGCTCGGCGACGTCGGCGCGACGCTCGCCGAATGGCTCGACCTCAACACCGCCGCCACGCCTCTCATGGACGGTGAGCTGACCGGTGGTGACGCCCTGCGGCTCGCCGTGGCGGCGACGTTCTGGATCGTGCTGCCGGGGGTGGCCGGGATGATCCGGGTGGCTCGCAAGGAAGTGACCTGACATGGGGTGGCTTGAGGTGGTTACGATCACCGGATGTCCAAGAAGGCGCCGATCTCCCGCCGGGTGCTGCGGGTGATCGCTGCGGGGGTCAGCGTGTGCGCCCTGGTCGGGGTGGTCCGCCTCACCGTCCCGGCCACCGCAGGCACGTCGCCGGGCCCGGGGGTGGGGTCGGCGGCCGGTTCGGGGATGGGTTCGCCGGTGGGGGCCGGGGAGCCTGGTGGGGTGCGGCGGCAGCTCGCGTTCCTGCGGTCGGCGCTCGACGCCGGGGCGGGGGACGAGGCGCAACAGCTGTTCCCCGAGGGGTTCTTCTTCCTGCACGCGCTCTACGGCCTGGCCTGGGTCGAGCTGGGGATGCGCGAGCCGGCCGGCGCACGGTCGGACGCGCTGCGGGAGGCGCGGTGGGCGCTGGCCCGGCTCGACTCCCCCGCCGGGCGGGAGCCGTTCAGCCCCGACCTCGTCCCGTCCTACGGGGTCTTCTACCGGGGCTGGACCAACTGGCTGCGCGGCGGCGTGCTGGCGCTGCAGCCCGCCGCCGTGCGCGACGCGGGCGAGGTACGGCGCTTCGCCGACGACTCGGCCGCGCTCGGCGCCGCCTTCGACGCCTCCCTTGCCGCCTCCCGTGACGCCTCCGGCTCGCCTTATCTGGCCGCCTATCCGGGGCAGGCGTGGCCCGTCGACTCCACGGTGGCCGTGGCGTCGCTGCGGCTGCACGACGCCCTGCTGCCGCCCCGCTACGGCGGGACGGCGGAGCGGTGGCTGCGGGCGGTCCGGCAACGACTCGACCCGCGCACGGGCCTCCTCCCGCACCGGGCCGCCGTGGCGGAGGGTTCGGCGGGACTGCCCGGGGCCGGGGAGCCGGTGGAGGGGGCTCGGGGGAGCTCGCAGAGTGTGATCCAGCGGTTCCTGGTCGAGGTGGAGCCGGGATTCGCCCGGGAGCAGTACGTGCGCTTCCGGGAGCAGTTCGTCGTGTCGCCGCTCGGGCTGGGGCCGGCGACCCGCGAATACCCGGTCGGTCTGGACGGGCCGGGCGACGTCGACTCCGGGCCGCTGCCGCTCGGGGTGAGCCTGTCGGCGAGCGTCGTCACGCTCGGCGCCGCCCAGGTCCAGGGTGACGCCGCGCTCGCCGGGGCACTGGCCGACTACGGCGAGCTGGTCGGGTTGCCGGTCGGCACGCCGTGGACCAAGCGCTACGCGTTCGGGCTGATGCCCATCGGTGACGCCTTCCTGGCGTGGTCGAAGACGGCTCTGCCGTGGGTGACGCCGCCGCCGTCCCCGCCGGAGGCGACCGTCTCGCCCTGGTGGCGGGCGCCGTTGCTGGCGCTGCTGCTGGCGATCGGGGCCGCCCCCTGGCTCCCGGCCGTGATCCGCCGCCGCCGGGCGGCACGGGCGGTGCGCGCAGCCCGACGGTGAGCCCGCCGGCGGGGCTTCCGGAGCGGTGCGGATTCCCTGACCCGGGCCCGCCGGGGATGGGCGCTGGGCCTAGGGAAATGCGGCGTACCAGGCATTTCTGGGTGGAAAAGCGTTGGGATTCTGTCGGTGCCGAGTGGTAGAAAACAGGGTCGTTGTCCGCCATACCGCGGCCGGGGGGCTTGCACGTGACCACCAGCAGTTCGGAGTTCTCCGTCGACGGTCCCCGCTACAACCGGCGCGGCCCGGTGCGCTGGCTGTGGTCACACCTGCGCCGCCACCCGCTCCAGCTGCTCGGCTTCCTCGGCGGGTCGCTGGTCATGGTGGTGCTCAACGCCATGGTGCCTCAGTTCACCGGCGGGGCGTTCGACGCCGTGCTGGGGGAGCGGGCCGAGGCGATCCACGCGCTCGGGATGATCGCGCTCACACTGCTGGCCGTGGTGACCGTGCGGGGGCTGTTCGACCTGGTGGCGCGGCTGTCGAGCGAGGTGCTGGCCAAACGGCTGGAGCGCGACGCGCGTGACGAGCTCTACGTGAGCCTGCTGGGCAAGAGCCAGACCTACCACAACCGGCAGCGCGTCGGCGATCTCATGGCCCGGGCGGCCAACGACATCCGGCAGCTGTCCATCATGATCACGCCGGGGGTCGACCTGATCGTCGACTCCGGGCTCACCGGGCTGGTGCCGCTGTTCTTCATCGGCGCGATCGATCCGCGGCTGCTGCTGGTGCCGGGGGTGTTCGCGGTGCTGTTCGCGGGCGCGCTGTGGCACTACATGCGGCAGCTCAACCCGGTGGCCACGCGGATGCGGGAGGAGTTCGGCGACCTCAACGCCGGGCTCAACCAGGCCGTGCGCGGCATCGAGGTCATCAAGGTGACCGCGCAGGAGGGGCAGGAACGGCGCAGGTTCCAGGTGAACGCCCGCCGCTACCGCGACTCGTTCGTACGCAATGGGCTGGTGCAGGCCCGCTACCTGCCGACCCTGCTGTTCGCGTTCGCGATGGCCGGAGGGCTGTGGCACGGCCTCCACCTCCAGGGCACCGGCGTGATCACGCTGGGCGAGCTGGTGTCGTTCATGGGGCTGCTGGCCATGCTGGGATTCCCGACGCAGATGTCGATCTTCACGTTCTCGCTGGTGCAGCTCGGCATCGTGTCGTCCCGGCGCATCCTGAACGTCATCACCTCCGAGACCGAGCTGGAGCAGCGGGCCGACGCCCACAGCGCGCCGATCACCGGCGAGATCGCCTTCGAGAACGTGACCTTCGGGCACGACGAAGGCGACCCGGTGCTGCGCGGCGTGACGTTCACCGTGAAACCGGGCGAGACGGTGGCCATCGTCGGCGAGACCGGGTCCGGCAAGAGCACGCTGACGAAGCTGGTGCCCCGCATCTACGACGTCACCGAGGGGCGCATCCTCGTCGACGGGGTCGACGTGCGCGACTGGGACCTCGACTCGCTGCGTTCGCAGATCTCCACGATCGAGCAGGACATCGTGCTGTTCTCCCGCTCGGTCGCCGAGAACATCGCCTTCAGCCTCGGGCAGCGGGCCGACCGCGAGGCCGTCGTCCGGGCGGCCGAGGACGCGCAGGCGGCCGAGTTCATCGCCGAGCTCGACGACGGCTACGACACCGTCATCGGCGAGCGGGGCGTCACGCTGTCAGGCGGGCAACGGCAGCGGCTGGCGATCGCGCGGGCGCTGCTGACCGACCCGGCGATCCTCGTGCTCGACGACTCGACCAGCGCCATCGACTCCGCCACCGAGGACAAGATCCAGCAGGCGATCGGGCGCATCCTCGACGGGCGCACCACGCTGCTCATCACCCACCGGCTCTCGCAGATCCGATGGGCCGACAAGGTCCTGCTGCTCAGGCGCGGCGAGCTGGTCGACTACGGCACCCACGACGAGCTCATCGAGCGCAGCCGCCTCTACCGGCGGATCTTCTCCCACTACGACGAAGCCGGCGTGAACGACGCCCCCGTCCACGAGACGACGGAAGCGACCAATACGGCCTCCCCAACGGGAACGGCGGAAGCGGCCGGGACGGCCTCTTCGCCCGGAGCGGCCGGCACGGCCCGCTCAACCGGAGCGACCGAGACAGCCCGCTCGACCGGACCGGCCGAGGCGGCAGCAGCCGACGCGACCGGAGCGGCAGAAGCGGACGACGCGGCGGAAGCGGCTGATACGGGCTCCTCAACCGGAGCGGTCGGTGCCGCGCACTCGCCCGGAGCAGCCGGTACGGCCCGCTCGCCCGGAGCGGCCGGGATGGCGGAAGGCTCCGAGGCGGTCGGGGCCACCGAGGCGGTCGGCGCTGCCGAATCGGCCCATGCCGCTGGGATGACTGAGAACGTCCAGGGTGGGGCGTGGGGAGGGCAGCGCTGATGGGGTTCCTGATGGACGGCCTTGAGGCCGAGGACTACGACCGCACCTACAACGACCGCGATCTGCTTCGCCGCATCCTGTCCTACTTCCGCCCCAAGCTGGGCGCGATGTTCGTGGTCGCGACGATGATCGTGCTGACGTCGATGACGCAGGCGGCGATGCCACTGGTGGCGAGCTGGGCCGTCGACGCGATCAGCGACGGGACGATCGGCGAGGTGGGCTGGCAGCTCACGCTGGCCCTGCTGCTGGCGGGCGCGCTGGGCTGGGCGTTCAACTACGTACGGCAGCGCAACAGCTCCAGGGTCACCGGGGACGTGGTGCTGCGCCTGCGTGAGGACGCGTTCGATGCGGTGCTGGAGCGTGACCTGTCGTTCTATGACGAGACGCCGTCCGGCAAGATCGTCAGCCGGGTGACGTCCGACACCGACGATTTCGCGACGGTGTCGACGTTGACGATGGACCTGATCAGCCAGGTGCTGATGGTGGGGTTCGTCACGGTGCTGCTGTTCGTCCGGAGTGTGGAGCTGGCGCTGCTGACGCTGCTGGTGGTGCCGGTCGTGATGGGGCTGGCGCTGCTGTTCAGGCGGTTGGCGCGGGCCAGCACCCGTAAGGCGCAGCGGTCGCTGAGCCGGGTCAACGCCAATCTCCAGGAGACCATGGGCGGCATCGCCGTGGCCAAGAACTTCCGCCAGGAGCAGCAGGTCTACGACGAGTTCCGGCCGATCAACCGGCAGAGCTACCAGGTGACGCTGCGGCAGGGGTTCGTGTTCTCGGCGATCTTCCCGGTGCTGTTCCTGGTGGCGGGGCTGGCCTCGGTCGCGCTGGTGAAGTTCGGCGGTGACGCGGTGCTCGGCGGCGGGCTGACGGCCGGTGACTGGTACCTGTTCCTGCAGGGGGTGTCGCTCTTCTGGTTCCCGCTGACGTCGATCGCGGCGTTCTGGTCGCAGTTCCAGCAGGGGCTGTCGGCGTCGGAGCGGGTGTTCGCGCTGATCGACGCGCCGCCCCGGGTGGTGCAGACGGCGGCGGACGACCCGGGCAGGCTGGCGGGCCGGATCGAGTTCCGGAAGGTGACGTTCGGCTACGACGCCGCCCACCCGGTGCTGCGTGACTTCGACCTGGTGATCGAGGCCGGCGAGACGGTGGCGCTGGTGGGCCACACGGGCGCGGGCAAGTCGACGCTGAGCAAGCTGATCACCCGGTTCTACGAGTTCCAGGCGGGTGAGCTGCTGATCGACGGGCGGGACATCCGCAGCCTCGACCTGCCCGCCTACCGCAGGCAGATCGGTGCGGTCCCGCAGGCTCCGTTCCTGTTCAGCGGCACGGTGGCCGACAACATCCGCTATCCGAGGCCGGCGGCGACCGACGAGGAGGTGCTGGCCGCGGCGACGGCGGTGGGCGGCGGCGACTGGGTGGACGCGCTGCCGCACGGGCTGCGGACCGACGTGGGCGAGCACGGCAGCGCCCTGTCGATGGGCCAGCGCCAGCTCGTCGCCCTGGCCAGGCTGCTCGTGCAGGACCCGGCGATCGTGGTGCTCGACGAGGCCACGGCCAGCGTCGACCCGTTGACGGAGGCCCAGATCCAGGAGGGTCTCGATCTGGTGCTGGCGGGCCGTACGTCGATCGTGATCGCGCACAGGCTGTCGACGATCGAGCACGTGGACCGCATCATCGTGCTCGACCACGGCCGGATCGTCGAGGAGGGCGACCACGCGACGCTGCTGGCGCGGGGTGGCCGCTACTGCCAGGTGTACAACACGTACTTCCGTCACCAGTCGCCCAACTATCGGGCGGGCACCGGCTTCGTCCCCGTGGGAGCCCCAGTCGATTGAATGATTCATGTTTCCGTTCCGGTGTTTTCCCCCGGTCAGCGGAATTTCCGAAACATTCTGTAGTGGGATGATTACGGGGAATTTCAGGCTTGACAGGCGCTTTGTTGGGGCCGAAGCTTCATGAAGACGGCGCTGATCGAGCGTTTGTCAGCCGCCATTCGCAGCGTTCGCGGAATTTCCTGTGGCGTTCTGTTGGACGCTCGGTGGCTGGGGGGTGGAAGGGTGTTGCGGCGGCCTCTTCGGGGGTCGCCGCAACGCCTATAAATCGGAATAAATTCCCCCGATATAATCGCCGGGCGCCCTCTTTTACCCGGGGCATGCGTTTGCCGGGCGGACCCGTGGCAGAGAACAACGGGCATGAGAAGAATCGCAGCCGCGCTGCTCGCTGCCGCCTGCGCGGGGCCGGTATTCCTTCCCCCGCCCGCCGCCACCGCGCACACCGCGCACACCGTGAAACCGGAGCGCGCCGCATTCACCCAGCCGCCGGAGCCGAAACTCCGCGCCGACCGCGCGGGCCGCACCGGCCGCCACGACCACGCTGACCGCGCCGGTCGCCACGGCCGCTCCGATCGGCTGGATCGGTTGCGGCGGGCGATGGCCAAGTTCCGCGATCCCCCGGTCGCCGAGCGGTACGGCTATCGGCCCACGGACAACTGCGCGGAGCATCCGTACAAGGACGCGAGCGGCAGGCGGCTCGGCGGGATGGGCTATCACTACGTCAACCCCGCGCTGGCCGGGGACCAGGACATCGACCTGTACCGGCCGGAGGTGCTGGTCTACGTCCCGGACGGGCGCGGCGGGCGCAGGCTGGGGGCGGTCGAGTATTTCAAGAACGACCGTGACCAGCTCATCGCGACGGCCGACGACCGCCCCCGGCTGCTCGGCCGCCCGTTCCAGGGGCCGATGGAGCCGCACGAGGACGGCATGGCGATCCACTACGACCTGCACGTCTGGCTGTTCAAGCGCAATCCCAAGGGCCCGTTCGAGCCGTGGAACACGCGCGTGACCTGCCCGGCGCAGGACGTCCGGAGCTGACGAAGGCGGCCCGGTCAGCAGGCCGGGCTGTCGCCGGTGACCCTGCCGTCCAGGGCCTCCCGCAGCATGTCAGCCGACGACAGGAACGTGTCGCGTACCACCTGCTGCTCCCACACGCCGCGCGCGCACCGCCGGAACGACTCGCTGAACTGGGCGTAGTAGGGCGACTTGGGTCTCGGCTCGGCCCGCTCGACCGACTGCCTGGTTGCGGCGGCGAGCTGGGCGAGCTCCTGCGCGGTCGGTGCGATGATCTCCGCGCCGCCCTCGTACCGGCACGGCGCGCCGCGGCCCGCCTGGAAGCCGTCGTAGACCGAGGCCAGCACCGGCCCGTAGCCGCCGCAGGCGAACAGGTGGGACTGCACCTCGTCACCGGTGAGGTGCTCGATGAGGTGTTTGGCCGGTTGCAGCTTGTCCGGGGGGATGTGCGCGGAGATGGCCAGCACCGAGCCGCCGAGGACGCCGCCGCGCCCCGGCGGGGCGTGCACCTGGAAGCGCAGCTTGCCGTGCTCGTCGCGCATGCGCGGGTCGGCCGCGAGCTGGTGGTAGGCGATCGGCCAGTTGCGCATGTAGGAGACGGGCCGGACGCCGACCCAGCCGTCCTTGAACGCGGTGGTGCTCGCGTCCTCTTCCAGGTGGAGGGATTCGCGCAGCACGGGCACGTCGGCGCCGGTGCCGAACGCCTTGCGGGTGGGCGACTTCAGCGCTCCCCAGCTCGCCTCGTCGAGGACGACGCCGGTGCGCTCGGAGCCGTCGAGCACCCGCCCGCCGCCGAACTCGATCGCCTCCAGGAAGTTGATCGTGCCGGCCTCCTTGTCGTCGAGCTGCAGCAGGTAGCCGCCGGAGGTCACGTCGGTCCGGCGGTACTCCAGCGGCGCGTCGGCGGCGAACGGCACGCCGTACTGCTTCCCGTCGATCTGGGCCGCCCGCAGCGGGCCGGGCAGGAACGTGCCGGGGTCGTCCAGGTCGATCGGCCGGATGTAGCCGTGCCTGGCGAACTCGGCCACCCACGCCAGGTCGAGCACGAGCACGTGATACTGGCAGCTGCCGGCCTGGGCCAGCGCGGCCATCTGGGCGCGCCGCACGTCGGTGCTGCCGGACAGCTCCAGGAGCTTGGCGGGCGGATGGCCGGGCGGCTTCCTGACGCGGTTCCACTCGTCGAACTTCTCCCGCCGGACGCTGCCGGTGCTGATGTCGTCGCCGGTGGCCACGAGCAGGGCGCCCTCGTCGCCGCAGTCGGCGGGGGCCGTCGTCGGCACCGGGACCGGCGTGACGGGCGGCGTCGGCTTGGCGGCCGGCGGCGCGGCGCCCGAGGGCCAGAACACCCGCATCGTGAACGCCACCACGAGCGCGCACGCGAACAGCACCGCGAAGGGGCGCAGGTCCTCGCTTCTCATCGCCAGCTCCGAACCGTGATGATCGCCCGGGTGATCGTCTCCGTCACCCGGTCGCCCGCCAGCACGCAGTGGTACGGCTTGCCGGTGCCGATCAGCTCCGGCACCGCGCACCGGTTCTGTCCGAAGACGACCACGTACAGGCCGGAGACCGAGGAGGCGTCCTGGAGCGCCCTGCCGATGGCCAGGGCCGCGCCGTCGCCGTTCTCGTTGTCGAACAGGCGGCCGTCGGTGAGCAGCACGACGGGCGAGGCCGCCGACGTGCCCCGGTCACCGAGCCTGCGGAGCGCGGCGGAGACGGGCGCGTCCCAGCGGTCGAACGGGGTGTCCTCGATCATGGCGGACACGGCGCCGAGCTGTTTGCGCGTGCTCTGGGCGGCGATCGCGGTCACGTCCGCCCGGCCGCCGGCCTCCGGGCTGCCCAGCGCGAGCACCTCGACGTGGTCGCGCGGGCCGAGGATGCGGCTCTGGCCGCGCAGCGCCTCGGCGGCCTGGACCCGTACGGGCCGGTCCGCCGAGCCGGAGGTGTCGACGAGCAGCCGCAGGTCGAGCTCGGGCCGCAGGTGGTCGAGCAGCCGGGTCTCCAGCTGGGCGAGCCTGCCCTTGTCGGCCTTGACCGTGCCCGCCACCTGGGTGCCGGGGAAGAGCTGCCGCGCCTTGAGCCATTCGCCGAACTTCCTGACGAGCTCCTGCCGCCCCTTGGACGCCTGGCCGCGCAGGCTCACGCCGACGTAGTGGTATTCGAGCTTGCTGAACGCCGGGTGGTGGACCGCGATGAGCCGTTCGCCGCCGCCGGTGCCCGCGCAGCCGGGCACCCGGCCCGCGTTGTAGTCGTCGACGCTGTGGCTGGGGACGAGCAGGGCGATCTTCGGCCCGCCGGGCAGCTCCCGCGCGGCGGCGTTGGGCGCCGACAGCCGGCTGAACTCGCACAGCAGCGCGGTGACGGTGTCGGCGCCGAGCCCTTCGGCGACGAGCTCGTTCTCCAGCTTCTCGTACGCGCCGGGCGACAGCTTCAGCCCGCGGACCAGGTCGTCGGTGCCGATCAGCGCGCTCATCGAGGTCTCGGGGAACGGCCGGGCGATCGTCATGCCCATCTTGTCGCGCAGCGTCGCCCACACCTCGGACAGGGGATAGCGGTCGGGGTACTTCTGGTGGTCGAGCAGCTCCTCGCGGCGGCTCTCGGTCATCGCCAGGACCAGCTCGTCCTGGCCGACGACGAGGTCGGAGCCGCCGTCGCCGAGCCAGGGGACGCCGTCACCGCGCAGCTCGTCGGGGCCGGTCGAGGAGGTGGCCACCCAGGCGTCCGGCTGGAGGTCGTACAGGCGGGCGTACGGGCGGCCGCGCCGGTCCTCGACGCGCTCCCAGTTGTTGGCGAACGCGTCACGCAGGTGGATCGGGGGAGGCGCGGCGGCCACCGTCATGTGGACGGCCGGGCACCCCTCGGCGTCGCGGTTGTCGTGCACGTACTGCCTGGTGAGCCGGTCGAGCCCGGCCAGGTTCTCGGGGGCGGTGATCAGCCGCAGCTCGGTCGGGGCGGGGCAGGCGCGCTCGGGCTCCGGGCTGATCAGGAAGCCCGCCCACAGGCCGGTGAGCGCCACCAGCACGCCCGACGCGATGCGTGAATGCCGCCTGACGAATATCGGAATGACTCTAATGAGAGATATGGCAAGAAAAAAGAGCGCGACGCCGCCGATCGTCAACAGGGACACATAGGGCGGCAGCGTGTCGTAGAAATTGATGAGCGGCTGAAGAAGGAAGCCCAGGACGGTGCCCACGACGGCCGCGATCATCGGCTCTCCGATGCGCTCCCACCGTCTTCGGTTATCTGGCTGATTATCGCCAAAACGTGCCATATGAGGGGATGCCTTCATGTGATCCGGGATACAGCCGAGCCTAATCCCAAACGAGCACTCGCACGCCCCGGTTCGCCGACGGCTGTTTTCCCGATTTCCGGCGGGTGACCTTCGAAGCCTTTACAGTCCTCACCACCTGCACATGTCGAGGGCTCCACGGGGGCGGCGGTGGAACTGCAAGAGGTGCTGGCGGAGCTCGCGATCAGGGACCGCCTCCGGCGCGGCAGGATCCGGTACGGCAGGCGTACCGGCCCCCTGGTGCTCCAGATCGAGGGCGGCGAGGCCGAGACCCGGGCGTGGCTGGAGGAGTTCCACCGGTCCTACTCGGGCGTCGCGCCCGTCAACGAGCCGGCCGACGTGCCCGCCGCGCCCAAGCAGGTCGCCGACGAGCTGCTCGACATCGCCCAGGGCTGCGGCTACGACGGGCGGCCCGCCTACCACCTGCCGATCGTGTTCCCCCGGTTCGCCGTCGCCTACACGGTGCTCGTCGCCTGGGAGCCGGACGAGTCGCGGCGCACCAGGGCCGACCTCAACGCCGAGCTGGAGGAACGGGTCAAGCAGGCGATCGGCGAGGCCCGGCGTGACGTGCTGCGCCGGGTGCGCCAGCGCTTCGGCGGGCTGACCCGCGACCCGTACGTGGAACAGCAGCTCGGCGGGCTGGTGGGGTTCGTGCTGCGGGTGGCGGGGGCGTTCCGGTTCCCGCACTTCCGCACCGTGCGCTGGTATCGCACCAAGGGATTCGGCACCCGGCCGCTGCGCACCACCCGGGTGCTCATCCGCGAGCTGGCCACCTGGCGGAAGAAGGAGGCGCACGAGCAGGAGCTCCTGCTGGTCGACGCGATGCTGGCCGACATCGACGCCCACTACGGGCTCTTCCGCCGGCTCAACCGGGCGCGCCGGCCCGTCGTGCTGCTGCCGGCCGTGGACCGGGTGCCCGCCCGGCGCGTGATCAGGGACACGCTGCTCGCCGCCTACGACGGCAAGTCACGCGGCCTGCGCGTGCATCCCGTCGTCATCGCCACCTCCGCGCCCGGCGGGGCGCCGCCGCCGCGCGGCGACAACGAGCCCGTCGCGGCCGGCGCGCTGGCCGAGGCCGTTCCCGCGCTGTTCGCGCGGCGGTGCGAGGTCGCCGAGGAACGCAGCCGCGACCGCGACGTACCGCTGCCCAGCAGGCTGCTGCGGGTGACGCTCGGCGCCGGCGCCCCCGCCAGGAAGCAGCGCGTCGGACGCGTAGGCCCGGTCACCGCCGCGACCGTCGCGCTGGCCGGGGCGGGCCTGCTCGGCTACGCCGCGTTCGTCGTGTCCGGGCCCGAGAGCTGCGGCGAAGGGCTGGAGCTGATCGGCGCCGAGTGCGTGGGCGTCTCCGACGGCACCGACGTGTTCATGCCCGCCGTCAAGGGCATGCGCGAGGTGTTCGGCAGGATCGAGGCGGAGAACGAGCGGATCGCGACCGCCGAGCACGCGACCGTCGCGCTGATGATCCCGATGGAGTCCGGCATCCCGGCCGTACGGGAGCAGATCCTCAGCGAGGTGCAAGGCGCCTACCTGGCCCAGCTCCGCGTCAACGGCCCCGAATCCGCCAAGCCGCCCATCCGCCTCGTCCTGGCCAACCCGGGGAACGGCTACGCCCACTGGCGCGCCGCCGTGGACAAGCTCGTCACCCGCGAACCCCGGCTGCGCGTCGTCGCCGGGTTCAACCTGAGCCTCGGCGACACCCGTGCGGCGATGGCCCACCTCGCGCAGCAGGGCATCCCCGTCGTCGCCGGCCTCGTCACCTCCGGCGACTTCGCCAACCCCGAATCCCAGAACCGGGCGGCGGACCCGTTCCCCGGGCTGACCCGCGTCGTCTCGACCGCCCGGCAGCAGGCCGACGCCCTGCTCCGCGCCGACCCCGCCCCCGCCGGCGCCGGGACCGCGCTCGTCGCCGACACCCGGCCCGGCGACAACTACAACGCCTCCCTGCGCCAGGCGTTCACCGAAGCCAGGAAGGGCAGGACCGGCTCCGGGGTGCAGGACATGACCTTCGCCTCACCGGGGCTGGAGGAAGCCGGCATCACCCCGAACAAGTTCGCCGACTTCGCGCTCAACCTCTGCCAGTCCAACGCCCGATTCGTCTACTTCGCCGGCCGGGCCTTCCACCTGAAGCTCTTCATCAAGACCCTCGCCGGCACGTACTGCGCCGGCAAGAAGTCCTACACCGTGATCACCGGCTCCGACGCGACCACGCTCGCCAGCCGCCTCAGCGACGCCGAACGCGCCCTGCTCCGCGGCGACCCCGGCGTCGGCAGGCCCGCCGTCTCCGTCGAGTACGCCGCCCCCGCCCACCCCGACGCCTGGACCGCCCAGGGCCCCGGCCTGCCCCGCTACCTCGCCGAACCCCGCCAGGCCATGCTGGAGCTCCGCGAGTCCGCCGCCGCGCTCGGCAACGTGGACCTGACCGACGGCCGCGCCATCGTCACCCACGACGTCATCCTCACCGCCGCCCGCGAACTGGCCAAGGCCGTCGCCCTCTACGGCACCGAGCTCCCCACCACCGACCAGATCAAGGACGGCCTCCCCAGCCTGCACGCCGCCTACCGCATCCAGGGAGCCAGCGGCTGGATCTGCCTCACCAACGCCGGCAACCCGTACAACAAGGCGCTCCCGGTCGTCCGCCTCGACGCCGCCACCGGCCGCCCCCACCTCAAGACCGTGGCCTGGCCCCTGGGCACACCCCCCGAGAACAACTGCGTCGTCCCCCAGACCACCCCCTGACAGGCCGGCATCCGGTGGCGGAGATCGCACAGCTGGACCAGGAGTTCGCGGCTCAGACTCGATCGGCTGCTCGATCAGGGCGGGCAGCCGCCGCCGGAGCCCGGTAGGCCAGGCGGCGCAGCAGGATCTCGGCGGGGCCGCGGTGCCCGGCCCGGCGCATGAGCTCGGCGGCGGCGATCGACGCCACCCAGGTGGCGACCGCCACGCCCGAGGCGCCCGCGAGGCCGAGGTCGTCCTGGAGGCCGAGCCCGTACGGGAAGAAGACGGCGACGAACACGATCGACTGGAAGAGGTAGAAGCTCATCGACCGCTGGCCGAGCGCCTGGACGGCGGTGGACACGGCGTTGCCGGGCCGCAGGGCGACGAGGGCGATGATCGCGGCCATGCCGATGCCGCCCGCGTAGCCGGTGAGCGGCTGGGCGATCGCGGCGGCCCACAGGGCGGCGGCCGAGGGGCCGGCCCAGAGCCCGGTCTGCATGAGCGCGGCCGGGAGGGCTCCGGCGACGGACACGACCGTCGTCACCCAGGCGGCGCGGACGAGGAACGGCCGGTCGGGCTCCTCCAGCAGCCGCCGCCGGGCGGCCCAGACGCCGGCGAGCACCCCGGGCACCACCATGAAGACGCCCGCGACCAGCGCGAACGGCCAGGCCGTCAGCCGTTCCGCGAACAGCTCGGCGAACCCCTTGGTGCCGGCGGCGATGCTTCCGGCCTCGTACGTGGACCGGCCCTGCGACATGGGGAACCACATGGCGAGCGCGACCAGGGCGGTGCTGGGCACCAGGACGATCCCGGCGGTCACCAGGAGCGTCGAGTCCTTGGCCCGCACCAGGCCGGCGAGGAGCACGGACGTGATCCCGTACACGGCCAGGATGTCGAGCGGCACGAGCACCGCCACGTGCGCGAACCCGATCGCGACCAGCCACCACCCGCGCCGGCGCAGCAGCTTGCGCACGGCCGCCGGCTCGCCGCCCCGCGCCGCCTGCCGCTGCGACAACTGCACCAGCGCGTAGCCGAACAGGAACGCGAACAGCGGCCGGGCGTGGTTGTTGACGAAGAACTGGTGGAAGACGCCGACGACGTCGTTGAGCATGCCGGGCCCCCGGCCGACCGTCTCGACGTAGAGCGGGGCGTGCGCGAGCGCGATGGCCAGCAGCATGATCCCGCGAGCCAGGTCGGGCGCGGGCGCCCGTTCCGCCGATGATGTGGGAATGCCCTGCATGCCTTCGTCCTCCTCAGCCGGATACCCCTGGACGGTAACCGGCCAGGTCAGGAGGCCGGAATGCTGCTGGGCTCAGAATGGGGGTGCAGCTAGGTGCACTCCCGCTCTCGCCCGGGCACGCCCGGTGGTGCGACGATCGGCGCATGAGAGCACTGGTGGTCAGGGGCGGCTGGACAGGGCACGTGCCGGTCGAGGCGACGGAGCTGTTCATCCCCTTCCTGGAGAAGAACGGGTACGAGGTGCACCGGGCCGAGTCGCCGGCCGTTTATGCGGATTCGTCGTTCATGTCCGGCGTGGATCTCGTCGTGCAGTGCTACACGATGGGCACGATCGAGCCGGACGAACTGCGCGGGCTGGAAACCGCCGTCCGCGCCGGGACCGGGCTGGCGGGCTGGCACGGCGGCATCGCCGACTCCTTCCGCGCCTCCTCCGACTACCTGCACCTGATCGGCGGCCAGTTCGCCTGCCATCCCGGCAGGCACCCCGACGAGGAAGGCGCGGGCACCGAGGAGCACAACTTCGTCCCGTACACCGTGAACATGCTCCCCGAGGCCGCCGACCACCCCATCACGGCCGGGATCGCGGACTTCGACCTGGTCACCGAGCAGTACTGGGTGCTGACGGACGACTACGTCGACGTGCTCGCCACCACCACGCAGCGGGTCCGGCCGTGGGACCCGTGGCACCGGGAGGTCACCTCGCCGGCGATCTGGACGCGGCGGTGGGGCGACGGCCGCATCTTCGTGGCGACCCCCGGGCACAGCCTCGACGTGCTGCGGCACGACAGCGTCCGCACCGTCATCGAACGCGGCATGCTGTGGGCCGCCCGCTGATCACAGGTTGACCAGGCCGACGCCGACCAGGACGAGGCTCGCGAAGCACGCCACGGCCCGCACGGTGTTCCAGAGCACCCAGCGCGGCGAGTAGTCCTTCCACGGCAGCGTGCCCGCGTCGACGGCGTTGTTCATCGGCACGTTGATGCCCGCCGTGACCAGGAACGAGCCGACGAAGTTCACCCCGGCGGCGACGAAGAACCACATCGCCGCCGGGCCGTCCGCCAGCAGCCCCGCCACCAGCGTCACCAGCGGCGCCCCGATGAACGCGACATAGAGCCAGGGGTTGAGGATCTTGCGGTTGATGCTGCGCATCACCGTTTCGGCCTGCGCGGGCTCGACGGCGTTGAGCGCCGGCATGACGGACATGGAGAAGGCGTAGAAGAGGCCCGCGAGGGCGCCGTGCAGCACGAGAGCGAGGAGAGGCAGAACGAGCATGCTGGAATCATGACGCACCCGGGATGAGACGGTCCATGCACACCCCGCTCAATCCCATACGCGAGAGTCCACGGGATGACAGTTGTCATTCGCAGCCGGTGACAGCGTGATCTATTTCCAGGACTGCGCGCCGGGCGAGGATATGGGCATGACGAACAAGCAGACCACCTCCCCCAACTGGAAGCTCGGCATGGCGGCCGGCACGGCGATCGGCCTCGGCTTCGGCACCACCATCGGTGACCTCCTGCTCGGCGTGTCGCTGGCGCTCTGCTTCGGCGTCGCGCTCTCGTACGCCTTCGGAGCCAAGGACGCGCAGCGGGCCGAGCAGGCCGAACAGGGCTGACGGAGCCGGTGCCGCGCTCGCGGCGGGCTCTTGAACGGGTGCCCGAAGTGGTGGACTCTGGCGGCCTGATGGTCATTCCTGATCGGAGGCCGCATGAGTTCCGTCTACGAGGGCGATCCGCACGGCCGGCAGGCGCCGACGTCGGGACTCGCCACCGCCAGCCTCGTGTTCGGGATCATCGGGCTGATCGGCTGCGGGTGCCTGTTCGGCATCCCGTCGATCGTGGCCATCGTGCTGGGGCACGCGGCCACCGGCAAGACGAGGCCGGGGCTCAGGGGCGGGCACGGCCTGGCGGTGGCCGGGCTGATCCTCGGCTACGTGATGCTCGTGCCGGCGATCGTGGTGTCGGGCATCGTGGTGTACGCCTTGATCACCGAGCCGGCGATGGTCGCCAGCTGGGTCAACGACCTCTTCTCGGCACTGGGCGGATGATGGCTCCATGCTGATTGATCATTTCCCGCTTGTCGGGCTGCGGCTGACGACGCCGCGACTGGAGCTCCGGCTGCCCTCGCCGGAGGAGCTGGCCGAGCTGGCCGACGTGGCCGCCGAGGGCATCCATGACGCGGGCGACTCGCCGTTCCTCGTGCGCTGGACCGACGCGCCGCCGGCCGAGGCCGCCCGCAGCGTGATCCAGCGCCACTGGCGGCTGCTGGGCGCCTGGACGCCACGCGACTGGACGCTCAACCTGGTCGTGTTCCGTTCCGGCACGGTGGTCGGGCTGCAGGTGCTCGCGGCCCGCGAGCTGAGCGTGACGCGGCAGGTGCGGACCACGTCCTGGCTCGGCCGCCGCCACCAGGGGCAGGGGATCGGCACCGAGATGCGCGCGGCGGTGCTCCACCTGGCGTTCGCCGGCCTGGACGCAGAGGAGGCCCTGTCGGGCGCGCTCGCGCACAACGCCGCCTCGCTGGCCGTCTCCCGCAAGCTCGGCTACCGGCACGACGGCCACCAGCGGCACGCGCTCGACGGGCGGCTGGTCATGGAGGAACGGCTGCGCCTGACCCGGGACGACTGGGACCGCCACCGTACCGTCCCCGTCGGGGTGCACGGGCTGGCTCCCTGCCTGCCGCTTCTGGGCGGGCAAATGTAGATCATGTATGGTGAGCGCGGCATATCCACCAACGGCCTGGAGCCCGCCGTGCCGCACATGTCCCGCCGCCAGGTTCTCTCCCTGCTCCCCGCCGCCGGCCTCCTCTCCCTGACCTCTCCCGCGCGTGCCTCCGCCGTGTCCGCCCTCGCCGGTACGGATCACGCGCGGCTGCTGGCCAACACCGTGTCGATCTTCGCCGGCACCCCGGACGTCAACGCCCGCCCCGAGGTCGTAGGCAAGGTCGCCGCGATCGTCAGGACCGCCGCGCAGCGGCTGACCGCGATGGACCAGGCGGGCGACGGCGAGCTGTTCGCCGGTCTCGCGCTCGGCTCGAACGACGTCAACCTGCGGCAGGCGTACCAGTATCTGTACGAGATCGCGCTCGCGGCCCGCACCCCGGGCGGCGAGCTCGACGGGGACGCCACGGCGCAGCGCCGCGTCGCCGACGGCCTGCGCTGGTTGCACGAGCGCCACTTCGGCGACCAGGCGGCCGGCTACTACGGCAACTGGCACAACTGGGAGATCGGCATCCCCACCCACGTCACCCGGACGCTGGTGCTGCTGCCCGAAGCCGTGCGCGGCGACCTGACCGCCACCTACCTCCCGACGATGGACGCCTACCTGCGCAACGGCAAGAACGGCGACGTCGACCTCGACTCGCGCTTCCACACCGGCGCGAACCTGGCCGACATCACCGCCAACCGCATCCTCCAGGGCGCGCTCACCGGCGACGACGCCCGCGTCGGCAAGGCCGTCGCCGACCAGGCCACGGTCTTCGCCACGATCGACCCGTACGACCTCAAGCACGGCGTCACCGACGGCTACTACCGTGACGGCTCGTTCATCCAGCACCATTCGGTCGCGTACACCGGCTCCTACGGCCGCATCCTGCTCACCCGCGTGGTGCAGACGCTCAAGATGCTGGAGGGCGCGACCGGCGACGGCGGGGCCGGGCTGGCCCAGGTGGTGTACCGGTGGGTGGCCGACGGGTTCGCCCCGCTGATCTTCGAGGGCTGGATGATGGAGATCGTCAAGGGGCGGGCGGTGTCGCGCACCACCACCGGCTACACTGACGTCGGCGTGATCGTGGAGGCCATCGCCGACCTGACCGGCCACGTCGGGGCCGCCGAGGCGCTCGCGCTGAAGAAGTACGTCCGCCACCTCCCGGCCGCCGACACCGCCGCGTTCGTCTCGCCGGTCAGCCTGGCCCGTTACGCCGACATCCGCGCCGACACCGCCGTCCCGGCCGCCGACCTGAACGCGCCGGAGCGCTCGGTGGCGTTCAACGCCATGGACCGCGCCGTCCACCGCCGCCCCGGCTACGCGTTCGCGCTGGCGCGCAGCTCGGAGCGGATCAGCAAGTACGAGTACATGAACGGCGAGAACCTGATGCCCTGGTTCCAGGGCGACGGCGCCTACTACCTCTACCTCGCGGGCGAGGACCAGCGCGAGGTGTTCGGCGTCGACTACTACACGGCCGTCTCCCCGTACCGGCTGGCCGGCGTCACCGCGCCGGTGGAGGAGCGGCGGACGGTGCCCGACCTGTACGGGCGGTTCTGGTACGAGAACCCGGGGCACCCGCTCGGCTTCACCTCGTCGTCGGAGTCGCAGAACACCTACGTGTACTTCCCGCGCGGCGGCAACGCGTTCTCCGGCGGGGCCACGCTGGGGGCGTACGGCGTGGCGGGCATGGTGCAGTCGGACGACGTGGCCTACACCGCCAAGCAGGAGGGCGTGCTGCCCGGCGACTTCGTCGCCTACCGCAACGCGCGGGCGACCAAGTCGTGGTTCATGCTGGACGACGAGGTCGTGGTGCTGGTGGCGGGCGTCTCGGGCCAGGGCAGGCGCGACGCGGTGACCACGGTCGACAGCCGCATCGCCGCCCCGGGCGACACCGTCGCGCTCACCGGCGAGGGCTGGGACGGCGGCGCCTGGCAGCCGGGCGCCGCGACGCCGCCGCGCTGGCTGCGTTACGCCAACGCCGCCCGGGGCACCGCGATCGGCTACGCCTTCCTCACCAGGCAGCCGGTCGCCGCCGGGCTGGAGACGGTGACGCGCAGCCGCCGGGTCGTCCGCGCGTCCAACCCGGACACGGCGGTGACCAAGAACGTGTTCACCGCCTCGATCACCCATCCCGCCGACGGCGGCGTCCCGGCCGTCGCGTACGCGCTGGTGCCGAACGTGACCGAGGCCCGCATGCGCGGTTACGCGCCTCCGGAGGTGCTGGCCAACGACCGGCACGTGCAGGCGGTCAAGCACGAAGGGCTCGGCCTCGTCGCGGCCAACGTGTTCGCCGACGGCCCTCGCCACGTCGAACGGCTGGTCGTGGACGGCCCCGCGTCCGTGATCGTCCGGCGTGGCAGCCGTACGACGGTCGCCCTGTCGGACCCGACGATGAAGCGCGACAGCGTCTCCGTCGTCATCCACGGCCGGCCGCTGCGGCTGGTCACCGCCGACGAGGGCGTCACGGTGCGGCGGGTGCCCGGCGGCACGCTCGTGCGGGCGGCCACCCGCCACGCGTACGGCCGCACGTTCACCGCCACCCTCCGCTGACCTCCGGACCTGTCCGCGGCGCCCGCTACGGTGGACGCCATGACCGACGCCACGACCGATGCCACCGCCGGCCCGCCGTGGGAGCCGCCCCTCGCCGGCACCGAGGCCGAGCACCTCGTCGGCGCGCTCGACCGGCTGCGCACCACCTTCCGCTGGAAGGCCGACGGCCTCGACGCCGCCGGCCTGCGGGCCCGCGTCGGCGCGTCCTCGCTGACGATCGGCGGCCTGCTCAAGCACCTCGCCGTCGTGGAGGACTACACGTTCACCCGAAAGCTGCGCGGCGAGCCGTTCGACACCGGCGAGTGGGACAGCCCCGAGTGGCCGTTCACCTCGGCCGCCCGTGACACCCCCGCCGAGCTCTACGCCCGGTGGGACGCCGCGGTCGAGCGCTCGCGCGAGCGGCTGGCCGCCGCCCTGGCCGACGGCGGCCTCGACCAGCTCGCCCACGTCTCCACCCCCGACGGCCGGCACGCCAGCCTCCGCCGCCTCCTCTGCGACCTCATCGAGGAGTACGGCCGCCACACCGGCCACGCCGACCTGCTCCGCGAGTCCGTCGACGGCCTGGTCGGCGAGGACCCGCCGGAGGGGTGGAAGCCGATCAGCTGACCGGTCTCACGGCTCCAGCGCGAAGATCACCCACGACTCGCCCGGGGCCAGGCCGGCCAGCTCGCGCCCGCACTCGCGCAGCACCTGGGGGCCCGAGGTGATGTGCGCCGTGCCGGCGTGGACGTCCCTGAACAGCCGCTGGACCAGCCCGTCGCGCAGCGCCGAGGTGCCGCCCGACGCGTAGACGAACCGGGCCACCTCGGCGACCGTCGAGGTGACGTGGTTGAGCGCGAGCCGCACCATCGTCTCCTGGCGCACGTCGAGCGTCCCGCCCGAGTCCAGCGTGCGTTCGGCGTCGGCCCACGTCTCGTGCACCAGCGCCTTCGCCGCCCGGTACGCGGCCTCGGTCCTGGCGAAGTCGGCGTGGAAGGCGTCGCTGCCCGCGATCTGGCCGGGCCGCCCGGCCCGCGCCCCGGCGTAGCCGATCAGCTCGTCCAGCAGGCGGCGGCCGACGCCGAGCGCCCAGCCCGAATGGCAGATCAGCGCCTGGTCGAGCAGGCCCAGCCGATAGAGGGCGCCGCCGCGCAGCGGCTCGCTCTGCGTGAAGAGGTGCGTCTGCGACTCCGGCACGAAGGCGCCGTCGATGGCGTAGTCGATGCTGCCCGTCGCGCGCAGCCCCAGCACGTCCCAGTTGCCGAGTTGCTCGGCGTCCTCGATCGGCGTGATGAAGATGCGCACCTCGTCGGTGCCCTCGACGGCGCCCAGGCTGTGCACGTACTGGGCGTGCCGCATGCCCGAGGCGAAGCTCCACCGGCCGCTCAGCCGGAACCCGCCGTCCTCGCGCACGGCCGCGCCCGGCCGGGTGCCCTGGCCTGCGAAGAGCGGCATCCGGGGGCCCTTGAAGATCCGCTCCACGGCCTCGTCGCCCAGGTAGGCGCCCGCCGTGCCGTTCTCCAGCGTGGTGGCCATGACGACCCAGCCCGTCGACGGGTCGGCGTAGGAGAGCTCGGCGAACACGTCGAGCAGCTCGCGGGGTGACAGTTCCGCGCCGCCGAGCGGGACGGGCACCCAGATCCCGAAAAGTCCTGCTTCGTGGAGGGCGTCCACGACCGGCTCCGTGAGCTTCCCCTGCGCCTCGGCCGCGGCGGCGTCACGCTCGATCAGCGGGCGCAACGCGCGCGCCCGGTCCAGTACGTCGGTTCCGGCGGTGTGCAGTCGCGGCGTGTCGCTCATGTCCAGGTGCTCCTGTTCGTGATCGTCGGCCTCTCCCTCCGTCAGATCACGTAACGCCCCCCTTGTCCAGAGCCCGCCCTACGTGAGCTCCAGCACGAGCGCCACCAGCAGCACGATCACCAGGGCGGCGGCGCCCATGGCCACCTCGGCCTTCCTCAGCGCCCGTCGCACCGCGCGTTTGTGCCGCGTCGCCCGTCGCACGGCGCGCCGTCCGCGAAGCCTCGCGATCTCCTGCCGGTCCATGCTGTCGATTCTGCGGCATCGGCTGACCAGGTCATATGATCCGTTGGTGGAATATTTCATATATTGCCGGGACCGGACCGGTTCGATGCCTCGGCGGATGGAACTGGTCGAGGCGCACTGGTCGTTCATGGACCCGTACGGCGACGCGATGATCGCGCGCGGGCCGACGCTGTTGGATGACGAGACGGCGACCGGCAGCATGCACGTCGTCGACCTGCCGGACGCCGCCGCCGCGCGGGCGTTCGCGTTCGACGAGCCGAACTACCGGGCGGGCGTGTACGGCGACGTGCTGATGCGCCGCTGGCGGACGATCGCCGGCGGCCGGATGTGGGACTACACCGGCGGCGTCGACGGCTACGAGCGCTTCCTCGTCATCGGTCACGCCAGGCTGGGCCAGGGCGCCGCCCGCGAGAGCCTGGACGACGACTACCGCCGCTACCTGACCGGCCCCGGCCTGGGGGATCGGGTGATCGTCGCGGGCACGCTGCTGTCGGAGGACGGCGCCGAATGGATGGGCACCGCTCTCATGGTCGAGCTGCCGGACCGCGAGGCCGCCGAGGCCGTGCTGCCGCAGGGCCCCGGCGGGCGGGCCGGGCTGTACGAGAGCGTGGAGGTGCACAGCTGGGAGTTCGGCGGCAGGCGCTAGGCGGGCGCCGGTCAAGTTCGGGTCGCTAGCCGGTGGTCCAGGGGCGGAGCTTCTCCGGGTTCCGGACCGCCCAGATGTGCTTGATCCGGTCGCCGACGACCTCGAACGCCACGACCACCACGATGACGCCGTCCAGCTCCGCCACCAGCCCCGGCTGCCCGTTGACCGTGCGCTCCAGGACCGACAGGCCGCGGTTGGCGAGCCTGGCGAACGTGTGCGCGATCTGCTCGTTGCCGTGGATCGGCCGGAGGATGGCGCTGGCGAGGCCGCCGCCGTCGGCGATGCCCGTGGCGTCCGGGTCGAGGAGCCCGATGAGCGCGTCGATGTCCTGGCGCTCCCACGCCTCCTTGAACTTCCTGACCACGTCGGCCTGCCGGGCGGGCGGGGTCGGCGGGTCGGCGGGGGAGCGGGCCGCGCGGACGCGCCGCCGCGCCGACGAGGCGAGCTGGCGGCAGGCCGCGGGCGTGCGGCCGACGATCTCGGCCACCTCCGCGAACGGGTAGCGGAACACGTCGTGCAGGATGAACGCCACCCGTTCGGCCGGCGTCATCGAGTCGAGCACGACGAGGAAGGCCATGTTGACCGATTCGTCCAGCGTCACCCGGTCGGCCGGGTCGCCTCCGGCGGGGGTGCTGGTCCACTCGCTGCTGTCGGGCAGCGGCTCGGGAATCCACTCGCCCACGTACCGCTCCCGCCTGGCCCGCGCCGACCTGAGCAGGTCGAGGCAGATGCGGCTGGCCACCTTCGTCAGCCACCCGCCGGGGTTGCCGACCTCCTCCTGCTGCTCGCGCGACATGGCGTACCAGCGGGCGTACGTCTCCTGCACGACGTCCTCGGCGTCGGCCAGCGAGCCCAGGAGCCGGTAGGCGAGGTTGATCAGCTGACGCCGCTCGCTCATGATCGCGCTGAGGCCCGGGTCGGGCGGGCTGGTCATCCTGGCTCCCTCGGTCGCTACTGCCCTCCCTACCCCGACGCGGCAGCGGGCCCGAATGTGAGGTGCTTTGCGGAGAACGTCACATCAGTAGCATGTGCCCCATGCATCCCCCCGCACCGCACCAACAGTGGACCCAGCCGGGGCAGGCGCACCTGGCCCTCGACATCAAGGCGCACGCGCTCGGGTTCATGCTCAAGATGATCTCCCCGGTGATCGTCCTCAACGGCCACCGGATGCTGGGGCGGTGGGGGCGCAACGTGATCCCGCTCCCGCCCGGCCAGTATCACCTGCACGTCCACCTGCCGTACCTGATGCCGGCGCAGATCGGGCCGGCGGACGTGTCGATCTGGCTGCAGCCGGGCGGGACGCTGGACGTGGAGTACCGCGCGCCCCTGTTCGCCTACTCCAAGGGCGCCCTCGGCCCCGCGCCCCAGCCGTGGAACGGCCTGGGATGCATGATCGGCCTGCTGGCCGTCGCGGGTGGCCTGCTGCTGGTGCTCGTGCTGGTGATCATCTCGGCTGTCGTGTTCTCCTGAGCCGCCGTCATCGGTGCTGCAGCCACCAGACCGCCAGCCCGACCAGCGCCGACCCGGCCGCGGCGGCGAGCCCGCGTACGAGGGCGAACAGGGCGGTGCGGCTGAGCCTGGCGACGGTCGCGCGCTTGCCGGCCATGGGGTTCTCCTTGCTCTCGTCCGGAAGTGGATGAAGCGCAACAATGGATCAGGAACGCGGCGGCGCACCGGGAATGGGGGCGATGAGGGCAGAAGACGTGACGCGGCTGGTCGGAGGCCCGCCCGCGGCGCCCGCAGCGGGCGCCGGGCAGCGGCTGCGTGACGAGCTGGCGGCGCTGGAGGAGCGGGCGCGGCGGGCCCGCAAGGCCGACGGCGAGCCGGCCTCGCGCAAGGCGGCCGTCCGCGAGGTGCGCCGCCGCACCGGGGCCATCCTGCACGACCAGCGCATCGCCTCGTGGCTGCACCCCGACCCGGCCAGGAGGCGCGTGCCCGGCGACTCCGACCGCGTCTGGGACCTCATCGAGATCTGGAGCGAGTGGGCCCGGGTGCGGCCGAACCGGCAGCGGTGGAACGACCTCGTCGAAGCCGCCCAGGACGAGCGCCGTCCCGTCGCGACCGCGGCCGCGCCGCCGGGCAGGCCGCTGTCCCGGGTGGCGGACCCGTTCGCGCTGGGCGTGCACCAGGCCGTCGAGGTCAGCGGCCACGGCGGCCTCCCGGAGCTGCCGCCGTACCTGCCCCGCGAGCACGACCAGCGGCTGGGCGAGGTCGCGCGGCGCGCGGCCGGAGGCAGGAGCGGGCTGGCCGTCCTGGTCGGCGAGTCCTCGGTGGGCAAGACCCGCGCCTGCTGGGAGTGCCTCAGGGCGCTGCCCGCGAGCTGGCGGCTGTGGGCGCCGGAGTCCGCGGAGGCGCTCCTGGCCGAGCTGGACGCGGTCGCGCCGCGTACCGTCGTGTGGCTGAACGAGTCGCAGCGGTTCCTGCTCAAGTCCGACCACGTCGCCGGCCGGCTGCGCGAGCTGCTGCACGACCCCGACCGGGCGCCGGTCCTGGTGCTGGGGACGCTGTGGCCGCAGCACTGGGACACGCTCACCACGCCGCCGCCGCAGCCCGAGGCCGAGGACCCGTACGAGCGCAGCCGCCGCCTGCTGATCGGCGGCGCGATCCGGGTGCGCCCGGCCTTCTCCACCGCCGAGCTGTCCGCGGTCCGGGCCGCCGCCGACGCCGGCCCCCAGCTCCGGCAGGCCCTCGACGGGGCCGAGCGGGGGCGGATCACCCAGTATCTGGCGGGCGTCCCGGTGCTCATGGAGCGCTACGACAACGCCCCCGCGGCGGCCCGCGCGCTGATCCACGCGGCCATGGACGCCCGCCGCCTCGGGGCCGGGGTCGCGCTGCCGCTGGGGCTGCTCCGCGACGCCGCCCCCGGCTACCTCACCGACCAGGAGTGGAACGAGGCCGGCGACGACTGGCTGGAGCGCGCGCTGGCCTACACGTCGGCGCCGTGCCGGGGTGTGGCCGGGCCGCTCACCCTCAACCGCCCACGTCCGGACGAACCCGCCGGAACGCCGAGCTGCCGGCTGGCCGACTACCTCGAACAGCACGGCAGGCAGAGCCGCCGGTTCGCGGTGGCGCCCGAGGCGTTCTGGCGGGCGGCGGCCCGGCACGTCACCTCGGCGGACGACCTCCACGCCCTGGCCACCGCCGCCCTGGAGCGGCTGCGCTACCGCCAGGCGGCCCTGATCGCCGGCCGGGCCGCGTCCGCGGGACGGTTCGACGCGCTGTACAGGGTCGCGCTGGAGCTGGAGACCGGCGGCAACCGGGACGGCGCGGAACGGCTCTACCGGATCGGGGCGGAGGCCGGGGACCCCAGCGGCTTCTACGGGCTCGCCATGCTCCGCGAGGAGGAGGGCGACCTGGCCGAGGCCCAGCGGATCGTCCTCGCGGCCGGTGACGAGCTGGTGGAACGGTACGTCGAGGCCCACTGGCGGTTCGGGAACACCGCCCACGCCGAGCGGTTCGCCGTCCGGGCCTACGGTCTCGGGCATCGGCGCGGGCTCTGGGCGGTCGCCGCCCGCATTCCGATCGGTGATCGGGAAGGTCAGCGCCGGTTGTACCAGGTCGCCGCCGACGCGGGGGAGACGGACGCGTTGGCGCTGCTGGCGGCGGTGACGGACGATCCGGCCGAGGCGGAGCGGCTCTACCGGGCCGCCGCCGACGCGGGCGTCGTCGCCGCGATGTGGGAGATGGCCTGGCGCTCGGACGCGGAGTGCGAGCATTACGTCACGCTGGCCCTGGCCGCCGGCGACCTGATCCCGCGCCACGCGCACGCCGAGAGCCTGGTGGTCAGGCGCGAGCAGGCAGGCGACCGGCAGGGCGCCGAGCGGCTGAACGCCGTCTTCGCGGCGGCCGGGCTCAGCGCGCTCGACCGGATCGCCGAGCTGCGGATGGACGCCGGGGACGACGCGGCCGTCATGCCGCTGGCGCCGGAGCTGGCCGCCGGGGGATTCACGGGGCCCCTGGGACGGCTGGCGCTGCGCCGCGCCGACGCGGGCGACGCACCCGGCGCGGAACGGGTCGCGCTCCTGGCCCGCGACGCCGGTGACGTACGGCCGCTGCGCACGCTGGCCCGGCGGGCCGGGTCCGGGCGGGAGGCGGAACGCCTCTGCCTCCTGGCCGGGGACCACGCCGGGCTCCGGGCGATCGCCAGGTGGCACGAACGGCGCGGGGATCCCGGCGAGGCGGCGCGCGTCCACCAGGCGGGCGCGGACGCGGGCGACCTGCTCGCCCTGCAGGCGCTGGCCCGCCTGCGCGAGGCCGCGGGGCACCCCGACGAGGCCGAACGCCTGGCCGCCAGGGCCGCGGCGATGGGCGACCCGCGGGCCCTGCGCACGCTCGCCTGGATGCGGGAGCGGCGCGGCGACGGCCGGGCGGCCGAACGGCTCGCCGCCGAGGCCGCGGCACGCGGGAGCACGGCCGCCCTGCGCTCCCTGGCCGTCCTGCGCGAGCGTGCGGGCGACCACGCCGCCGCAGAGTCGCTCGCGCACCGCGCGGCCCGTCACGGGGACGGCCCCGCGCTGGCGGTGCTGGCACGCCTGCGGCGGCGAGCCGGCGCCCGCGAGCAGGCGGCCCGGCTGGCGGAGAGCGCGGCGGCGGCGAAGCCGGCCGCGCCCACGCCCCGCCGGGCGGTGGCCGAGCCCGCCCCACGGCGGAAGGTGGCGCTGCCACCCCGCGACCCCTTCGCCGACGAGGTCAACTCGCTCCTGGACCTGGCCTGGCGCAGCCCCGAGGCCGAGGCCGAGGAGCTGATCCGCCGGGCCGCCGACGCCGGCCACGGTCACCCGCTGCTGCGCCTGGCCGCGGAGCAGGGGTGGGACCTGCTGCCGCGCTACGGCCTCGACGCCGACGGGCGGACCGCCGAGCCCTGGTGAGCCCGGGGCCGTGCCCGGCGGCTCCTAGTCCTCCTCGGCGAACACCACCTCGCGGCGCTTGCGGATCGCCGGCAGCACGGCGACCACCAGCGCCGCTGCCGCCAGGGCCAGCAGCACCGCCGAGATCGGCCGCGTCAGGAACACCGTCGCGTCGCCGCGCTCGATGATGAGCGCCCGCCGCAGGTTCTCCTCCAGCAGCGGCCCGAGCACGAAGCCGAGCAGCAGCGGCGCCGGCTCGCACCCGCACTTGATCAGCACGTATCCGAGCAGCCCGAAGAACACGATCGCGTACACGTCGTAGGCGTTGAACCCGAGCGAGTACGTCCCGATCGCCGCGAACAGGATGATCATCGGGAACAGCACCTGGTACGGGATCCGCAGCATCCGCACCCAGAGCCCGATCAGCGGCAGGTTCAGCAGCACGAGCAGCACGTTGCCGATCCACATCGACGCGATCAGGCCCCAGAACAGCGCGGGCTCCTCGGTGATGACGTTCGGCCCGGGGGTGATGCCGTGGACGATGAACGCGCCGATCATCAGCGCCATCACGGGATGGGCGGGCAGCCCCAGCGTCAGCAGCGGGATGAACGACGTCTGCGCGGCGGCGTTGTTGGCCGACTCGGGCCCGGCGACGCCTTCGATGGCGCCGTGCCCGAACTCCTCGGGCCGCTTGGAGACGCGCTTCTCGACGGCGTAGGAGGTGAACGAGGCCAGCACGTGACCGCCGCCGGGCAGGACGCCGAGCGCGGCGCCGAGCCCGGTGCCGCGCAGGATCGGGCCGACGATCCGGCGCCGGTCCTCGCGGGTCGGCCACAGGTTCTTGACCTTGCTGACGATCGCGGTGCGGGTCTGCTCGTTCTCCAGGTTGCGCAGGATCTCGGCCACGCCGAACATGCCGACGGCGACGGACACGAAGTCGATCCCGCCGTACAGCTCGCGCTGGCCGAACGTGAACCGGGGCGTACCGGTGTAGATGTCCTGGCCGACGGTGCCGAGCAGGACGCCCAGGAAGATCATGGCCAGGGCCTTGAGCGCCGAGCCGCGCGCCAGCGCGATCGACACGATCAGGCCGAGCAGCACCAGCGAGAAGTACTCCGCCGGGCCGAACTGCAACGCGACCCTGGCCAGCGGCGGGGCCGCGACCGCGAGTACGACGGTGGCCACGGTCCCGGCGATGAACGAGCCGACCGCGGCCGTGGCCAGCGCGGCGCCGGCCCGTCCCTGCCGGGCCATCTCGTGCCCGTCGAGCGCGGTGACGGCCGCCGACGACTCGCCGGGCAGGTTGATCAGGATGGCGGTCGTCGAGCCGCCGTACTGCGCGCCGTAGTAGATGCCCGCCAGCATGATCAGCGCCGTGACGGGCTCGAAGCTGAACGTGATCGGCAGCAGCATCGCCACCGTCGCCGTCGGCCCGATGCCGGGCAGCACGCCGACAGCCGTCCCGAGCAGCACACCCACGAAGCAGTAGAGGACGTTCTGGACGAGCAGGGCGGTCGAGAGGCCCAGCGCGAGGTTGTCGAGTAGTTCCATGCCTCAATCCGGATTCCGCGTCAGAATCCCAGCCACGGGCCCCAGAGCGGGAGCCGCAGTTGCAGTCCGACGACGAAGATGAGCGTGGCCGCGACGGTCAGCCCGGCGGCCACCGCCACGGCCATGAGCGGCCGTACGCGCTTGCTGGCCACCGTGGTGAGCAGGGCGGTCACCAGCGACGCCGGGACGAACCCGAGCCCCCGTACGGTGAAGCCGAAGAACACCAGCGCGAGCACGATGACGCCGACCGCCCGCCACGGGATCGGCCCGAACGCGATCACCTCGCCGGCCACCAGGCCCTTGACCACGATGGCCAGGCCCAGGGCCGCCACGACCGCGCCGACCAGCAGCGGGAAGGCGCCGGGGCCCATCCGCAGCGGGGTGCCCAGCTCGTAACCGAGCGACCCTGCCACGAACGCGCCACCGATCAGGATGAACACGACCCCGGCGAGTACGTCCGGGAAGGACCGGCGACGCTCCACGTCAGGACGCCTTGATCCCGGCGTCGGCGATGACCTTGCCCCAGGTGGTGAGCTGCTCCTCCAGTTTGGCGCGGTGCGCCTGCGGGGTCGCCGCCTCGGCCGCGACCGGCGCGGTGCCGAGCTTGGCCATCTGGTCGATGACCTTCTGGTCGGCCAGCGCGGACTTCAGCGCCTCGGACAGCTTCTGGACGACGTCCTGCGGCGTGCCCTTCGGGGCGTACAGGCCGTGCCACACGCTGACCTTGAGCCCGGGCAGTCCGGCCTCGGTGGTCGTGGGCACGTCGGGCAGGCTCTTGACCCGCTCGGGCGTGGTGACCGCGTACGCCTTGACCTCTCCGGCGGAGATCTGGCCGCTGGTGTTGGTCGTCTGGTCGCACATGAAGTCGACCTGGCCGCCGACGAGGTCGGTCAGCGCGGGCCCGGTGCCCTCGTACGGGACCTCCTGGAGCTTGACCCCGGTGGCCGTCTGGAACAGCAGGCCGCACAGGTGGGAGGCGGCGCCGATGCCGGCGTTGGCCATGGTGACCTTGTCGGCGTTGGACTTCACGTGCGCCACGAGGTCCTGGAGCGTCGCGGGGGCGAAGTCCTTGCGGGCGACGACCGTCATCGGCACCTCGGTGACGAGCCCGACCGTCTCGAAGCTCTCCAGCGGCTGGTAGCCGAGGTCCTGGTAGAGGGCGGGCGCGGTGGACATGCCGATGTGGTGCATGAGCACGGTGTAGCCGTCGGGCTCGCCGCGGGCGACCTCGCCGGCGCCGATGGTGCCGCCCGCGCCCTCGACGTTCTGGACGACGATCTTCGCGCCGAGCTTGGCGGCCATCGGCTCGGCGATCATGCGGGTGACGGTGTCGGTCGGGCCGCCCGCGCTGAACGGCACGACGAACGTGATGTTCTGGCTGGGGTAGGCGCCGCCCTCGCCGCCTCCGCCGGTCGCGCCGCTCCCGCCGCCGTTGCCGGAACAGGCGGCGGCGAGCGAGACGACGCCGATCATGGCGATCATCCGGGCGGCGGCTGGATACCTGCTGGTCGTTCTCATATCGGGGCTCCTCGTCAGTGCGCGGCCTCAGTCTGGGGTGACAAGGGCGCGCATGGTGTCAGAGGAATCCCAAGGAATGCGGTGAATGTCAGAGAAATCCCAAGAAACGGCATGGCCCGGCCGCTGACCCCGGCCGTACAATCCGGTATGCGGATCACCATCATCGAGGATGACGACCGCGTGGCGCGGGGTCTGGCGACCGTCCTGGCCCAGGCGGGCTTCGAGGTGCACCGCCTCGCCACGGCGGCCGAGGCCGTGCGCGCGGCCCCGTCCGACGTCGTCCTCGTCGACCTGGGCCTGCCCGACGGCGACGGCCTCGACGTGATCCGCAAGCTGCGCGACCGCCCCGAGACCGCCGTCATCGCCGTGACCGCCCGCTCCGAGGAGCACGAGCGCGTCCGCGGGCTGCGCGCCGGGGCCGACGACTACATCGTCAAGCCGTTCGGCGTCCCCGAGCTGCTGGCCAGGATCGACGCCGTCCTGCGGCGCACCCGGGTCGCCCGCGCGATGAGCCACCCCGACGGGCCCCTCGTCGTCGGCCCGATGCGCATCGGCGTCGGCACCCGCGAGGTCACCGTCGACGACGTCCCGGTGACGCTGACCCGCAAGGAGTTCGAGCTGCTCCTGCTGCTGGCCCGCCGGGCGCCCAACGTCGTCAGCCGCGACGTCATCCTCGACCAGATCTGGGGCGCCACCTGGGAGTCGTCGAGCCGCACCCTCGACACCCACATCGCCGCGCTCCGCCACAAACTGGGGCCCGCCACGCTGATCCGCACCATCCACGGGGTCGGCTACCGGCTGACGGCGGAGCCGGACGGCTGACGTCCCGTGCACCGCCGCCTGCTCGTCGTCCTGGTGCCCCTCGCGGTCCTGCTCGTCGCGGCCCTCGGGGTCCCGCTCGGCGTCACCGTCGCCGAGCGCGAGATGCAGGAGACGTACGTGGACCGGCTCAACGACGTCGGCAGGTTCGCGTCGCTGGCCGAGACCGCGCTGTCCACCGGGCGCACCGAGGCCCTCCAGCAGGAGCTGGCCCGCTACCACGAGCTGTACGGCATCCCCGTCGCCGTGATCGACAAATCGGGCGCCGTGCTGCTCGGCCCGGCGGACGCGTACCGGCAGGCGGCGCGGGCCGAGCCGGCCCTGCCCCGGATCGTCACCGCCGCGCTCGCCGGGGCCAGGCCCGAACCGTCCGGGCAGTGGGCGCCCTGGGACGACTCCGCCTTCGTCGTCGCCGAGCCGGTCG
The DNA here is from genome assembly GCF_040639085.1 of Nonomuraea sp. NPDC023979. Classification (NCBI taxonomy): domain Bacteria; kingdom Bacillati; phylum Actinomycetota; class Actinomycetes; order Streptosporangiales; family Streptosporangiaceae; genus Nonomuraea; species Nonomuraea sp. NPDC023979. The sequence goes on from NZ_JBEZZG010000006.1 coordinate 48,565, forward strand.
GCCGCGACAGCGAGGTCGTCGGCGCCGTCGTGACGATCTCCGACCTGGCCAGGACGCGCTCGCGCATCCTGCTGCGCTGGGCCCAGCTCGCCGGCCTCGGGCTGCTGCCGCTGATCGCGCTCGTCGCCGTCGCCTGGCCGGTCTCGGCGTGGGTGCTGCGGCCCGTACGCGAACTCGACGCGGCCAGCTCGCGCATCTCCCAGGGCGACCTCACGATCCGCGCCGACGCCGAGGCCGGGCCGCCCGAGCTGCGGCGGCTGGCCGGGTCGTTCAACACGATGATGGACGCGGTCGAGAACGCCGTGCAGCGCCAGCGCGCGTTCGTGTCGGACGCCTCCCACCAGTTGCGCAACCCGCTGACCAGCCTGCGGCTGGCCGTGGAGAGCCTGGAGCCGCACCTGCGGGCGGGTGACGACGGGCGGCAGGCGTACGACGTCGCGGTCGACGAGCTCAAGGCGATGCAGCGGATGCTGAACTCGCTGCAGGCCAGCGCCCGGATGGAGAGCATCCGCACGGCCTCGCCGGTGGACCTCGACGCGGTGCTGGCCACCCGCGTCGACCGGTGGCGGGCGCTGACGGCGACCGCCGGGCAGAGGCTGGCGGTGGAGGTGCCGCCGGGGCTGCGGCTGCTTGAGCCGTCCGGCGGGCTGGGCAGCATCCTGGACGAGCTGATCAGCAACGCGCTGCGGCTGTCGGACGCGCGGGTGGTGCGGGTGAGCGCCGCCGAGGCGGGCGGCGTCGTCGCGATCGCCGTCCGCGACGACGGCCAGGGCATCGAGCCGGCCGAGCGCGAGCAGGCGCTGCGCCGGTTCTGGCGCGCGCCCAAGCACCAGAACGTCACCGGCACCGGCCTGGGGCTGGCCATCTGCGCCGACCTCGTCGGCGCGGCCGGGGGCGAGCTGCGGCTGGAGGACGGCCTGCCGCGCCCCGACGGCACCGGCCACGGCTTCGCCGCCGTGGTCGCGCTGCCCCTCGTGCCCGGCTGACCTGTCCCCGGCCGCACCGCTCAGCGCTTGCGGTCGCGGAACCAGGCCGCCGCCCCCGGATGCAGCGGCGCCGTCGCCGTGGAGATCCCGGTGCGCACGTTGATGTGCCACGCCTCGGGCACCGCCGCGGGCCCGGCGCGGGTGAAGATCGTGTCGGTGATGGCGTGCACCAGCTCGTCCGGCAGGTCGTTGCGGACGAGCAGCACGTTCGGCACCGCGACCGTGCGCGCCGCGGGCACCCCCGCGTAGGCCGTCGACGGGATCATGGCAGGCGTGTACGGGCCCGGGAACGCCGTGATGAGCGCCCCCGCCTGGGCGGCCAGCGGGATCAGCCGGATCGCGTGCTTCTGCGCCAGCTCCGTGATCGCCGGCGTCGGGACGCCCGTCAGCGAGAACATCGCGTCGATCCGGCCGTCACGCAACGCCGCCGCCGACTCCGCCTGGCTCAGGTACAGCCACTCCAGCTCCAGCCGGGCCAGCTCCAGCGCCCGCCGCGAGGTGAACTCCGTGCCCGAATCGCGGGCCCCCAGCGACACCCGCCTGCCCGCCAGGTCCGCGAACTCGCCGATCGGCGACCCGGCCATGACCACCAGGTGCAGATGGCTGTCGTACAGGCGGCAGATCGCCGAGACGCCGTCCGGCGCGCGGCCGTCGGTCGTGATCAGCGCGTCCAGGCTCGTCAGCCCGAGCTGCGCCTCACCGGCCCGCAGCATCCGGATGTTGTCGGTCGACGCCCCGCTCGGCACCGTCGTCACCGTCACGCCCGGCACCTGCTCGGAGACTCGCCCGGCCAGCACGCCGCCGATCCGCCGGTACACCGCTCCCTCCGGGCCCGTGGCCAGCCGCAGCCGCGCCGGCTCCACCTCCGGCCGCCGCGCGCAACCGGCGGCCAGCCCTCCGGCGGCGAGCAGCACCGCCCGCCGGCTGAACGTCGGCTGCACCATGCCGAGATGATGGTGGGCCCGCCCGGCGTGATGCAATATGCCCCGTGAAGCAGATGAGACGGCTGACCGGCGAAATGCTTCTCTACTGCTTCGCCGTCGTCCTGGCCACCGGCGCCTACCTCGCCTGGTTCCGGCCCGACGGCGGCACGGTCGTGTACGACGGCCCCTACGAGCCGTTGCGCGGCGTCGAGCTGAGCTCCGCCTACGCGGCCGCGCTGGACACGGGGCTCGCCACACCGGGCGGCCTGGCGATCCGCCACCTGCATCACAGCTCCTCGATGCTGCTGGCGGCGGGCGTCGCGGTCTGGGTGCTGCTCGGCCTGTTCCGCTACGTGCCGGCCCGCACGGCGCGGGCGCCGGCGTACGTGCTGCTGGTCGCCGCGCTCGCCGTGTCGGTCGTCCTCTGGCAGGGCTGGTGAGCGTCAGGGGCGTTCGACGCGGGTGGGGTTGCCGCGGACGAGCTCGTCGTGGACACGGTGCCGGGCGGCGATGAGGGCGCGGCCGGCCGCCTCGTCGTCGCGTTCGAGGCGCTCGCGCAGCAGGCGCATGGCGATGCGGCGGTTGAGGCTGAACTGGCGCTCGGTGTCGACCACGACGACGATCCCGGTGGGCCGGTGGGTGGCCCGCACGGCGGTGCTGGCCTTGTTGCGGTGCTGGCCGCCGGGGCCGCCGGTGCGGCAGGGCACGACGTCGACGTCGTCCTCGGCGAAGGCCGTGCGCGGGGCATCGACCTGGCACGGCCGGGCGGTCACGTACCAGTTCTTGCGCCCGGCGGAGGCCCGGTAGGGGCTGGGGGCCTGCCAGCACAGGGTCCCGGTCCAGGAGGCGGCGAACGTCTCGGCGTCCGCGCCGGTGATCCTGACCAGCACCGACCGGTACGTGCCGGGCCGCTCGCCGGGGACGGTCTCGGCGCGGTGGGTCTCCAGCTCGTGCCGGGCGGCGTCGGCTTCGAGCCGGCGCAGCAGCCGGGCGAGCGCCCACGCGCACTCCTGCGGGCCGCGCCCGGCCGACAGGAGCAGGTGGACGGTCACGACCGGCCCCGCTTGCGGCGGCGCTCGGGCGCGGAGCCGAGATCGGCCGTCTTGTACGTGACCAGCGGGACCGTCGTGGCGATCGGGGTGGCCAGGTCGTGCTCGACCAGGTCGGAGATCACCTGCTCGATGCGCTTGTAGGCGGTCGGCGCCTCCTCGAACAGAAGCTGGCGGTCGCCGCAGACCACCAGCGAGCCGAGCGGTGTGCGGCGCAGCTCCTCGACGGTGTGCTTGGCCCGGCCCCGGCGCAGCGCGTCGGCGCGCGACATCTTGCGGCCCGCGCCGTGCGCGACGGAGTGGCCGGCGTCCGGTCCCGAGTGGGCGGCCACCAGGTAGGAGTGGGTGCCTCGGGTGCCGGCGATGAGCACGTCGCGGCCGTCGCCCGGCGCGGCCCCCTTGCGGTGCAGGTAGAGGCCGTCGCGGACCTCGACGAGGTTGTGGCACTGGTCGACGACCGGCTCGGCGGGCCGGGCCCCCAGGGCGTGGGCGACCCGGGCGGCCAGCAGCCGCCGGTTGAGCGATCCCCAGCGCACGGCCTCGTCGTGCATGGCCAGGTAGGCGTCGGGGTCGGGGGCCGGGCCCGCGCCGTGGACCTCGGTGTGCGCCCGCAGGATTCGCTCGCCCAGCCCCCGCGAGCCGCTGTGGACGATGAGCACCAGGTCGCCGGCGGCGAGCCCGAGGCGGTCGGCGTGGTCGGGCTCGAAGACGGTGCCGATCCGCGCCAGCTCGACGAAGTGGTTGCCCCGGCCGACCGTGCCGAGGCCCTCGTGGTGACCGGCGGGGATCTCGCCGTCGAGCACGTCCCAGGCCGGGTCGTCGGCGTCGCGTACGGGATCGAGCGGGCGGTCGAGGTCGGGGAAGCGGGCGGCGAGCTTCTCGGGCACGGCGCGCTTGAGCCTGAAGGGGAAGACGGCGATGCCGCAGCCGATGTCGGAGCCCACCAGGAACGGGTAGAGCACGCTCGACGTCATCGCCGCGCCGATCGGGGCGCCCTTGCCGGGGTGCAGATCGGGCATCGCGGCGACGTGCCTCATGCCGTCGAGGGCGGCCACCTGGTGACACTGGGTGAGGGCGTCGGACTCGATCCAGCTTGCGGGGGAGGCGAACACGGAGACCGTGGCCGGGTGGTGGTGCGACAAAGACGCTCTCTTCGCTGAACGGGTGCTGGCATTTCGGAATGGCAGCACCACGGTCGCCGAGCCGTGCCGCGAGAGGCAAACGATTTTCCGCCAGGCACGCAGGAGCCCCCTGGCTCAAAGAGCCGGGGGGCGCCCAGGTCTCAGCGTGTCACGCGTAGAGGAAGTAGTAGTGATACTGGCTCTTCCACTCGCATCTATACCCGTTCCACCAGCCCTGCTCGTCGCCGTAGTCGCCGTATCGCTGGCATTCCGAGTGCTCCCGGTAGATGCCGTTGAGCGTTTCGGCCTGCGCCGGAGTGGCGCCGAGCGATAACGACAATCCGAGGGCCAGAACGGCCGGGACGAGAACTGCGCGAACCTTGCGCATCAATCCTCCTAAGACGGGGTGGATCACGGCGGTCAAGATATCACTGACCGTGTGCCAGGAAAAATGTCATTCTGTGCTGCGTTGTCGCCGTGTAATACGGCCTTCTGGGCCCTTCTTCATGTTTTGTTCCCGTCTAATGCCGGATGAGCTGTTTCGCCCATCGGTAGGGGTGCAAGTCACCAGGATCGAAACGGTTCGCCGAAAACTTTGACCACCGTCACGTACGTGTCATATCGTCGCCTCGCCCACATCGAGGCGAGGCCAAGCCGGCGGGGAAAACGGCGATCATCCGAACACCGGAGGCTCACCTATGCATGCTCGAATCCGCCCGGCCGCCGTCCTCGGCATGGTCCTCACCATGCTGGCGACCTTCGGTGTCTCACTCGCGCTCTCACCACCGGCCCAGGCCGCCCAGGTGATCGCCGACATCCCGTACGCCTCCGAGGACCCCGTCGGCTCCCGGGGGCACCTGCTGGACCTCTACCTGCCGACCGGCGGCCTCACCCCCAGGCCGCTGCTGATCTGGCACAAGGGCTCGGCCTGGTCGAGCGACGAGGGCAAGAGCGGCGCCGCCGACATCGCCGCCGTCTTCAACGCCAAGGGCTGGGCGGTGGCCGGCGTCAGCGTCCGCTCCAGCACCCAGGCGGTCTTCCCGGCGCAGGTGCACGACATCAAGGCGGCCATCCGCTGGCTGCGCCACAACGCCCCCGCCTACCAGCTCGACCCGAACCGCTTCGCCATGATGGGCGACTCCTCGGGCGGCTGGCTGACGGAGATGGCCACGTTCACCGGCGGCGTGGCGGCGCTGGAGGGCACCGTCGGCGCGACCGGCGTCTCCAGCTCCGTGCAGGCCGGGCTCGCCTTCTTCAGCCCGACCGACTTCCTCCAGATGAACGCCCAGAACCTGCCCGGCGGCGGGCTGGACCACAACTCGCCGATCTCGCCCGAATCCCTCCTGGTCGGCTGCGCCATCCAGACCTGCCCCGCCACGGTGGCGCAGGCCAACCCGATCAACTACGTCGACGCCAACGACCCGCCGGTGCTGTTCCTGCACGGCCAGGCCGACTTCCTGGTGCCCCACGGGCAGAGCGTGCTGCTCTACAACAAGATCAAGTCGGTCTGCGGCAACGGCCAGTTCATCTCCATCCCCGGCGCCGACCACGGCCGGGCCGACGTCATGGACCCCGCCCGGTTCGGCACCCAGACCAGCTACGCCACCACCAACTGCGGCGAGGCCATCCTGGCGGGCGGGGGCGCCCCCAACCCGACCTGGGACACCTTCGAGATGTTCCTGCGCGGCGCGCTCAAGATGGGCACCTCGTGCCAGGTCACCTGGCAGGCCAGCAACTGGAGCGGCGGCTTCAACGGCACCGTGACCATCAAGAACACCGGCACCACGCCCATCAGCGGCTGGCGCCTGTCGTGGAACTGGGCCGGCAACCAGCAGGTGACCGCCTTCTGGAACACCAACCTGACCCAGACCGGCACCCAGGTGGTCGCTCGCGACGCCGGCCACAACGCCAACATCGGCCCGAGCTCCAGCGTCAGTTTCGGGTACGAGGCCAGCGTCACCGGCACGAACGCCCCGCCCGCCGAGTTCAGGCTCAACGGCATCCCCTGCGCCCGCGTCATCGTGTGAGCCCCGGCGCCCGCGGCCCAGGTCGCGGGCGCCAATTTCGGAAAGCCGTAATGGAACCGTCCAATCGGCGGAACCGCAGCTCGGCCGAGAAATGTGCATTTCAAAAATGAACACGTTCCGCCGGGTTGCGGTCACGGAATGAGGCCGTCCAGATTTCGGACCTTATATTGCTTTACCCGAAGGGCGGCCCTATCCTTTCCCCTGTGATCGCCGAGGACAGAGAGAGGGCGCTCGTGACGGCATCGACCGGCGGGAATCGCGCAACTCGACATCGCAAAAACGCCTGACCGCCGACTTCCGAAATTCACGACGCTCTCGTCCGCCGGCCGCCTTTTCCGGCCTCACGCGCCGACTCGCTGCCGCTGGCCGGCTGACTCCGCTTTCCCCTGGTGCTCCGTCCGCACGACGGCGCCCTTGCCATGCTCAGAGTTAGGGGACGTGTGCGTACTTCCAACATGTTCGTCAGGAGCCTCGGCGTTCACGTGCCGGACGCCGTGACCGTCGAGCAGGCGGTCAGCGAAGGCCTGTACCCGGCCGACGAGGCCGAGAAGTTCCAGCAGATCGGCGCCGCCGTCGCCGGCGACATGCCCGCCCCGGAGATGGCCAGGCGCGCCGTCGTGGACGCCTACGAGCGCTGGGGCGAGTCCTCCCCGCGCGAGCTCGACCTGCTGCTCTACCCGTCGGTCTGGCACCAGGGCCCCAACGGCTGGCAGCCGCAGCACTACCTGCAGATGCACCTGCTCGGCGGCGGCGTGCCCGCGTACGAGATCCGCAGCGGCTGCGTCGGCATGATCAGCTCGTTGGAGCTGGCCGCCAGCTACCTCCAGGCCGACCCGGGCCGCGAGACCGCGATGGTCGTCTCCGCCGACAACCACGGCACCCCGCTGGTCGACCGCTGGCGCATGACGCCCGGCGCGCTCATCGGCGACGCCGCCTGCGCGCTCGTCCTCGGCAAGGACTACGGCATGGCCCAGCTCCTGTCGGTGAACGCCACGACGATCCCCGAGGCCGACGCGGTCAACGACGGCGCCTACCCGCTGTTCCCCCCGGACGCCACCGTCGGCCGGGGGCTCAGCTTCGGTGACCGGCACGAGGAGTTCCGCCAGCGGCTGCTCAAGGAACGCGGCACCGGCATCCACCTGACGATCCAGAAGACGATGATGCAGCAGGTCGAGCAGACCCTGGACGAGGCCGGGATCGAGCTGTCCGACATCACCCGGGTGGCCTTCCCGCACGGCCGCCGCGAGGACCTGGACGGGCAGATGTCCTGGCTCGGCATCGAGGTCGAGCAGACCACCTGGGACTACGGCAGGCGCGTCGGCCACTGCGGCGCCGTCGACCAGTTCATCGCCTTCGAGCACCTGATCGCCACCGGCGGGCTCGTGCCCGGCGACCACCTGCTCGTGGTGGGCTTCGGCTCCGGGACGTCGGTCGCCGCGGCGGCGTTCAAGGTGCTCGCGCCCGCCCCCGTGACGAAAGAGGCACGCGCATGACGATCGGACAGACCACCGGCGAGACCACGTACCGGCTGGTCGCCTTCATCCAGGACAACCTCGTCCCGGGCGACGCCGACCTGGAGGTCGACGAGGCCACCCCGCTCCTGACGTCCGGCCTGCTGGACTCCCTGCGGACCGCGCGCCTGCTCAACTTCATCCGGAAGGAACTCGGCGTCCCGGTCCCGGCCGCGAAGCTCGACCCCGAGAACTTCCGCGACGTCACCACGATCGTCGCGATGCTCGACGAACTCGCCCCGGCATGACCCCGCCCGGCACGTACGTCAGCGGGGTGGGAGCCTTCGTCCCCCGCACGGTCGTCAGCGTCGAGAAGGCCGTCGCCAAGGGCTGGTACCCGGCCGAGGAGGCGGAGCTGCACAACCTGGCCGGGGCCGCGGTGGCCGGCGACCTGCCCGCGCCCGAGATGGCGCTGCACGCGGCGCAGAGCGCGCTCAAGCGCAGCGGGCGCGCCCCCGCCGACCTCGACCTCCTGCTGTACGCCTCCACCTGGCACCAGGGGCCCGACGGCTGGCCCCCGCACTCCTACCTGCAACGCCACCTCGTCGGCGGCGACGTCCTGGCCACCGAGATCCGGCAGGGCTGCAACGGGATGTTCACCGCCCTGGAGCTCGCCGCCGGCTACCTCGGCGCCGACCCCGCCCGGCAGGCCGCCCTGCTCGTCGCCGCCGACAACTACGGCACCCCGCTGATGGACCGGTGGCGCATGGGCCCCGGCTACGTCGGCGGCGACGCCGCCAGCGCGCTCGTGCTCACCAGGGAGCCCGGCTTCGCCCGCCTGATGTCGGTGCGCACGGTGACCGTCGCCGAGGCCGAGGAGCTGCACCGGGGCACCGAGCCCCTGTTCCCGCCCGGCGTCACCGTCGGGCGCAAGTTCAGCTTCGCGGCCAGGAACGACCAGTTCCGGAACCAGGTCATGCCCCAGGGCGAGAGCACGGCCGCCCTGTTCAAGATCCAGCGGGCGCTCATGGAGATCGTCGAACGCGTCCTCGACGAGAGCGGGATCGAGGCCCGCGACCTCACCCGGGTCGCCTTCATGAACTACTCCGAGGAGATCGTCGAACAGCGCTGCATGGCCCTGCTCGACCTGCCCATGTCACGTTCCACCTGGGAGTACGGGCGCACCATCGGCCACTGCGGGGCCAGCGACCAGGTCCTCGCCCTCGACCGGCTGCTCACCACCGGGCAGCTCGGCCCCGGGGACCACCTGCTGATGCTCGGCACCGGCCCCGGAGTCACGGTCTCCGGCGCCGTGATCAAGATCCTCGACACGCCTCCGTGGTGCTGAGAGCCGTCACCGAAACCGCGTAGTCATCGAAGGGAAACGAGCGCGATGGTCGATAGTCCGAGCGGGATCCGGCCGGAACCGGTGGCGGTGGTCGGGATCGGTTGCCGCTTCCCCGGCGACGCCGGCTCACCTGACGCGTTCTGGGACCTGCTGTGCGACGGCCGCAACACCACCCGGCCGCTGCCCGCCGAACGCTGGCTCCCGTACGAGAACCGCAGCCCCGAGGACGCCGCCGCGCTGCGCGACGCCGTGCGCCACGGCAGCTTCCTGAACGACGTCGAGGGCTTCGACGCCGAGTTCTTCGGGCTGTCGCCGCGCGAGGCCGAGCTGATGGACCCGCAGCAGCGGATCCTCATGGAGACCGCGTGGGAGGCGCTCGAACACGCCGGCCTGCCCCCGCACGAGCTGGCCGGCACCGACGCCGGGGTGTTCGTCGGCGTGTGCACCGCCGACTACGGCAGCCGCCTGCTGGAGGACCTGCCCCAGATCGAGGCGTGGACCGGCATCGGCGCCGCGACCTGCGCCGTCGCCAACCGCATCTCCTACTCCCTGGACCTGCGCGGGCCCAGCATGGCCGTCGACACCGCCTGCTCGGCGTCGCTGGTCGCGCTCCACCTCGCCGCGCAGAGCCTGCGGCTCGGCGAGAGCGACGTCGCCCTGGCCGGCGGCGTCAACCTGCTCGTCACCCCCGGCCAGACCCTCACGCTCGGCACCGCCGGAGCCCTGGCCCCCGACGGCCGTTCCAAGTCGTTCGACGCCGCCGCCGACGGCTACGGGCGCGGCGAGGGCTGCGGCGTCGTCGTGCTCAAACGGCTGTCCGACGCCCGCCGCGACGGCGACCGCGTCCTCGCGCTCGTCATCGGCAGCGCCGTCAACCAGGACGGGCACACCAACGGCATCATGGCGCCGTGCGGCGAGGCGCAGGAACACGTGATGACCAGGGCGCTGCGCCAGGCGCGCGTCTCGCCCGCCACGGTCGGCTACGTCGAGGCGCACGGCACCGGCACCCGCCTCGGCGACCCGCTGGAGGCCGGCGCCCTCGCCGCCGTCTACGGCACCGGCCGCGCGCCCGGCGACCCGTGCCTCATCGGCTCGGTCAAGTCCAACATCGGCCACCTCGAAGGCGCCGCCGGCATCGCCGGGATCATCAAGGCGGTGCTCGCCCTCCACCGCGGCGAGATCCCGCCGACCGTCCTGACCACCCCGAACCCGGCCATCGACTGGGAGAGCTCCGGGCTCAGCGTCGTCACCGAACGGACGGCCTGGCCCGAGAGCGACCACCCCCGCCGGGCGGGCGTCTCCAGCTTCGGCTACGGCGGCACGGTCGCGCACATCCTCCTCGAACAGGCTCCTGCGGAAGCGGCGAAGCCGCCGGCGGGCGAGCGGGCCGGGGCGCGGCAGGGGGAGCTGTCTGCGGCGCGGCAGGGGGAGCTGTCTGAGGCGCGCCTGTTCCCGGTGTCGGCCGCGTCGGAGGCGGCGCTGCGCCAGTACGCGGGCACGCTCGCCGAACAGCTCAAGCGCCTCGACCTCGCCTCGGCCGGGCACACGCTCGCCCTGCGGCGCACCCACCTCGGCCGCCGAGCCGTCGTCATCGGCGCCGGCCACGACGAGGTGACCACCGGCCTGCGCAGGCTCGCCGACGACCTGCCGTCCGAATCCGTCCTCACCGGCGACGTGCTGCCCGACCTGGGCCCCGGCCCCGTCTGGGTGTTCTCCGGGCAAGGGTGCCAATGGCGCGGCATGGGCCGCGACCTGCTCGCCGAACCGGAGTTCGCCGCCGTCGTCGACGAGATCGAGCCGATCTTCGCCGAGGAGATCGGCTTCTCCCCCCGGCAGGTCCTCACCGAGGGCGCCCTGGACGGCATCGACCGCGTCCAGACCATGATCTTCGTCATGCAGCTGGGACTCGCCCGGCTCTGGAACGCGCACGGCGTGCGGCCGACGGCCGTCATCGGCCACTCCGTCGGCGAGATCGCGGCGGCCGTGACAGCCGGCGCGATGAGCGTCGCCGACGGCGCGCGCCTGATCTGCCGCCGCTCCCGGCTGCTGCGCCAGGCCGAGGGCAAGGGGGCCATGGTGATGGCCGGACTGTCGTTCGAGGAGGCTGCCGAGCGGCTCGCCGGCCGTACCGACCTGGTCGCCGCCATCGCCTCCGCGCCCGGCTCCACCGTGCTGTCCGGCGACGTCGCCGCCGTCGAGGCGGTCCTGAACGAGTGGCCCGCCGAAGGCATCGTGGTCCGCCGGGTCGCCTCCGACGTGGCCTTCCACAGCCCCCAGATGGAACCGCTGGCCGTCGAGCTCGCGGCCTCGCTCGCCGACCTCCCGTTCGGCGCGCCCCGCATCCCCATGTACACCACCGCGCTGCCCGACCCCAGGTCGACGCCCGTCCTGGACAGCGCCTACTGGGCGGCCAACCTCCGCGACCCGGTACGCCTCGCCGCTGCCACGACCGCCGCCGCGCAGGACGGCTACCGGGCGTTCCTGGAGATCTCCCCGCATCCCGTGGTCGCCCACTCCGTCACCGAGACGCTGGAGGAGGCCGGGTTCGAGGACGTCTTCGTCGGCACGACGCTCCGCCGCAACCAACCCGAGCAGGCGACGTTCCTGACCGCGCTGGGCCTGGCGCACTGCCACGGCATCGACGTGGACTGGCGGCGGCTGCAGCCCGGCGGCGGCCTGGCCGACCTGCCGCCCTACGCCTGGCAGCACCGCCGCCACTGGCGCGACGCCTCCGGCGGCGACGACAACCGCGGCCACGACGTACGCTCCCACACCCTGCTCGGCGCCGGCACGACCCTCGCGGGCAGCGCGACGCGCCTGTGGCGCACCAGCCTGGAGGACGCGAACCGCCCCTACCCGGGCAGCCACGCCGTCAGCGGCATCGAGATCGTCCCCGCCGCGGTCCTGGTGAACACATTCCTGGAGGCCGCCGGTTCGGGAGCGGCCGGTACGGGGGCGGCCGGTACGGGGGCGGCCGGTTCTGGGGAGGGCGCTTCGCCGCCCGTACTCTCCGACGTGGAGATGATGCACCCCCTGATGACAGCCGAACGCCGGCAGATCCAGGTCGTCCACGAGCCTCCCGCGATCCGGCTCGCCGCCCGCACGCCCGCGACCCCCGGCGAACCCGAACCCGCCTGGCTCGTCCACGTCACCGCGTCGACGACCACCGCCCCGACGGCCACCGCGTCGACCGGCGCGGCCACCTGGGCCCCGGACGGCGCACTGCCCGACGCGGACGCGGCCGGACTCACCCCGATCGACCCCGGTTTCGTCCACGCCCGGCTGGCCGCCGTCGGTGTCCCCACCACGGGCTTCGACTGGACGATCGAGACGCTGCTGGGCCGCGACGGCGCCCTCCGCGCGACCGTCCACACCCCGCACGCCGCCGACACGCCCCCCACCTGGGCGCCGGCGCTCGACGCGGTGATGTCCGTGGCCCCCTGCGTGTTCCCCGGCGACCCGGTGCTGCGCATGGTCGTGCACATCGACGAGGTGGCGCTGACCGGCACCCCGCCGGACACCGTCATCATCGACGCCGCCGTGGACCCGGCAGCCGACGACACGGTCCTCGCCCTCCTGGCCGACGCCGACGGCCACGTGATCGGCCACCTGACCGGTCTTCGCTACCCGGTCATCGACGCACCCGTGGCGGCCGAGGACGACCTCCAGGAGCCCGCGGAATCGCTCGCCGGGCTGTCACCGGAGAAGCTGCGCGCGTACGTCCTCGACGAGACCCGCGCGGAGATCGCGTCGGTGATGCGGCTCGCCCCGGCAGACCTGGCGATCCGCCGCCCCCTCGTCGAGCAGGGGCTCGACTCGGTGATGACCGTCATGGTCAGGCGCCGCCTGGACAAGCGCTTCGGCTGCCGCCTCCCCGCGACCCTGCTGTGGCAGCAACCCACCATCTCCGCCATCGCCGACCACCTCACCACCCTGCTCACCCCCGCCCAGGACTGACCCGCCCGGCCGACGCACCCGCGTCGGCCGGCCCCAGGTCGTCAGCTCACCCCGGGCGAAGGTCATGCCGTCGTGCCCTCGCCCAGATTCAGCCGGCCGAGCCAGGGGAGAGCGGACCATACCGCAAGTACGAATAAAGGGCATCGGTCGGCAACGCAGCCCAATTACCCGGGTAAATCTCCCCATGCTCCGGTTCAGAACAGCAGGTGATGTAATGCGTCATGAACCGATGAATCTGAACCGGCGTACGAATCTCCACGGCATTCGGAGGAATCTGCAGTTCTTGGAACGTGTGCCCCGAGTATGAGTAAGCGAGCCGCCGATCACGCGAACGCGCCTCGTTGGCCGTACGCGCGTTCCACACGCTGACCCGCAGGGACAGCGAATCCACCAGCCACAACTCGTAGTCGTCGCGATGATCGGCGAGGTGGGTGATGTAGCGGCCCATGACGGTCCGCGCGACGACCTCGGCCCGCTCGGCGAACGTGATCCCGTCGGAGTGCTCGCTGGGCGCCGGGTGCCAGCCCTTGGCATGCTGGTCGGTGTATTCGACCAGGTAGACGAACTCGTCGGCGATCTCGGGTGCGCCCGACTCGTCGAGTTGATCGGCCGCCATCGCCGAGAGCCGAGCCCAGTCAGCGATGCCCGCATACAGCGTCGCCTGCTGCCTGGATGGCGGAACCCCGTCCTGAGGGGTGGTCTCGTCCAGGTTCGGCATGTTGAGCAGGGCCGCGACCTGGTGGAGCCGGCGAGGGGGAACCAGACGGTCCCGCGCTTCGGTGAGATCGTTCGTCACGGCCTTCAGTGTGGCGTGGCACCCAATGGCGAGTCATAGGAAAGCCCAAAAGATCTTCCTAGCGCTCTTCCCCTTAGGCGGAATGCGCGCTTCAGAAGCCCCTTTGTCCGGAAATATCCGGACAGCCCGGAAGTTCTTCCGCCCAACCCCGAAACCCTGCCCTGGACCCGGGACCCGACCTGCCATTGACCACGCTCTGGCCGAGTTTTCCCGGATCGCCCCTCGGCCAGGCTTCCTGCGTCATCCTAGGCATACGGTCAGCGTCGCCGTCTCCACGGAGGGTCACGCATGTCGCTCTTCCCCTCGTCGGCATCCGATTCGCAAGTGTCGCTACGCAAGCTGGCGACCACCGACTTCCTGGTGGTCGACGCACCTCCCGTCGCCAGCGTGGCGCAGGAGGTCAGGTTCCTCGTCGTCCGTACCTCCAGGGATGGCATCGTCGGGCTGTTGCGCGGCGGTTCCACGGCAGGTCCGGATCAGGCCCCGGCGGCGGGGGCGCTGGTCGTGCCGGAGGAGACCCCGATCGGGGACCTGCTCGCGCCGGGCGCGGCGAGCCTGTTCGACATCGATCCCGACCCGGCGGGAGTGGTGCTCGTCTCGCCCACGGGAGCGCCGACGGCTGTCGTGCCCCAGGAGGTCATCGACGACTTCTTCGCCACGCAGGCCGCCGAGCGCTCGCTCGGTCCCGGTGGAGAGGCGGGCGACAACCGGTTCCCCGACCTGCCGGATCAGGGCCGGCCGCACTACCGGCTGCTGTGCCGGGAGCCCGGGTGCGGCTGGCCGAACGAGATCACCGAATGGAACCGGCTCCGCCCGCTGAAATGCGGCAACCCGGTCATGGAGCACGACATCCGGCTGTACGCATAACCCGGGGCGACGCTGATGCTGCCGTTGCTGACAGGCCCGGTCGATCGTCGTTTCATGCTGACCGCGGTGCTCCCCGCGCTCCTCCTCTGCGCCGGACTGTTACTCCTCTGGGCGTACGTGACCGGCCTCTCCCAAGCGCTGGCCGGGTGGAAGGCGCTCGACGCCACCGTCCAATGGCTGCGCTGCGGAGCGTTCGCCGTCGTCGTCGCGTTCGTCTCGCTGCTGCTCACCGCGGCGCAGCCCAAGCTGGTCGAGCTGTTCGCCGGAACGTGGCCGACACCTCTCGGACGGGCCGCGGCGCGCGTCTGGTCCGCCTACCACAGGGCGCGGCTGCGGCGCTGGAAACGCCTCAGCCGCACCGGATCGCGGCACAAGCAGGCCCGCGCCCGCAAGGCGCTCTCCACCGTCTACCCGTCCCCCGACGTGCCCGAAGAGGTGCTGCCGACCCGGTTCGGCAACGCGCTGCGCCGCTCCGAGCAGTACGCTCGCGCCCGCTACGGCATCAGGCCGAGCTCGGTGTGGCCCCGCCTGCAGCCGATGCTCAGTCAGCAGTCCCTCGTCGACCTCGCCGCCGCCCGCACCAACATGATCCTGATGCTCACCCTCACCGTGGTCGCCTGCGTGTTCACGGTCGCCGCGCTGGCGGCCCTGGTGCTCTCCGGCCGCGAGAGCCTGCCGACGGCCGTGTGCGCCGCGGCGGGCCTGGTCGTCACCCTGGCCGCGCACCGGGCCGCCACCCCCGCGGCGGTGCTGTACGGCGGGCATGTCGAGGTCGCGTTCGACCTGCACCGGCGCACCCTGCTCGGGCAGCTCGGGATCGAGCCGCCGGACACGCTGCAGGACGAGATCGTCCTCTGGGAGCGGCTCGCCGCCTTCTGGGACGACGGCATCCCCTTCGACGTTCCCTGGAGTGCCGGATGACCCTCGCCGACCCGCTGTGGTGGTGCTGTTTCGGCGTCGCCGTGGCCATCTGCGTGGCCGAACACCGGCGGACCCGGCCGCGTCGCCGCAGCAGGATGCCCGCGTGGCGCCGCAGGGCCGTCCGCAACAAGCAGGCGCTCTCAGCACTGCTCGTCATAGCGATCTTGGCCGCCGTCCTCCTCGTCCTCACCCCGGTCCTGCGGCCCGTAGCGGACACGGCGGCCGGAGCCGTCGTGCTCGGCGTGCTGCTGGGGCTGCTCTCCTTCGCCGGCCTGACGTACCTGCCGGTGGCGGCCACGATCACGTACGGCCCCGTCCTGGGGGACGAAACGCTCTGGGCGGCCGTGGCGCTGCCGGTCGTCGCCGCCGGAGCGCTCGGCGAACTCGCCGACTGGTGCATGACCTCCCGGGGCTGGAGCCGGGATCCAGGCTGGCGACTCGAACGGCTCCGGTGGGCGACCTGGTCACTCCGGTCACGCAACGAGCAGCGTACGGCCGACCGCGAGCAAGGCAGAGCGGACCAGATCGCCCGTCAGCGGACGATTCTCACCGTCCCGCCCAGCCGCTGGGGGGCTTTCAGCCGGACGCTGCTGTGGTCGCTGATGATTCTGCCCGGCGCTGTGGTCGTGCTGGTCTCGGCGGGGGCGTTGGCAGGGGCGGTGCCGTCCGGGCTGCCGCCCGGCTTCCTGATGGCCTCGCTGCTGGGAGGCTGGCTCGCGATCCTGGTGGTCGCCGCGTTCATCACCGTCACCAGCGGTGACGCACCGCTCGCCCGGGAGGCGCTGTCCACCGGAGCCGTCGCCGAACTGGCCCTGATGGCGTATCTCGTCGCGGGCCCGTTCGGTGACTGGCTGGCCTCGGCCTGGCCACGGGACGGGTCGCCGCTGTGGACCCTGGCCGTCGTGGGCGTCTACCTCCTGGACTCCCACGCCCACAGGCCGCTCCGCACGTCCGTCCCGGCGATCAACGCCGCGTACGCGGTGGTCATGTTCCCGGTCGGGCTGCTGGCGCTCACGCTGTCGGACAGAGGACTGACGCTGCTGCTCATCGGCACGCTCGTGCACCCCCATCCCGGCATCGTCATGGCCGGGCTGACGCTCAGCATGATCTACGTGTTCCGTGCCGGGCTGGTGATGTGGCGTCTGCCGAACCCGAGGGTGACGATCGCCCGGCTGCGCCGCAGCCCTGAACTGCAGCGGCTCAAGCTCTGGGGATCGTGGCTGCACACGTGGGAGAGCGGACTCCCGCGGCGCAGAGGCATGGATCTCATCCGGTGGCTGGGGATCGTCCCGCTCCAGATGAGCCAGGGCGTGCCCGTACACCGCCGGGGCGCGGTCCACCAGCAGCCGGGGCTGTCCGAACAGCACATGCTGCCGCTGTTCGACCTGGTGGAGGAAGGGCTGGAGCTGGCCGGGCGGGTGGCAGAACGCCAGCCGGACACCGTCCAGGACAAGATCTTCGAGGCCATCCGCGGGGAACGGGGATGGGCGACGCTGATGCACTCCCAGACCCTGCTCGCCCTGCGCCGGATCGAGGAGGCGGAGATCCTCGGCGCGCAGGCCGTGGAGCTGTTCGACCGCACCGAGCGGCGGTCCGCCGCCGCACTGGCCCGGGTCGCGCACGGCATGACCCTGGCCGAGCTCGGCAGGGACGGCGACGCGCTGCGGCTCCTGCGCGGCGTGGCCGACGACGCGGCGATCGATCCCGGGGTGCGAGAGCTGGCGGCCCGCCGCGGGGTCCCCCTTGCCCCGCCCGGGGCGGACCAGGCCTCCTGGCTCGAGCTCGCGGGAAGCGTACAGTCCCCGGCGGCTTTCAAGGCGTTGCTGAGCGAGGACGAGGAGCCGCGCGGTGAGCGATATCCGCCGCTCACCCGGCACGCGATCCTCGCCGTCGGCCGGCGGATACTCAAGCGGCTGCGCCGGTCGGCCGCCGACGGGACGGCGCTCTATCCGACACCGTTCACCGCGCACCTCGAACTGCTCGCGGGCGCCCGCGAGGACGCGTCCGACGGCCGGACCCGACGGGCGCGGCGGGAGCTGCGGCGAGCCCTGGCCTGGGCCAAGGCCAACGGCCAGCGGCTGGCGGCGGCCGAGACCGGCATCGAGCTCGCCCGCCTGGACCGCATGGTCGACCCCGGCAGCGCCTACCGGCTGCTGTCCGAGGCGCGCGCCACGCTGGAGGAACTGCGCGCCGACTACCTGGAGCCCGACGCCCGGATCACGCAGGGCAGGCTGCTCGCCGAGGCGTGCGCCATGACGGTGGACCTGCTGACCGCCGGTGTGCCCGGCCCGGCCCGGCTGTGGCCGGCGGATCCCGCCGCCGCCGCGCTGGAGGTGAGCGAGCTCGGGCGGGCGCGTGTCCTGCTGGAACTCCTGGGCGACGGCGTGCTGAGCAGGGCGAGCGGGCACTGGGCGGCGGCCGAGCGCCGCGCGATCGAGGCCGAGACTGCGGCGCGTACCAAGGTGTCCGGCACGGACGGCGCCGCCAGGGCCGCGGCGATCGGCACGTGGCGCACCGCGCTGCGGGAGCTGAACGAGGTCTGGGCAGGCATGGAACGCCAATCAGCCGCACCGGAGCTGGCCGAGTACGCGGCGCTTCGCCGGGGCACCCCGGCCGGAACGAGCGAGATCCGCGCGCTCCTCACCGGGTCCGCGACACTGCTGCTCGCCTTCCACGTCACCGAGGGGCCCGTGGTCACCTTCGGCGTCACCGGCGCGCACGACGGGGTCCGGGTGATCCGCGACCCGCACTCCGGCCTGAAGGCACGGACCCCGGATCAGCGCCCTGGCCAGGCTCCGGGCACGCCGAAGGAGCTGGCGAGCCGGTTCCTGACCGAGGCCGGGGAGAACTACGCGGGTCTGCCAGCCCCTGCGCTCCGCTGGAGCGAACCGGGCGACGTCATCTGCCTGGTCCCGCACGGCCCGCTGCACCAGGTGCCGCTCGGCGCGCTCGACCTCGATCTCGGCGACGGGGTCACGGGCCCCCTGATCACCCGCAACCCGGTGGTCTACCTGCCCAGCGCCTCGGCGCTCCGGCACGTCCGAGCGCGTACGAAGCCGCGTACGGGGCCGCGAACAGGGGCCCGGCGCGCCGGGGCGATCGTCGTGGCGGACACGATGGCCGACGCGCCCGTGGTGCACGGCCGCCTCCAGGCCGCCGATCTGGCTGCCCGGTTCGGCGCCCGCGTCCTCAGCGGAGCCGAGGTCACCAAGGAGCGGGTCCTCGCCACCCTCGCCGAACAGGGCCGCCTCGACGTGCTGCATCTGGCCTGTCACGGGTTCTTCGACTCCGAGGAGCCGCTCAGGTCCGGCGTTCACCTGGCGGGAGGCGACCTCCTTACCGCGGCGGACATCCTCGACCTGCGCCTGGACGCCGACCTGGTGACGCTCGCGGCCTGCGACAGCGGGCTCGGCAGGCACCGCCCCGGCGACGAGCTCATCGGCCTCACCCGCTCGCTCCTCTACGCCGGAGCGGCGTCCGTGCTGGTCACGCTCTGGAAAGTGGAGGAGATCTCGACCGTGCTCCTGCTGCGCGAGTTCTACGCCCGGTGGGCGTCCGGCACGTCGAAGGCCGAAGCGCTTCGCCAGGCCCAGCTCTCGCTCGCGGCCCTCCGCCCGGACCGGCTGATCTCCTACCATCAGCAGATCCGCGCCGAGCTCGGCTCATCGGACGCCGGCACGCGACGACAGCTCGACCGCGGATTCGCCGACGCGCTGCTCAAGGCCCGCCGGTTCGCCGAGGCGTACGCGGCCTACGAGGGACTGCTCGAGGCCGCCGCGCCGGACTCGCCGGAGGCCCTGGAGCTCACCGCCCTGCTCGCGCGCTCCCGCCGGGCGAGCCGGGCAACGCCAGCGCCGACCGGCTACCGGCCTTACGCCGATCCGTACTATTGGGCGGGGTTCACCCTGGTGGGCGCCTGGGAGTGACCTTGGGCCGCCGGTAAGTGGACGGCCATCGCGTGATCCTTCGAACGGTGTGCATCCACGAAGGAGGCCAGGCGATGGCCGCAGATCACAGTCTGACGGCCGAGCAGTCGCCGGCCAGGCAGATCGGGACCGGGGACTCCGACTTGTTGCACGCGGGCCTCAGGTCTGATCGGCGGCTGCCGAGCCGTCCGAATCCTGGGTCACGGGTTCCGGGCCGTTGCGGAACCGGTAGCCGGTCGACCGGAGATGCCGGTATTCGAGCACGGCCAGCACCAGGGCCGTGGCGGCGCCGCAGAGGTTCAGCGTGAGCCACAGCCAGTCGGGCACGCCCTTGGTGTCGCGCGTGATGAGCTCCTGGCCGCTGATCAGCAGCATGAGCACCGTAGTGCCGATCGGCGCGAGCAGCGGATGGACCTCGCCCATCCAGAACCCGGTGCGCGCCGCCCAGTAGATCGTGCAATACCAGAGGCCGAAGAACCAGGGAACGAGGACGATCGCCGCGAGTATCGCCACGAGAACCCAGAGTGCCGCGCTCCCTGAGGCGTTGATGTCGATGTCACTGGTGAACTCGGCCTCACCATTGGCCAGCGAGGCGAAACTGAGGTTGCCGGCCGCGGCGAAAATCAACACGATCGGCAGGTAGAAAAGGGCCAGCGCGAGCACCGAGCGCCCGATCAGCCGGAGCACGCCGGGCAGGAGCTGAGCGCGAAGTCCGGAGCGCGTGACGACGAATATCGTGAGCAGCGCCAGCGGCAACAGGATGACGGCCAGCCGCCCGGTCTCCATCGCCTTCTGGATGATGTTGCCCCAGACGTCCTGGTAGTGGGAGGTCGCCACCAGGATCACGCCGAGGCCGATGATCGATCGCCAGAACGCCAGCCGGTCCAGCATCCGGTCCTTGGGCGACGGGCCGACCCGGGGCTTGTACAGGAACTTCGCAGTCATCCAGGGAAAGAGCACGGTGGCGACGACGCGCCAGGTCGATTTGCGGCCACCGGGATCGAGCCTCTGACCGTCGTTCGTCTGCACTGCGGACATCTGGCTCCTCTGCGATATCAACCCGGTACCGCGGACCCCTCGTCTAGCAGGTTGACCGTATAACCAGCGAGTTGGTTCGCACATCCGGTCAAATGTGAGTGGAGTCACAAAGTGCTTGGCGACCCGATCAACTCAGACAGCATCGCAGGGCTGCTGGAGCAGCGGGCCTGGGCTGCGCGTTTGTCGGTGGCGTGCTCTAGCTTGCTCATACCGACCGGCGTGGGAGGCAAGGATGAACGCTGCCGAACTGCTCGAGCCGCCCAAGCTGTGGGAGGCGGCCGAAGTTCTCGGCCGTCCCGGCCCAGGCGGGTACGTTCACGCGAGGTAGAGGCGTTCGCGGAAGGCTCCGCGTTCTTCGCGTTTGGCCGCTGCCACTGCTTCGATCGTGGCCCAGTCGTGCCCGTGGACCGCGGCTAGAGCGCGTAGGACCTCGTACACGTCAGCTATCTCGCCGGTTACCTCGTCTGGTGACGCCTGGCCGAGCTCGGTGGACTCCTCGAACAACTTGGCCACCAGAGCATCCCGGTAGGCATCCTCGGGGAGCACCGTGACGGCCGGTTCCTGGCCGCTCTGGCGAATGATGTCCGGAATTTTGTCTCGCACCAGTTTCCCCATGTCCCGGAGTCCTCCAAGGTCAGTACGGCAGAGGTGCTGAGCCTACTGACCTTCAGTGACATCCTCCTGATCGCGAACTACCCTTAACCGGTCGAGATCGTGATCAAGGCTGGCATGTGCTGATGAGTGTGGAGTTCTTTCGCGAAGAGCCGACTGCCCGCTCCTCCTGGCGGCTGGCGGTGCTCATGGGCGCCAACGTGCGCACGTACAAGTTCGCCTTGGGCGAGGCGCTGCTGGGCGCTGCCGCCGAGGGACGTACCGACATCCCGCTCAGCGAGCTGGCCGAGCCGTACGCGATGAGCCTGGTCGAGCACCTGGCCCACGCGCCGCAGGCATCATCGAAGACCGCCGCAGGCGAGCTGGACTTCCTGACCGTGGCCCAGCAGGAGGCCGCGGAATCCGTACGGCACGGTTCTCCGACCGGGAAGCTGCTCGCGGCTGCGATGAAGTCGATGCCCGCAATGGTGATGCAGAAGTTTCACAACCTGCGGGGGAGTGGCGCGTCTGAGGTGCCGCACCGCTTCTACGAAGTCACCGGCACTGGCCAGAAGCGGGTGGTCAGGCTGACCGAACACCTGCGTGAAGTCGCTCTGTCCGAGCAGCGGGAGAACCTTCAAACGGAGCTGGCGGCGAGGTGGAGCATTGTCGAGACGTCATTCGCCGCCGGCGTGGGACGGAGTCTGATCGAAGAGGGCATCGCGGTCGACCTTGAGACGCTGCGCATCACGGACAAGGAGCGGCGGCGTTCGGTAGCGGGGGTCACCGAGGCCGTCATCGGCTTCCAGCATGGCCGCTGCATCATCTGCGCCGAACCGCTCATCGTCGGCGTCGACGCGATCGTGGTCGACCACGTCTTCCCGTACTCGTTCAAGCGGCTGCTGCGCGGCTCTGCTGCCATCGACTTGGACGCCATCTGGAACCTCGCCCCGGCGCACGGAGCCTGCAACGGGCAGAAGAGCAATCAGCCGCCTACTGAGGGGCAGCTGACTCGCCTGGCGCTTCGGAACGAGGCGATCATGCAGTCACCTCATCCGTTGAAGAAGACGCTACAAATGATCTTGAAGCGTCATGGCTACACGGGCGGGCGGGTGGGCGAATGGTGGGACTTCATCCAGACGGTCCGTAACGAGCTGCGGTGATCGCTGCGATGGGGTCGTCCCGTCAACCTTGTGGTCACCGTGAGAGCTCAAGTACGCGGGCGACCTTGCGAGGTCAACCAGTCTGCCCTCGTGATGGGCGAAAGCTATGGCGGTGTCCTTCACCTCGAACGAGGACAGCCCGTTATCCGGACCTGGCCCGTACCCCCCTACCTCGCAGGCAATCCGTCTCTCGCGGGATGGCACGATGTGCGACAGCCCCACTGCTCTATGCCTGATCTGAGCGACTTGCGTGAGGACCGGGTGGCTCAGCCGGCGGTTGCCTTGGCGTAGTGGAATACCTCAGGTGGGAGCCGGTGGTCTAGACGCCAGACGAAGCGGACGGGTCGCTCGCCCTCGTGGCTCACGTACCGCATCGGCCCCGCGTACGTGTACGGCGGGGCGCCCAGTCCTTCGTCGCGCTTGGACTGCCTGATGAGGAGGTGGATCGTGGATTCGCCCGTCACGTAGCGGCGGGCGGTGGCGGCCGACGAGCGTAGGGTGCTCTGCGACTCCCACTGGAACAGGTCCTCGCTGATCGCCCGGTCGGCGTACAGCGTGGTGGGGGAGTAGTGGTCCTCCAACTTGTCGATGGTGACGAAGAACAGGTCCGCCCGGTGCTCCTGCACGTATTTGACGCCCTCCCGCATGTGCGCGGGCTTGTCGATGCCGAAGGCGGCCAGCACCTCGTTCTTGCTGTAGCGGGCGTGCACGTGCAGAGGCACGACGGGGTCCAGCGGCGGGGCCACGTGTCGCAGGCCGGAGCGGAGCACGTTCGCCAGCTCTTTCAGCTCATCCGCGCGAGCACCCGTGAGGCGGGCGAATCGGGTCTCCATCCCGGAGATCGGTTCGGTGCCGCCCCACAGCATCGCGTCCAGCATCGCCATCAGGCGTAGCTCGCGCGGCGATTGTGGAGCCTTTCCGGCCAGCACCTCGGTGAGGAAGGCCAGGCGTTCGACGTCGTCGATGTGCAACATACGGCCGAAGGCCCGTCCGAGCGCCTCGTCACCCGGCGTGCTGCTGAAGCCTGCCGCGTGCCGCAGTGAGGCCCAGCCCTGGCGGCTGCGACGGTAGAGGTCTTCGACGTCCAGCCCGGTCTCCTGCAGGAACGTGGGCAGACGAACGTCTCCGAGGTCGCGGAGTTCTCGTGCCAGGTCCCGCCAGCTGAGGTTGAGGGCCTGCCGGACATTGTCGAGGACGAGTCGGCGTACGTCCCGGTCCAGGTCGATCACGCAACCTGCCGGCAGGGTGGGGAAGCCCTGCTCGATTTCCCGGGCGATGCCGGTACGGCTGGCGCCGGTGAGCGCTCGGTAGCGCCGGTCGAAGCGGAACTGTTTGTGCTGGTGGCCGACGAAGTCGAGCACGGTCAAGCACGGCTTGTCCTCGGCCAGCCGTAGCCCACGGCCGAGCTGCTGCAGGAAGACGGTGGCGCTGTCGGTAGGCCGCAGGAACAGCACGGTGTCGATCTCCGGGACGTCAACGCCCTCGTTGAAGAGGTCGACGGTGAACACGGCGTTGATCTTGCGGTCTCGCAGGTCACGTAGTGCCTGGTCCCGCTCGTCACGCAGGCTGTGCGCGGTGACGGCGACGGAGGGGAGCCCGGCTCGGGTGAAGCGGTCGGCCATGAAGCGGGCATGGTCGATGCTCACGCAGAAGCCGAGGGCGCGCATCCGCCCGACGTCGCCGATCTTGCGTTGCAATGCCTCCAGGACCACGGCGGCACGGCGGTCGTTGCCGGTATAGACGTTGGAGAGCTGGCCCACGTCATACCCCTGGCCCCGGCGCCAGCCGATCTGACGCAGGTCGGTGCCGTCGTGGACGCCGAAATACTGGAACGGGGCCAGCAGTCCGCGTTCCAGCGCCTCCCACAGGCGGAGTTCGGCGGCGATACGGCCACCGAACCAGTGCTTGATGTCCTGCCCGTCGGCGCGTTCCGGTGTGGCGGTCAGGCCCAGGAGCACCTTGGGCCGAACTCCGGTGAGCAGTTTCCGGTACGTGGCGGCCTCGGCGTGGTGGAACTCGTCCACAATCACCATGTCGTAGCGGTCAGGCTCGAGGAGCGGGTTGGCGTCCAAGGTCTGGATCGAGGCGAACACGTGCCGCCACTGCTCGGGGCGGGCGCCGTCCACGTACAGCTCGCCGAACGTCTCATCTCGCATCACCTGCCGGAAAGTGAGCAGGCTCTGCCGCAGAATTTCCTTGCGGTGAGCGACGAACAGCACCGACTCCGCCTGCCCGGCCGCGCGCAGCCGCCGGTAATCGAGCGCGGCAACGACGGTCTTGCCGGTGCCGGTGGCCATGACGACAAGGTTGTGCCACCGGTTGTGGATCTGCCGTTCGGCGTCGAGCTCGTCCAGGATTTCCCGCTGGTAGGAGTACGGCCGGACGTCCACGTGCGCGAAGTCGAGCACGACGGCCCGCCCGCCGGCCCGTTCGGCGGACAGGGCGCGGTCCAGCCGCTCGGCGTCATGCTCCGGGTCGTAGGGCTCGAACGACGGATCGCCCCAGTAGTCGTCGAAGGTGGCGCCGAACGTGTCGATCAGGTGTGGCTGTTCGGCCTGGGCGAGGCGGACGTTCCACTCAAGGCCGTGACTGAGAGCGGTGCGCGACAGGTTGGAGGAGCCGACGTAGGCGGTGGACAGGCCGTTGCCGCGGTGAAACAGCCACGCCTTGGCGTGCAGCCTGGTCATCCGGGTGTCGTAGGAGACGCGGATCTCGGCGCCCATGCCCGCCAGCCGGTCCAGCGCAAGGCGGTCGGTGGCGCCGATGTACGTGGTGGTGACCACGCGCAACCTGCCGCCACGCTTTAGGAATTCGTGGATCTCCTCGGCCAGGACGCGCACGCCGTTCCACTTCACGAACGCGCACAGCAGGTCGACGTGATCGGCGGAGGCCAGCTCGCGCTTGAGCTCATGGCCGATCTCCGGCTGTCCGCGGCCGTTGACCAGCAAGGCGCTTCCCGTGAGAGGGACCACCGGCCGCGCTGGGAAGCGCACGCGCCCGCCCGCGTCCCGGCCCCTGGCGATGCCCAGCAACTCATCTGCGGCTTCAACGAGTTCCTCGGGTGAAGCGGCCTCGGGTACCAGTTCACCGATCAAGTCGGCGACCCGGTTGACGATCTCCACCTGCCGCGCCAGCCGCACCGTGTCGCTCTCACCCCGCACCGAGCGGAGCGCCCGGCGAGTGAGGGCAGCCAGATGCCGGGCCAGTGTCTCGTGAGAGTCGGCGAGATCCAAGGACCGGCGATCGATCAGGTCGCGATCGGACACCGCACGCAGCAAGGCGCCCACCTCGCGGGTGATCAGATGCTGGTAGACACCCGGCTGAAGATCGCTCACCTCGGCGACTATAGGACGCGGCCGGCCAGAGCGGTATGCCTTTGCCGAGGTCGAAAAGTGCCTCCCTACTGCGGCTGATGGTGAACTGGATCAAGTGGTCGACTAGATCTGGCGCTGGGGCAGGGGCGGTGAGCGCACCTGTACGAGTGGCTGCTTCTTCTGTGCGTCCTGGGACATTTGCAGCGGCACGACAACCCGTCTAGGCAGAGCCTGGGAACTGCTTAAGGGAGTACGGACCGTCCTGCGACACGAGCGCCGACCATCCCGTCTACCTCATGATCGACAGCCTCTGGCTGTTGAGACTCGCCGTGGGGCAGAGAGTCAGCGCCCGAAGCTGGGCCACTGGACGAGGGCCAGGCCGCCGGACGCGTACACCCTGATCTGGCCGGCCATGTCGGAGGAGCCTGGCCCGCTGTGCGCATCGCCGCTACCTCTGGACGCCAACTTCGCTTCGTCTCTCCACCAGGACCTGCTGCACAGGTCGCCGCGTGTGCAGGCCACAGCGCGGAGGTCCACTTACATGTCTACGCCAAGTGCATCGTCGGGCACGACGAAGGTGCCAAGCGTCGCATCCCTCTGAGTACGTGGGAGCCCTATCGCCGACCTGCACATTACCCCAGGCGGCAGAGGCCGTTCTGAAGCACTTCTATGAACCGGACATTACGGGCTTGCTGGGGGCTGGAGCGTGGAGGCGGTGCAGCACATCGGATCGTGGCAACAGTGTGGCGTGTCCAGAGCCGTGCGCACGTACAAGACTGCAGCGTCCCCCTAAATATGTCGAGCAACAATATGTTCTTTGTTTGAATACGCGATCGCCCACAGTCTGCGGAGGGCGACTGTCCAGATGCAATGCCAGCCCCACAGAATGATAGGAATATCAAGCCTTACTCGTAGAAAAAGGCCATGTTAACTTCGCTCCGGAACTCCCTCAAGTGCGTGGAGGTAAAGTGGCGGATCATTCTTCACAGTTAGCAGGCGGGACCGCGGCAAGGCGGATAACGTTCCTGGCCATGGTGGCGCTACTGCTGCCGTTATCGGCGTTCAGCCTCGCGGGTTCCCCCGCTGTAGCATCTTCCGCTCAGACCGAGACCATGGTACTGGCCGCAGAGTCGCAACCGAAAGTCCACCGTCCAGCACTGGAAAGACTCAAGCGAAACGCGGCTCGCAAGGGGATCTCCCTGGAGCACGCCGTGGCCGCTTACATCGCGCACAAGGCAAAGACGGATCCGGCGGCGACCGCGAACTGGCCAGACGGCCCCGTCGATATCCCCGACGTCACCATCGATGATCTTTCCGCCGCGCACCTCGAAGTCCTGAAGGGTATGGCGCAGGCCCAAGGCGTCAGTTTCAGCGAGGCCATCGAGCGCCACGGATCATGGCCAGCGGCCAAACAGAAGCTGGTCCAGCTCCAGCGCACCTTCAAGGGCGATTTTGCTGGTGGCGAGCGCGCCGCCGACGGCTCGCAGGTCTGGCTCGGCTTCAAGGGGGATATCCCGGCGCCGGCCGTAGAAACTGCCAAAACCCTGCCCTTCCGGGTGGAGCTACAGGGTCGCCTGGGCTACACCGAGGCCGAGCTGAACGACACGAAGAAGCGTGTGCATCGTGCCCTACGGGACGACCCTCGCTTCTCTGATGTGGCCAGCTACTACGACGCCAAGACCGGTACTGTGCACAGCCTCGTCGTCCCCGCACCCGCAGCTAAAGCGTCCGTCCAGGAGGACGCCGTCAGTTCGGCGGTGACCTCGCTGGTGACCAATCCGTCCATCACCGTGGACGTGACGGTCACGGAGAAGCCTGTCGCATCCAACTTCTCATCCACCACCACCGCCTCGGCCACCACCTCTGCCGCGGACCCGTACATTCGGGGCGGGGGGAACCTCGGAGACTGCACGTCCAACTTCAATGTGGTAGCCACCTGGGACTATGAGACGCGGCGCCATGCCACGGCTGGGCACTGCTCTAATGGCGCACCGACGAGAACATACTGCAACTATCCCGTTGATGGAGGCAACTGCACCGGGATCAGCTTGACCAACTCATGCTGGTTGGGTTGCGACTACGGTGAAGCTGCGCTGTACACCCGGGGAGGTCTAACGCTCACCCGGACCTTCTACTGGAGTTCCAACCAGAAGGCATACGTGGATGCCGAGGATCCCATCCAGTGGGTCGGTGATGCCGTATGCAAGTGGGGGAAGAGCACCGGGACAACTTGCGGTACTGTGCAGAGAACCAACTGGTCCAACGGCACCGTAGATAATCTCTACGTCACCAACGAACGTGCCGGGACCAAATGTGCCGGTGGTGACAGCGGCGGCCCCGCCTTCACGGGAGGCCCGTCAACAGGCTTCACCGCATATGGCATCGTCGTCGGAGAGGGTGCACTCGCTGGCGAGACGGCACTGTACTGCGCGTACAGCCACGTGACGGTGTACCGCGACGCCTTCGGCTACAGGATTTGGAACCGCGAATAGAGGGGCTAGGAGTAGCGTAGAGGGCTGGACCGCGGCCTTATAAGGCGGTCCAACCCTCCTTGCCAGAAGGGTGGTCTCCGTGAGACGAGTGTCCGCAATCGCTGCGATGCTTGTGGCGGCCGTGAGTCTAGTGGCCTGCACTGCAGACGCTCGCCGAAGCGGGTCATCATCCGCTGCCGCTCCGCCTGAACCGTGCCCGTCGGACAAGGTATGCCACGCCGTTATCGGCACCGATCCGGCCATCGCTGTATACCACGGGGAGTTCTACTCCACCTTGATGCCGTTGACGGCACGGCTTGAGTGGGTGGAAAGTGAGTCGTGTCTTGTGGTTACGAGACATGGCGATCACGATCGTCAACTCAGGACGCTGATCCCCCTATGGCCCGAGGGGACGAAACCGGTCCGAACATCAGACGGCAGACGAGGCATCGAGATTCACCAAATTGGACAGATTTTCGAGGGTGCATTATTTACGGCAGATGGCTCGGACTATCCGCCTAACCTCAAGCCGCCCGTCCCTGGAATCTCTACGCTTACTCAGCCGCCTGGCACGTGTACCGCCCATGATGGATTCTTCATCGTCGAGCCATCTGGGATTGGACGTTTGAAAAGTTAGTTTCGCGGGCTCTCTACGCTAGATGCGGCGCATAGTGCATTTGGCTGTAGTGGGGCATGCCAGGAGTCGTGCTCACGCATTTGGCGCGATCAGCTGCAAACGATCAGCAGCAGCCGGACATCGCCGGACACAAGAAGGCCATCAGCCAGCGCTTTCCCGGGTCAATCCCTCTTTGTCGCTGCTGGACGATGGGGTCTCGGCTGGATTTGAACCTGCGGCACCCGCTTTAGGAGAGCGGAGGCTGGGACGTAAATTTACATGGGCGGACCTGCTGAAAGACGGTGATGGGCTGGTGCGAGCTGCTTGATCATCCCGCACTTGTCCCGTGTCACCGCCATACGGATGTCGCGTGTCTGCCGATTGGAGGGACGGACAGCTTCGACGGCGCGCGAACCGGTTATTGGGGCGACAGCCGGCCCCGTCCTCGTTCTTCGCCTGAGTAGGCGCGCGGAGGTAACTGCGAGGACAACCATGCCTGCAACCGAGATATCAATGCTCCGTCGCGTTCCCCGGTCTTAGAAGTGAGCAGATCTTGCGCTGCGCTGCACCGCCACTCACCGCACGATCGGCGTACTGCCTACGCCTACCGCCGCACGTTCCGGCGTGAGGCTGCGCTCCTCGGCGCCCAGGCACGATCAGGAACCGCAGCACCTACTGTAGGAGAGCGGCAGACGTAAGGTTGGTGTAGGTGTCTGAACTGGGCGCGCCTGTTACGCAGCCCAAACCGCTCGCGAGATCCTCCCCCACATGGTCCGAACACGGTGCACGTCAGAAGGTCCCAGACCGCACACGCAGTTTGCGACCGAGTACAGGGCCATGTGGTGGCCGGGGCGCCGCTCTTATATATTTCCTTCTAGAACAATTCAGGAGTGCGGCCAGTGCTGGGTTCGTCGGACTGAGTCTGCTTCTCGCGACGGTCCTCAAGGAAGGCCTGAACCTGTTGGACTCGGCCGTTGAGTGCTGCTGCGAATACGGCGAAGCTAGCGATACTAAGTGGCTCTTTGTGTGTGCGTACACCGTCGATATAGGTCGTTGTGAGGAACCATCCAGCGTCGTACACCTTGTGCAACAAGAAACGCCTGATCATTTCTTGGTAGCGATCTTCGTATGACATGCCGACGTAGGTTGGATCGACTTCAAACTTCGCGCTTGTATCGCGATCTTTCTTGGTGGTTTCTTCGTCTTCTTGGAGGATGAAGACATAGCCCATCCAGGGGGCAATGGGTCCAAATGCTTCGTTCCTTTCCTGGGCGGCCGCTGTGTCTGTGGCAGTTCCAAGCGCTTCTTCAAACCTGTTGTTGATGTTCTTGGAGACACTGCCGATCTGTGACTTGAACTCGATCGCCGCGACTAGAATGCCATCATAGCTAACAACTAAATCCCACTGCTTCCGTGCGCGATAGTATCCAGGGAGGTAAGGCTTTCCGGTGAAGATATAATTATCTGGAATGCCAGCGTTAATGAGCTCTTGTCGTATGAGGGCCTCAAAGCCTTTCATGTGAAGATTTCTCTGGACACTCTGCTTGTCGCGATTAGTCCAGAAGACATCAAGTGCTTCGTCGATCTGCGCTCCGTGCACCGTGGCACTCCCCTCGGCCCGCTCCGTCGGGTTCTGAATGCGATCAAGGGTACCGGTGTACATCTCGCGATCAAGCCGGAGTAAAGTCCCCAGCAGGGATCGCTGCTGGCCTGTCTAACTGAGTGCTGTCGGATGCGGCTACTCACCGTCGATCTCTGCATCGCCGTGAAGGTGGCGTCCCCTATCGCGTGGAGAGCCGAACGCGAGAGACGGTCGGCTTGCGGCACGAAAGAGGCTCCGGGGGTTAGCATGCCCGTCACGTAGGTCGTGCGTGATGTGGGGAGCAAACCCGTACCTTGCCCAACTGGATGTCCATCGACCACCCATCCAGCAGCACGGCGACGGGAACACGGTGTCGGCCGCTTCTGGAGCAGGAAGAAGGGCCCCTGCTGCAGCGGAAACCGACCGGCAAGGAACGTGATCATCCGGAAGAGGCGCGTGACGACATCCTCAGGCGCTCAGTGGTCTTGTGGGCATAGAGGTGATGGGCCCGGTAAGCGCATGTGCGCGAACGATCTGGAGTGACAGCGACACATGGGCTGACCATGACCATCACGCGGACCACGTCTACCGGTCTGGGGCCAAGCCCGTGCTCATCGGCGAACTGCTCGGACCACCCACATCCGCACGCCTTGTCCAGGTCTTCGGGGCGTTTGTACAGGTCGAAGAGGGTGTAAGCGGCAGGGGATCATCCTAGGCTTGGCCGCCTTTGGCTCCAGATGGTTACGCTCGTTCAAGGGCCAAACAAGCATGCTGAACAGCGGGTATGGTCGGTCAGTGGCCACTCGCGAACTCTCCCGGACCGACAGCTTGCCCTTGCCCGTCTCCCTGCAAGAGGCAGTCTCGCACGGCGAAGTCTTTACCCGACGGTGGGTAGTCGAGACTGTCCTTGATCTTGTGGGGTACACCGCTGAATGCGACCTGGCCGAAATGCGCATTGTTGAGCCTGCCTGCGGTGCTGGCGCCTTCCTCAGCCCCATCGTGGAGCGCCTGAGCGCGTCTTGTCGAACCCACGGACGCTCGCTTCTCGAGGCAGTCGACGCAGTAGAAGCATTCGATCTGTTGGAGCGGAACGTTCAGCTGAGTCGCGACTTGCTGGTCAACCAGCTGGTTGCAGATGGGTGGGATCTCGCTGAAGTTGGGAAGGTAGTCCACTCCTGGGTCAACCAAGGCGACTACCTACTTCAGGAACAGATCACACAGACGGCTGACTTCATCGTCGGCAATCCTCCCTACATCAGGCTGGAAGATGTCCCGGATGAGCGTATGGCTGCCTACCGAGCGGCATGCTTGTCCATGGGCGGCAGGGCGGACGTCTACGTCGGCTTCTATGAGGTGGGCCTACGGAGCCTCAAACCTGGAGGACAGCTCGGCTTCATCTGCGCAGACCGCTGGATGCGTAACCAGTACGGGCAGAAGCTCCGGCAACTAGTGACCCAGTCCTACAGCATGGAACTCGTCTTGAGCATGCACGATGTGGATGCCTTCCACGAACAGGTGTCCGCGTATCCAGCCATCACGATCATCAGGAACGGGCCACAAGGCCCGGCCATTGCCGCTGATACGACACAGCATTTTGGCGCCTCAGAAGCTGCAGAGTTCATAGCGTGGACAAGAGTCGCCGATCAGATCAGGGTTGACCGTCCAACTTACCACGCGGCTCGACTTCCTCACTGGTTCCCAACTGGAGACTCCTGGCCGGCGGCCTCACCCGGCCGCCTCGCAATGCTGGAAGACCTCAGCGACCGTTTCGCCCTGCTGGAAGACAAGACGACAGGCACACGAGTCGGCATAGGCATCGCCACGGGTGCTGACAAGATCTTCATCACCCACGACAGAGACCTTGTAGAAGAGGACCGACTGCTACCCCTGGCTATGGTCCGCGACACCACTAGCGGCACCCTCAAGCGTGGGGACGCTTACCTGGTCAACCCCTGGGATACACAGGGCAATCTAGTGGACCTAGCACAGTACCCCCGCCTTGGTGCCTATCTCAGACGGCACAGTGCAGTCTTGAGGAAGCGCTACGTTGCCGTCAATCAGCCCGAACGCTGGTACAAGACCATCGACAAGGTGGACCACAGTCTCACTGGGCGGCCGAAGCTTCTGTTCCCCGACATGAAGTTGACCATCCACCCTGTTCTTGATCCCGGTGGGGTGTACCCTCACCACAACCTGTACTACATCGTCTCGAATACGTGGGATCTCCGTGTACTTGGAGGCCTACTCCTCTCGAAGGTTGCCGAAGCCTTCGTGGAGGCGTACGCGGTGAAGATGCGGGGCGGGACCCTACGGTTCCAGGCCCAGTATCTTCGCAAGATTCGCGTTCCTGACCCATCGGAAATGAGTTTCGAGGTCTGCACGGCTCTGATCGAAGCGTTTGAACGTCGTGACGTACAGGCTGCCACAGAGGCTGCTCTATGCGCCTACGGGCTATCTGAGCTTCCGGACTAGGAGGGGAACTCTGGTGACGGTCACCCGCCAGGACTTTGTGGACGCTATCGCCGCGTATTGGGGGGCAAAGCACACGCAGAGGGAGATGTCTGCGATCAAGGACGCGGTGGGAGCTGGCACGGCAGGTTCTGTGCGCGGAGGCAAGCACTTCGATGACATCGCGGCTCTGCTGGCTAAGTTCTTCCTTGAGGCTGGGTATGCACCGCGAGACATCCGGATCAGTAAGGGCCTGGAACTGCCTGGCTATTACCGTCCTCAGAAGAAGTGGGACGTTGTTGTAGCACATCGGAATACTTTGGTTGCGGCATTCGAGCTTAAGGCGTTAGGCGGTCCCTCGTTTGGTAATAACTACAACAACCGAGTAGAGGAAGCACTCGGTAGCGCTGTAGACCTCCGACGGGCCGCGCTGGCCGATCTCTTCCCAGGCGAGAAGCCATGGCTCGGCTACTTCTTTATAATGGAAGACGCCAAAGGGTCACGCTCTCCCGTGAAACCCAGCAATGGTGCGGCCTTCCCGATAGAAGATATTTGGCACGGCGCTTCTTATCAAGACAGATTTTCGATTTTCTGTCAAAGGCTATTGGCGGAAGGGCTATACGACGCAGTGTGCTACATTGCTTCGTCGCAGGTTAATCCTGAGCCTAGCGAGCCAACCAAGAGCCTCGATTGGCAGCATTTTTCTGCAGCTATCACGGCAAGAATCACCTATTTGAAAGAGTTGGGACTACCTGAGCGCGTGGATACGCTGCCACTCTGATCCTGCAAGCTCAGGGAAAGGGTTAGAGAAACGGAAGAGTCGCAAGGATGACAAACGTACGTCTGTCCAGACCTCATACCGCGGCAGAACATGCTTAGGAGAGCAGGGTAGCTCGGCCTATTTAGGCCGCTTAGGCTGGGCAAATAGCCTGCACGGCGGATGCGCGGTGCGTGATCACCCCATGCAAGGAATTGAGTATTCGCGAGGTACCTTTCGATGTTTCGGTATCCGAGAATGCGTCCGCCTTCCGGGCCACGACTGTGAGGGTCTCCAAGAAGAAGGCGTACATTCTCGCGGCGATCCGCGCGTTGCTCGCCCGATCTGGACGTGACAGCTTCACCCCGGCTCAGGTCGTTGCTGAGATAAAGCGTCGTGGAACCGGCTATGCGGACGCGACCATTCGGACCATGGTCACTGGGCACATGTGCCGCAACGCGCCGGACAATGCGGGGACGACCTATGACGATCTGGAACGGATCAACCGTGGAGTCTATCGCTTGAACCGTAACGGCCATGCAGACGATCGACTACAGAGGTAGATCCCAGCGAATTGCTGCTGTGGATGACGGTGCAGCCCAGGTTCCGGAGCGGCGGCGTGAGGGCCACGACCGTGACATCGTGACCGGATTGCGTGCCACATTGCCGGCGCCCGACAAGAATGGGCCTCGGCGTCGATCGCCCCGACACAGCCAGCGAGTGGCGAATGAGCGATCGTCACGGTCAAAGTCGATCGACATCCGCCGTAGGAGAGTGGGCGCCTCTCCGGCTCCTTAGGCATGTTGAGCTGGGCGAACGTCCTCCGGACAGTCCATGTCAGTGCGATCATCCCCTGCATATCCTCAGCCCGAGGGGGGAGCACCACGTCATCCGGTGGCAAGCCGACCCGGAGCGCAGGGCCGCCAGGCCCGAGCACCGGAAGCGGCGCGGCAGCCCAGCGTTTCCGCTTTCCGGTGTAGCAACAGCCCACGCCACGCCACGCGGTGCTCGACGGTACCCCAATTAGACCAGCGTCCCAGCTCTAGCGAAGAGTTCTTCAACCAGAACCCTCATGCGAGACACGATCCCAAGACGCTCCAGCTCCTGAAGTACAGTCTCCCGGGCCTTCCGGAAGTGCAAATCTGGCGTAAGAGTCAAGTTCGCAGCTGCCGTCTCTGCCTCGGCACCGAGCGCGGCGATCCGAAGATGCAACTGGTCGGACGAGTCAAACAAAGGGATGGGAGCGTACCATACATACTTATCAAAATCGCGGCCACCGAACAGTCCACGTGATTGCATGGCAGACGCTATTTTGTGGACCGCGTCGCTATTGAGAAGCGTTACAAGGTAATGGGCTTCATCAACACTACTAACTGCGCCCCAATACAGCTTCTGATCGATTATCGCACGCACATCCTTGATGCGAGCTGCAGCAAGATTGTTCCCAGCCTTCGTATAGACGACCCTGTGCGGGCTAGCGGGAACCTGGCTACTTAGCTGCCGATGAAAGTCGATTCTCTCCAAGAACGTTGAATTATCGCTCCTCCGTTTGTTCTGATCCCAGATCTCACTCGCCCGATTCCACCATTTAGCAAGTCCTGGATATTCTTCGATTTCCTCCGCTTCGAGGAGTCCATTCTGCCGGATAGGCACCACGGCCCGAAGAGGTGCAAGTGCTCTGAAGGGAGCCACAGTTTCGCCAAGGTGAACCGGATGTACAAACTGGGACTCAACATTAGCCGAGATATCCGGAACCGAGCTCCACGGCGGCTTCTCCTGAGTGGTTCGTCGAGATCGGATAGCTTTTCTTCCAGAGCCTGCGCCTAGAGGCTTTGATGGTGCTTCCACACAGAACAGTAGCGCTCTTGGGATGAGCACCGCCCCCTGTCTAAAACGAGTCCGATACGGCGAGCCGGCAGCTTCCCTCGCGCGTGTAACCTGATGTACGTATCCCTCGCTGACCGTGATATAGCTCTCGGCAGTAATCCATCGGACATCTGCCGCCGGAAGTCTTCCCTCCCAGTACTGCACGTCTGCGGAGAGTGCTTTGGCGCTCTCCGCAGAAAATACGGCTCTAATGACAGCCGACGGCACAGGAAAGATATTCGGACTGATATGCTCTAGATCCCACGCAGTATCGAAGGAAACCTTGAGACTGCCATGACCGGGGGACATCCATGCGCCGGTCCTGAAGCCCTCATATCCCTGCCGTGAGAGGGTAGCCCTTGGCATTACAAAAGCAAAGCTCCCCCCCACTTTTAGGTAGAGCTCTACCGCCCTCGTAACAAAAAGGGCCGACAAATCCCGTCCAGAGATTCCGAGCTTGCCCACCAGCTTGCGCTCTTTGGACAGCGTCGTAAATCTCCGTTGCATGGCGGGCGTCATGAATCGGTATGCTAGCCAAGGCGGGTTACCAATAAGAACGTCTACGCGATTTTCTGGCCTCGCCAGCCAGATAGGCCTAATGTAGTTCCGAACATAGTAACCCCAGATGTGATTCCGCCCGTCTGCGTGTAGTCGACACATCGTCGCAAAGGTAGCCTCGACGATAGGCCAATCACCTGGATGGATTCCTAGCCTGGTCAACACTGGGCGAATGCTGGGGTAGCGGCCTTGCCCAGTATAAGAAATAGCTCGATCCGCCATTTCCGCCACCAAGCGGTCAAAGATTTGTGCATCGGCCAGAACCCGTTCAGGAAAGACCAAATCGTCGCCGAAAAGCATCGACTCGGCGCCTTCGGCTAGGTCCGAACCTGCTGTGGGAATAGAAACTTCGCCTTGCGAAATAAAGCCTCTGTTCTGCTCCCATTGCACAGAATCGCCTAGGTATACGGGAACTGCTAGTGCCTCTCTATCTTCGGCACTCAATCGATCTGCACCAATTGCCATGAGATAAGTAACACGTGCTAGCGTTACTGACACAGGGTGAACGTCCACGCCGATTACATGCCTCGGAAGCTTGGCTAGTGCTTCGCCGTTGCTCATCCCGGACTCATCGGCGGCACGCAAGTATGCCTTGATGGCATGAAAAAGGAATGTCCCTGATCCGCATGAAGGGTCCATTACTCGCTGATGCAGCGGATCCTTAATCGTCTCGGACACCATACGCTCTGCGAGCCAGTCGGGCGTATAGTACTCTCCGAGATCTTTTCGGGTCTGCTGATTAATGACCGATTCGTAAAGCACCTTAAGCACATCATGTTCGATGTCGGACCAGTCGAATCGGGAGAGCCGGCGGGCTAAATCACTGACAAACTCTCTTCCGCTGGGGACCTCTAGCACCCAATCAAAGAAGTCTGCTTCAACGACTCCAAGAATGTCAGAGTCGCTAAAAGACTCCCCGCGCACCAAGCTCTGCGGCGAGAGCTCAGCTGAGGTCAGATCGAAGCCCAGAACTGCATGGGCGATAACTTCCGCTGTTAGAACCAGCAGGGTGTGGTCGACAAAAAGCTTGTCATCGTCCGTGAATGCCGACCCAAGTGCAGTTCGGAGCAACTTCGCCCAGAGATCCTTCTTCAAGCGAATCTCTGAGTTATTGGATGCCGTCTCATAGAGAGTTAGGAGAGAGGCGTGATCGAGCTTATATGCTGGAGAATCGGCCCCGAGTCGCCTCTTGATTTCGGCGGGTGTTGGCCGGATATCTTCCCTTGTTGCAAGGATGGCCTCAAGCCACGTCAGCAGCTGGTCAACTGCTGGATCGCTTGGATTAAGGCTTAGGCGAGCAACCTCCGAGAGCGAGCCCTCCGCGAGGTGAAAGAGATGCCACTCTGCACCATCGGTCAAGATTCCAACGTACCGGGTACCCAGTCGGTAAGTCTGGGCTTCGACATAACCCTTTAGCTGACCGATCGCTTCTTGCATTACCCCTGGACGCCTGAGATCACGCTTTACCTCAATAACAGCATGACCGATCTCTATATCAATGCGGCGACGGGTGCCATCCCTTAGCGGCTGCTCCATTACTGCAACCTGCGCATCAAGGATGTTGAGGTTGGCAGTCGTGAGCAGCTGCTTGATGTCGGCCTGTAGATCAGCCTCGGGTCTCATAGCGTCGCGAGCGGCGATGCGCTGGACCAGTTGCTCCAAGCGATCCACTTGCGACGTCATATGAAAATCCTCCATGCACCGGTGGTCTGGCCAGCAACTCTACGGCCTACCCTTCGTCTGAGCTACACATCTCGCCGCATGTCTCTATCCACCCGCCGGGTTCGGGCGGAACCCCGAGAGCTCCTCACCGTCGCCTTGGTACGCCAGGCAACGGCTCCGTTGGTGGGAGAACGTCGTCGACGGCTGCTGTCCGTTGTGACGGTTGGGCGCGTGGGTGGCGCTGGTCGCGACCGGCCGGAGAGCCGCAGCGCGGCCAGCGACCGCCCGACGCGCGGCAGGCCGCCGTAGGCGGGCTGCCCTTGAAGACGTAGAGAAAGTTCTCATCCGCCGGTATCACGTCTCGAAATGATCTTGGCGTGATGCTGGGCGCTCAGCCGTTGCCGCTGGTCGCGCCTTCGTCGCCGGCGCCCTTAACGAAGCTGCCCAGGTTCGGGACGGTATAGATCCTGTCGGCAGCTCTGAGGCGTTCCATGGCCTTGCGTACGGTGGGGCGGGCGACCCCGAACTCCTCCATCAGCTTGACTTCGGAGATCTTGAACTTGGCTCCCCACTCGCCTGAGTCGATCCGCGCGTTGAGGACCTCAAGGATCTGCTCCCAGCGAGAGCGATCCTCGTCGAACTCCCAAGTGCGCGTGTGCTCGACATATCTGGCCACACTACGAGGCTAGGAGGGCGCTTCATGCCCTTTCACACCGGCTCATGAAGCTTCATGGAGCTCCATGCAGTAGACAGGGACTTACAGGCTCGCTACTCTTGCGGTATGGCGTCGATGAGCGACAGGACAGAGCCCCTCCGGGTGGGGCAAGCGCGTACGCGCTCGGCCGCAAGCGCAGACGTACGTGCTGCATGGCCGGATCTATCCGCTCACTCATCGGCGCCCCTTCCCGTCAAGGGTGGAGGCGCTGTGGACGAGTTCGGGATCTATCACGGCGCTCACCCGGCTGCGGCGAGCCCCAACCTGACTGCGGTTCGCTGGTATCCCTGCGCCTCCCGCACCACCAATGTCCGTGTCCGCGACTACACGTGTGGCTGCCTGCCCGTCGTCTTCGAGCTCTGTAACGCCGCCGGCCTCGCCTTCATTCGCCGTCACCAACGCTCGACCTCTGGCACGGTCGTCACCGAAAGCGGCTGGGAGACCTGGAGTCGAACCGAGGCGCTCTGGAGCCACATCTTGAGAGGGGAAGCAGGCTAGAGAGACGCCACGCCGGTAATCAGTAGCGCCACGGTCACGTTGCGCTACTGATTTGTGGCGGCATGTTTCCGCAGGTCGAAGGCCGACCTGCGCCTTCGCTTGTCCCCGCACTGGCAATTTTTCTGCTGGTGACGCAGGTCACCCGCCTTATCGTCGAGTCAGGCGACGGAGATAAGGAGGCGGGACACGTGGCCACCGAGAACCTGACACAGGGGCAGCGGATCGCGCGCGCTCGTCATCGTAAGGGCTGGGACCAGGCGACCCTGGCCGAGAAGATCGGCCGGTCCGTCTCTTGGCTCTCCAAGGTCGAGAACGGGCGCATGCCCTTGGACCGCATGAGCGTGGTCGGACAACTCGCCGAAGTGCTGGGCGTAGAGGTCGCTGAACTGACCGGTCAGCCGTACCGGCACGAGACGGCAGAACTCGACTCAGGCCATGCCGCAGTTCCGGGGTTGCGCCTCGCCCTCCAACAGGCTTCATTGCCCGCCGGGGTTGCACCCCTGCCGGCCCGTGCTCCGCGCACGCTGGCCGACCTGGAGGCGAATGTCCGCCTGGCCGAGCAACTCCGCCAGGACGCGAAGTTCACGGCGCTGGGAGAAGTCCTGCCCGGCATCCTCACGGACCTGATCGCTATCACGGGCGACTCCTCGACGGACCGCGATCGGGCTGAGGCGCTCATGCTGCGGGCCTGCCACATGGCGCGAGTCTCATCCAACCTCCTGGGTCACCACGACCTCGGCTGGACAGCGGTGCAGCGCGAACTCGTCGCCGCTCAACGCGTCGGCTCACCGGACCTGATCGCCGCAGCCAGTTGGGACCTATGCGGCGTCTGGCTTCACGAAGCCCAGCTCGACCCAGCGAAGAGCGCAGCACTGACCGCCCTGGATCAGATCGAACCGTACGTGGGCGCGAGCGACACGATCAAAGCCATGTGGGGCGCGCTGCACCTACGGGCCGCCGTCGTCTGCTCCCGGCTATGGGACCAGCACGAGGCCGAGAACCACCTCGACGAGGCTCGCCGCATTGCTCAGGCTCTTCCCCCGGACGGCAACGTCTTCCAGACCCAGTTCAACCGCGTCAACACCACCATCCACGCGGTAGAAGTCAGCATGGAGCTGGGAAGACCCAGGGACGTCATCACCCGCGCGGAACAAGTCGAGATCGCCACTATCGCCTCCTCCGAAAGACAGGCGCACTACTGGACCTGCACAGCCGCCGGCTTCCACATGAACCGAAGAGACAACGAAGCCGCGGATGCCCTGCCCCGCGCGGATCGCATCGCACCTCAGCACGTCCGCAACCGTCCACTCGTTCGCAACATCGTGCGCGACCTACGCGACAGCGCCCGTCTGCACCGCCAACGCGAGGTCCTCAACCTCGCCAAGGCGATGCGACTGCTCTAATCCCGATCATCGGTGAGCCGACGGCCCGCCGGCTCCCAGCCCATCAGGTAACCCGGGGGCGCCACGGCGTCCTGCCTAACGAATGGGGTAGTGCTCGTGGGTCTCACAGAGGACGAACGACAACTCTTGCTACGCGAACTGGCGGAGATCACGGTCGGCCTAGCCGAACTACAGAAGCGAGCAGAAGGGATCACTGCTCGGATCGATCAGGAGAAGTCCGAGCGTCTAGCTCGTCCAGCCTGATCGTGAGCTTCTCCATGTGCTGCCGGATCTCGTGGAGCTGCTCGGCGATGATGCGAAACTCTTCGCTTCGCTCTCCTGGTGGCGGCTCGGCAGCTTCATCACCGGGAGGGCGCATGACGAAGCTGCCCGCGCCCTGGCGGGTCTCGATCAATCCCTCGTCCCGCAGCACGGCCAGCGCGTTGCCGATGGTCATCATGGCCACGCCATATCGTTCGGCCAGCTCGCGAGCCACGGGGAGTTGCTCACCCACGGCATATCGGCCTGACGCGATGTCGCGCCGGACGTCCTCGGCAATCCTGAGGTACGGCCGGCGCCGGTCAGTGGATGCCATGTCTCCACAGTAGACGTTCTAGATGCCTAGGTCTCTGGGCAACCTGTAACCAATCTCGAAAAGATCATGGCATTCTCGGTTTGCAGAGCTAGATACCTAGGTATCTTGATAAGCAGAACAATCTCTTCAAAGGAGCTCCACTCATGCGCACCGTCCCCATCCCTGTGGACACCAGCAAGCTCACGATCACCTGCGTTAAGGCCCCGCGCCCGCGCGTTCTCAACCGCGACACCGGCGAGATCAAGACCGACAAGCACGGCAACACCGTCTACGAGGTCACCGTCTCCGTGGAAGACGAGTTCGGCCGGATCGAACTCGTCAAGATCGGCATCACGGGCGAGCCGCCCATCAAGGCCGGGCACGCGGTCAACGCGGTCGGCCTGCTCGGCTACATCTGGGAGATCGCCGGCAAGTGGGGCATCTCCTACCGCGCCACCGCGCTCCTCCCGCTCCAGGAGGCCGAGGATGTCTGACCAGCTCTACACGGTGCTCGGAGTCCTGGCCGCCGTCGCGGCTGGGCTCTGGGCCTGGCACCGCTGGCACTACCGCTCGTTCTGGCTCGTCGTCGGCTTCCCCATCATGGCCATCACCGTCCGGGCCACCTGGCGCAAGGTCGCCCTCGGCTGCGGGCTGACCAAGAAGCGGCAACGCTTCTGGTTCACCACCGTCCCCGGCCTGGTCGCCTCCACGGGCGTCGTCCGCGTCAAGCGCAAGTTCCAGCGCATCGCCGTGGACACCAAGCCGTTCATGTGGCTGCCCATGCCAACTCGGCACGGCTGGCGGGTCACCCTGCACACCCTGGAAGGACAGATCCCCGCCGACTACGCCGACGTAGCCGAACGGCTCGCGCACTCCTGGGGGGTGCACGCCGTACGGGTCACCTCCGACAAGCCAGGACGGGTACGGCTGGCCGCGACCATCCGCGACCCACTGGTCAAGGTTGACGAACTACCGCCCTCGACTGAACTGCTCAAGGTCACCGTCGGCAGACTGGAGACCGGCGGCCCCTGGGTCGTCGACTTCAAAACCGTTCCGCACTGGCTCAACGCCGGGGCCACGCAGTCCGGCAAGTCCAACCTGGCCAACGCGCTCATCGTCGGCCTCGCGCCGCAACCGGTCGCCCTGGTCGGCTTCGACCTCAAGGGCGGAGTCGAGTTCACCCCGTACGCGCCCCGCCTGTCCGCCCTCGCGACCTCTCGGGCCGAATGCGGCGGGCTGCTCGATGACCTGGTGGCGCTCATGACCGACCGCATGGGCGTGTGCCGGATGGCCTCGGCCCGCAACATCTGGCAACTACCGCCCGCCATGCGTCCGGTGCCGGTCGTGGTCCTGGTCGACGAGCTGGCCGAGCTCTACCTGATGGCCGACAAGTCGGAGAAGGACGAGATCGCCAAGACCTCCACCGCGCTCCTGAGGGTGGCGCAGCTCGGGCGGGCGTTCGGCATCTACCTGTTCTGCTGCGGCCAGCGCATCGGCTCCGACCTCGGCCCCGGTGTCACCGCCCTGCGTGCCCAGTGCTCGGGCCGGATCTGCCACCGGGTCAACGACCCCGAGACAGCGACCATGACGCTGGGCGACCTCGACCCGGCCGCGCTCGACTCCGCTCGCGCCATCGCCGCCGAGACACCCGGCGTGGCCATCGTGGCGAGCCAAGACGGCCAGTGGTACCGCGCCCGCTCCTTCTACGTCAGTGAGGCTGCGGCCGAACACGCCGCCCACACCTACGCCGACCACGCCCCGCCCTGGGCCGACGTCATGGCCGCCCAACCCCACCAAGCGCCCGACTCCCAATCCGCCTGACTGCCTGACCAAGAAGGGAGGAACCGTGATGCGCCGCTTCGCCGCCTGGCTGCTCGACACCGGCCCCGTCCTCGTCCTGGCGCTGATCGCGGGCGCGGGCTCGTTCTCCCACATCCGCGACACCGCCACCGAGCACGGCCAGCACGGATGGATGGCCTGGGCCGTAGCCGTGTGCATTGACCTGACCTGCGTCATGGCCGCTCGCGAACGCCAGCGCGACAAGAAGACCGGCCGAGTACGGCGCGGCCCGCTGTCCTGGCCCGTCCTCGTCCTGGCCGGCGGCATCGTCCTGTCCCTGGCCGCGAACCTCCAACAAGCCGACCCAACCGTGTGGGGCTGGATCACCGCCGCAACTCCGGCCGCCGCGTTCCTCGTCGCGGTCTCCATGCTCGAACGCCGCGCCACCACGCCCAGCCCCGAACCGTCCCCGGACGTCCAGCAGACGTCCCCGTCTTGGACGACGGCGTCCCCGTCCGTCCCCGACCGTCCCCAAGCCGTCCCGTACGAGGACCGTCCCGCGCTCGTCCCCGCCCACGAGGACGACGAGCAGGACGACGAGCAGGACGACGGCCCGGCACCCGACCCCGCACTCGTCGACTACGCCCGCCGTGTCGCCGACGACCATCACACCGCCCACAGCAGGCCCATCACCCGCGACCAACTCCGCGCCCGCCTGGGCGTCTCCAACCAACTCGCCTCAGACCTGCTCCGCACCCTGCGAACCCGATGAACAGGAGATCACCGATGACCGACGACCGCACCGCCCTCATCCACGGCCTCATCCACCTGGCGGTCTTCCTCCAGGCCAACCCCGACGTACCCGCCCCGCGCGGCACCACCGTCCACCACTTCCCCAGGGACGCCGACGACGACCAGATGCGCGCGCAGATCGACGCCATAGCCGACCTGATCGGCACTCCGATCGACTCCGACGGCGGCCACTACGGCACATCACTGCTCTTCGGCCCCGTCGAGTACCGGGCCGTGGCCATCCTGTCCGACGCCCGCACCCGCCACGCCGCCCACGACAGCTACCACGGCTGCATCACACCCGACAGCCCCGCTTAGGAGGTCACCAGCATGCGCATCCGCCTCGAAGGAAACCGCGCCGAAATCACCCTCGGCATGATCCACCTGCGCGAGGTCTTCGACGTCACCTCGATGTCGCGGGCCTACCCGGACCGCACCCGGCCCCGCAGCTACCGCATGTACGTCACCATCACCCCGCGCAAGAGCCGGTGATGACCATGACCGAACAGCCCTGGGCCGACTGGCCCCAGATCCTCGACACCATCCCGATCGCCGGCTACCGCTGCTGCACCTGCAACGGCACCGGCCTCACCGACAACAACACCTGCGCCGACTGCCACGGCACCGGCCTCGACAACCACGGCGCCTAATCGCGCTGAGCGCCCCCCGCCTGGCCACACATCCGCCAAGATCCGCGCCAGGCCGGGGGCTATCCCACACCAGATGACTGGATAGGACGGTCCCATCTTGCC
Source organism: Nonomuraea sp. NPDC023979 (assembly GCF_040639085.1). NCBI lineage: Bacteria > Bacillati > Actinomycetota > Actinomycetes > Streptosporangiales > Streptosporangiaceae > Nonomuraea > Nonomuraea sp. NPDC023979. The sequence goes on from NZ_JBEZZG010000006.1 coordinate 92,495, forward strand.
CTGCCTTGCCCACTCCCACGCTGTAGCCGGGATGATCGACCGGCTCAACCACCCCGACTACGACCGCTGGGCCGCACAGATCAAGCGCTCCGGCGGCTGCCGCCAGCCCATCCACCTACGCGGCAAGGTCGAACACTACGACCAGGCCACCGGCCACCTCCTGCACCGCTACACCACCCGCACCGAACCTGACGGCATCCTGCGTGTCCCTTGCAAGACCCGCCGGGCCACTCGCTGTCCGGCCTGCGCTGAGACGTACCGCGCCGACACGTACCAACTCGTCCGCACAGGGCTGGTCGGGGGCAAGGGCGTGCCGGAAACGGTCAGCGCGCACCCGTGCCTGTTCGTCACCCTGACCGCACCTTCCTTCGGAGCCGTGCATGTTCGGCGGGAGAAGAGCGGCAAGGTCCTGCCGTGCCACGCCCGCCGCAACGCCGAGACCTGCCCGCACGGACAGGTCATGTCCTGCACTCGGCGGCACTCGGCAGAGGACGCGTGCCTCGGTGAGCCGCTCTGCCCGGATTGCTACGACTACGAAGGGTCGGTCTTGTTCAACGCCATCAGCCCGGAACTCTGGCGGCGCTTCACCGAAGCCCTCCGCAGGCGCTTCGCCAAACTCTCTGGCCTCACTCTCAAAGCCCTGCGTGAGCAGGCCGTCATCTCCTTCGCCAAGGTCGCCGAATACCAGCGGCGCGGCATCGTCCACTTCCACGCCGTGATTCGCCTCGACGGACCGGACGGCCCCACCTCACCGCCCCCTGCCTGGGCAACCGCCGAAGCCCTCGCCGACGCCGTCCAGCATGCGGCGGCGGTCGTGACGGCCGACGTGAAACCGCTCAGCCGTACCTTCCGCTGGGGCGAACAACTCGACGTACGCCGCATCACCATGGATGGCGAACTCACCGAGCAGGCCGTCGCGGCGTACATCGCCAAGTACGCCACCAAGGCCGCCGAATGCGTCGGCACCCTGGACCGGCGCATCCAACCCCTCGACGACCTGGCCGCCCTGTCGATCCGCGACCATGCCCGACGCCTGATCGCCGCATGCATGCGCCTGGGCTCCCTCGACGCCCTGGCCGACCTTCGCCTGATCCAGTGGGCCCACATGCTCGGCTTCCGCGGCCACTTCTCCACCAAGAGCCGCCGCTACTCCACCACTCTCGGCCAACTCCGCGCCGCACGCGAGGAACACCAGCGCGCCGAGGACATCACCACCGGCCGCCTCCCTCTCTTCGACGAAGACACCGTCCTCGTCATCGCCCATTGGGAGTACGCCGGACAGGGCCTCTCCGCCGGCGAACTGCTGCTCGCTGCCGCCATCACCGGCACCCAGCTTCCCACCGCTGGGAGTGGTGCCCGATGAGTAGGCGTGACGAACTGCTGACCGTTCCGGAGGTCCTCGCCGAACTCGGCGGAGTCTCCCGCCGCACCTTCTACCGCTGGCGGGAACTCGGCCGCGCGCCGGTCTGCATCCAACTGCCCAATCTCGAACTCCGCATCTGGCGGAGCGACCTCATGTCCTGGCTCGACTCGCGACGGGAGGCAGTGTGAACACCACCTATGACGTGAAGCTCGGCGCCATCCAACATCGCTCCGACCGTGATACCCCTACCTTCATCGCTCGCTGGCGGGTGGCCGGCAAGCAGAAGTCCAAGAGCTTCCGCACCAAGGGTTTGGCCAACGCCTTCATGTCGGACCTGCGGCAGGCGGCCAAGGCGGGGGAGGAGTTCGACGTCACCACCGGTCTACCAGTCTCGATGCTGGCGCCGGAGTCGTCGGGGCCGACGTTCCTGGAGTTTGCCCAGGCGTACATCCTTCAACGCTGGAACACCTCGGCCGCTAGGACTCGCGAAACGGACGCGTACGCGCTCCTCAGTCTCATCCCTGCTCTGGTGGACGACGCACCGCGCCGTCCATCCACTGCAGACCTGCGGGAGGTCCTCCGGGCTCATGTGCTGCTCCCAGAGAAGCGGCGGGCTGCCCTGACCTCTGCTCAAGCCGTGGCTCTGGGGTGGCTGGAGCGGGCTTCGCTACCGCTGTCGAGCCTGGGGGAGGCTCCCGTTCTTCGCACGGCCCTGGACGCTATCTCGGTCACCTTCGCCGGTGCCCCCGCAGGAGCGAACACCGTGCGGCGTAAGCGTGCGGTCCTCCATCACCTGCTGGAGCACGCGGTCGAGCAGAAGGTGTTCAGCAGCAACCCGCTCGACGCGATCAAATGGACGGTGCCGAAGGCCGTGACGGTCGTCGATCCTCGTACGGTGGTCAACCCCGTCCAAGCGAGGCAACTCCTCGACGCGGTTCCCAAGGTGGGCCGCAAGCGGGGTCCTCGCCTCAAGGCACTGTTCGGATGCATCTACTACGCAGCGCTTCGGCCGGAGGAGACGGCGGATCTGCGCGCGAACAACTGCACGCTGCCCGAGTCGGGATGGGGGCTGATCGTCCTAGAGCGAGCGCGGCCGCAGAGCACGAAGCGATGGACGAACTCTGGCGAGACTCACGAGTCCCGGAGTCTGAAGCACCGCGCAGACAAGGAGACGCGAGAGATCCCGATTCCGCCCGCCCTGGTCGTCATGCTCCGCGAGCACATCGCCGAGTATGGCACGGCCAAGGACGGCAGGATCTTCCGCACCGGTACCGGCGGGACCTACTCCAGCTCGGCGCACTCGTACGTCTGGCAGGAAGCCCGGAAACTCGCCCTCACTCCCGCTCAGGTGGCCTCGTCACTCGCCGCGCGCCCCTACGACCTCCGCCATGCGGCGGTTTCGCTCTGGCTGAATGCCGGTGTCCCGGCCCCTGAGGTCGCAAAACGTGCTGGGCATGGTGTTGACGTGCTGCTTCGGGTCTACGCGAAATGCATGGATGGCCAGCAGGAACAGATCAACGGAAAGATTAACGACGCTCTCGACGTATAGAAGCCGGACTTCGGCCCCGGCTGTGGCTGGGGCCTTTCTCCGATGCGCATCCGGGCAACGCCCCTGGCGGGGAGTGTAAGAACAACGGTGTAACTCCTGATCATGGAGGACACCCGTGATGAGTACTGTGATCCAGGCATCGACGGAGATCGACCTGGAGGACGCCGGCGTGGCGGGCAAGCCCAAGCAGAGCAAGGCCAAGGAGTCGGATCGGGAGCTGGTGGCCCGGCTGGTGGATCAGGCCCGTGCCGAGGGCGTGGAGCTGGTGGGTGAGAACGGGCTGCTGGGCCGGCTGACCAAGCTGGTGCTGGAGTCCGCGCTGGAAGGCGAGATCACCGACCATCTCGGCCACAACAGGCATGAGCGCTCCGGCAACGAGGGCGGCAACACCCGTAACGGCAGCCGGTTCAAGACCGTGCTCACCGATGTCGGGCCGGTGGAGATCAGCGTGCCGCGCGATCGGGACGCGAGTTTCGAGCCGAAGATCGTGCGCAAGCGGCAGCGACGGCTGTCCGGCGTCGATGAGATGGTCATCTCGCTGGCCGCCAAGGGACTGACCACCGGCGAGATCGCCGCGCACCTGGCCGAGGTTTACGGCGCCGACGTCTCCAGGCAGACCATCTCCACCATCACCGACAAGGTGCTGGAGGGCATGACCGAATGGCAGAACCGGCCGCTCGACCCCGTTTATCCGGTGATCTTCATCGACGCCATCCACGTCAAGCTGCGCGACGGCCAGGTCGCCAACCGTCCCATCTACCTGGCGATGGCAGTCACCGTGGACGGTGAGCGCGACATCCTCGGGCTGTGGGCCGGCGACGGCGGCGAGGGCGCGAAGTTCTGGCTGCACGTGCTGACCGAGCTCAAGAACCGCGGCGTGGCCGATGCGCTGATGGTGGTCTGCGATGGCCTGAAGGGCCTGCCGCAGGCCATCGAGACCGTCTGGCCCCGAGCCGTCGTGCAAACATGCGTCGTTCACCTGCTGCGCGCCTCGTTCCGGTATGCCGCCCGCCAGCACTGGGACGCCATCGCCAAAGCCCTCAAGCCCATCTACACCGCCCCGACCGAGGCCGCTGCACTCGAGCGCTTCTACGAATTCGCCGAACTCTGGGGCGGCAAGTACCCGGCGATCGTGAAGCTGTGGGAGGACGCCTGGGCCGAGTTCGTGCCCTTCCTCAACTTCGACACCGAGATCCGCCGGGTGATCTGCTCGACCAACGCCATCGAGTCGGTCAACGCGCGGATCCGGCGGGCGGTCAAGGCCCGCGGCCACTTCCCCAACGAGCAGGCCGCGCTCAAGTGCGTCTACATGGCGATCATGAGCCTGGACCCAACCGGCAAGGGCCGCAAACGCTGGATCACCCGCTGGAAGGCCGCCTTGAACGCCTTCGCCATCACCTTCGACGGCCGCCTGACCCCGACCCCTCGATAACTAATCAAGATCGAGATACACCGTTATCTAGACACACCCCCCTGGCGACACGCGACAGGTTGGGTGATCGCGGCGGATCTCGAAATCATGCGGCACCCTGGCAACCACTCGGTGAATAAGGAGGATTATGCACGGTGATCGCTCCCCGCTCGAAGGCTCCAGGCCACGCCGACGGCCACCGTACGGCCTGCCGCTGCATAGACGCACCACGCTCCATGAAGAGTCGGAGTCGACCGCCGAGCCGCAGTCTGGGCCGTCGGTCAGCTATAGAGACGCCTCGATCCTGGGACGGGACGATCTCTGGCCCCGGATGTACTCGACTCCGACACCTCCCAGGGGACATCCTCAGGGCGTCGGAGATCGCTGGCTGAGGCCGGTGCTCGTCGCGAGCTTCGTGGTCTGCCTTGCTCTCGGGATGTGGTCGGGCATGTCCGGCGCGGGAACCCCGCCATCGAAGACCGGCGTCGCCTCGGCGCCCAGCACCCGCACTCACACGACCGCTCAGGGTGCAGTGCCTACCCCGCGCCCGACTTTCACGCCCGCTGGCCCCCGTGCGACGCCTTCCGCCTCACCCCGGTCAGAGCGCAAGGTATCGAAGCGATCCGAGCGGAGGCACGGGCCAGTGAGCCGTACGGCACGCCAGCAGGAGCCGAGTGCGGCCGGCAGGCGGAGCCACTCGCAGAAGGCGGCCCGAAAAAGCCCTGGAGGAAACGTCAGGAATGGATCATCCCGTTTGATCTCGGCGAAGTGTGACCGTCTGTTCCCGCCGTCTCGTCCCAACTTTCGCGTCCGCAATCGGGTCTGCCACCAGATCTACGGTTAGCGTGCGGCTCGACGGCGTGGGGGACGTGCCCCTTGCAAGAGGTTGGTGGAACGGGGCCATGGTCACGCGAGGATTCGCTTCAACGTGACGCGAGTCTGATCGATCACGCTGATAGCGGCACCGAGCCGGTTATCGACGTTGATGTGCGCCGTGGGTGGGCTGTTGTTGGTATCCAGGCCGCTGGTATAGGCGGCCCAGTTGTCCAGCTTCCAGGCGTCGCGGGCGGCTCGGCGGATCTCGATGTGCCTGCGCATCGACGTGAGGTCGCAGCGTATCCAGATCACTCCCACGTCCGCGCCCATGGCTGAGCACTGGCCAGTCAGGTGGGACATCCAGCCGGGGCTGTTCATCTCGGCGATGAACGGCGCGGACAGGATGGCCGAGGTACCCACCCGCAGATTGTCAAAGGCGGTCTCCAGCAAGCACCGGTACTCCAAGGGACGTACTTCGCGTAGGTAGAGCTCGGTGTGCCGGTCGTGGGGATCGCCGCCGAGTGCGGTAAGCAGCCGCTCGGCCATAGCGCAGGTCATGGAGTCCTTGTCGAGAAGGGCCCAGCCAGTGACCTCGGACAGGAACCGAGAGAACTCGCTCTTGCCGGATCCGGCGTAGCCGCAGACGAGCGTGAGAATCGGCTCGACGCTGCGCCGCTGGCCGCGTTTGCGCCATGTCTGTACAACGCGGCTGATGAATCGTGTCTGCTCGACGTCCGCCAGAGGGCCGGTAATCCTCATGAGGCTTCGTTCGATGACTTCGGCAGCGATGTCGCTGGTGGCGGGCCCGATGGATCGAGTCAAACCGGAGTCGCGATTCTTCACGCCTCAATAATGCGGGGCGCAAACGGCCCATGGGGCCATGATCCTGAATAGCTGTAGGCGGCGCTGAAAGTAGGACACCGAGTCTGTCTTGTGTCATATATAGACTTATTGTGACTAAACGTACATCGGCCATTCCATTTCCATATGGTGGGGTATTACGGGTTCACGTGGTGCGTCCGTTGTGTTTGACTCCTGACGTGTAGCCACGCCCTCGGGGAGGGGCCATGGGGGAGTTCGTCGGGATCGATCCCCTCGGCGCAGAGAAACTGATCCGCCAGATGGAAGCGGGGAAGGACGTCCTCGCCAATGCGCGTCCGGGGCTCGAAGCGGCGATAGCGGAGGCGGGCGCCGAGTGGGCCGGCCGCGAAGGCGTTGCCCCGATGCACCGCACCTGGTGGTTCTTCCACGAGTCGCAGCAGGATCTCAAGTGGCGCATCGACATCATCAAGCGCATCGTGCCGACCCAGCAGAAGGGCATGCTGACCGGCACCTTCCCCTTCAGCAGCGCCACCGAGGCCACAGAGGCGGCCAAGCGGGACGCGGGTGCCATCACTGCCGCGCTCAACTACCACGACCAGTTCCTGTCGGGGCCGAGCTGGGCCGGGGTGGAGAAGGCATTGGCGGCGCTCAAGGGCAGGATCGACGACCCGAGCTACTCGGGGGCCCTGCTGACCGCGCTCGGTCCCACGACCTTCCAGAAGTTGATGCGCGACTGGATGAACACAGAAGCCGCGGGAACGCGTAGAGGACTGACCCCGGACACGCTCAAGCGCGCTGGTGAATCTTCCCCCGGCCTGCTGGCAAGAGCCTTCGCCACCGCTGAGAGCTCCGGGCGACTCGGGAACGAGTGGCAGAAGATGATCGAGACGGCCCCATCGGACATCCTGTCCAGCCTCGTCGCGCTGGCCCCGCAGTCCGGTACGTTCCTCAACCGGGTGGCGACCAACCTGCTGACCCGCTCACCGAACTCCGACGCGTTCCCCACCGATCCGAACTGGAACCTGCACAACCTGGCCAAGGCGTACGAGGCAAACCCGGAGGCGTTCCGGCGTCTGCTGGTCGAGCATCCGAACGAAGCCGGGGTCATGCTGGATGCCTACACCATCAGGTCGTTAGGCGTTCCTGCGTACGAGGAGACGTTGGCCAGGGCGCTGCATGGGGCGTTGAAGCCCGGCGCCGGGGCTGACGACATGCGGGAACGGGCCTGGATCACGGTCATCAACAGCATCGGAGCCGAGCACACGTTGTGGGTGGGTGGCGGCATCGGCACCTTCGCCGACTCGCCCATCAGCCGCGTTCTGGCTCAGGACATCACGCCCATCCTCGACAAGCTCGCCCGGGGCCAGGCCGTGCGCAACTCACCAGACGTGCCGTTCCTGGAGCCCAGGGCGCCATGGGACAAGCTCGACCCCACAGTGAGCGCCCGGTTCCTCGGCGCGCTGATGCAGGACTCCAGGGCGGCCGACACGTTGATGAAGGCCGGTACGGACTACATGAAGCAGCTGGACATGGGGCGCTTCCATCCCTTCGACCCGAGCCACTACGGACGAGAAGCGCACGTCAAACTGGCCGAGCGGACAGGCGCGCTGACGAACCTGCTGCTGGCCGGCTCGACATACGCCGAGTGGAGCGACGATGAGTATGCCGACCACCTGGCTGGCTTCCTCCTCATGCCAGTCGACTTCATCAGCAACAAGTACCTGCCAGTCAACGGCGCCCTTGCGTCCACGGTTAAGGACAAGGGGCTTGACGACGTCAAAGACGTGATGAAGGACCTGATCACGGACTACCTCGACAAGAAGACGCCAGATACAGCCCGGTCGATCGCCAGCACCCTCGTGAACGAACAGGTCGAATGGCTGAGCCGCTCGCTCAGAGAGAACGGGCAGAAGGCGTTGACCGCATCCGAGACGGCCATGATGCGAGATGCCATGGAAGGCCGGATTCACGACGCTCTTCTTGACGCGCTGGAAAGACGGGGTGGCTGACCTTGCCCGTCAAACACCAACTCCTCCGCGAGGCGGCTGAGAAGGAGACGCTCGCCTCTACCTTCACCAGGTACGCCAAGACCCTGGCCGAGACCTTCGACGGTATCCCCGCGAAACCAGGCGACAGCGAATCCTTCTGGAAGGGGCCGGCTGCTGAACGGTACCTCACGCAGACCGCCCGCCTCAGACGCGAGCTGGCCGAGCTGGAGAATTCGTGCCTGGCCACCGCCGAGAACCTTCGCCGCCGCGCCAAGCAGCTCCGGGACGATGCTGCGAGTGTACCTGACCCCATGTGACCGCGTTCAGGCATTGATGTGATAGCACTCAGTCTTCCCGATGATCATGACGTTGGGTGTTGATTCCATGCGGGCGAGCAGGACGAAGGTCAACCTCGCCTCGGGATTGACCACCACGGCGACACTCACATCGTCTTCCCAAAGGTCGAGATTATCCACGACCTGAGTGGAATAGCCCTTGCTGATGAGCTGGCCTTTCAGCAACCCGACAAGGTTGGTCGCACTCTCTGCCGCCGGATTCGCGAAGTTCCCTTTGGCGATGTAGAAGCGCTGCTCCTCGTCGTTGAGGCATGTCGAGTCCCGGTCTCGGTCGGCCCGCTCCTTCGTCAGCCCCGTCAGGCCTGCTTCGATGCCGGACACCACCGCGTCCCCATCGCTCACGAGGTGCCGTACCGCTTCCGCCAATGTCGGCCGCTCTGGGTCTCCGGAGCACGCCGTCAGGGCCGCGAAACTGATAAGTACCACGGCCACTGCTCTCGAACTCGCAGTAAGGCGCACGACCCGGACCCTATCCGATCACTCCTCGCTCGTACATCCATTCGTCCCAGCTATAGCAAGTCGCGATAGGCGCTGTTGGTCTCGATCGCTGCGGCGGTGCGCGCAGTCGTCCTCAGCGTTCTAGTGCTTACAGAGCGCTGAAACTACTGCTCGGGAGGCTAGGCGCGCGCTATGATCGCCAAGCTAGCCATCGGCCACTGTGTGATCTACGAGATGCTGACGGACGGGACTGCAAAGCAGCGCCAGAGAATGACTGGAAAGTAGGATCGTGCCGTGATGACATCAAAAGCCTCTCTCTGAAGGAAGATGAAGCGTGCGACGCATCGGCCTTTACTATCCCTACATTCATTTTCGCGATGACCGGTGGCTCAAGGCGGCAGCGCTGTACTGGCCTCAAATGGCGCGCGTTGTGCCGCCCGGATACCAACTGCGTGACTCGGAGGTGGCGCGGACTCTTGCAGATGGGCTCGATTTCCTCGTTGACGTGGGCCCCGATCCCGCAGCCGCCGCTGTGTCCTCCCTGTTCCAGCAGGTGCTTGCGGAGTACGCTGACCGCCTGCGCGGGCTGTATCGGGCGCTCCCTGAGCGCCGATTGTCCCACAGCGCAGAGTCGATCCTTCCCGTTCTCCTGGCGAATGAGCGCCTGTATCCTCCAGCTCTTATAGAGACGCTTGAACAGCCGGGCAACAATGAAAATAACACACCTGAACCATTTGATCCGTTTCGGCAGCTCCCCCTCACCGGAATTCTCCTCGACGAAGTCGAGCCTGAACTTCGATACAGCTTTATACAAGCAGGACTTGCCTTCGAAGCGGGCAGAGAGGAAGGCAGTCCCAGGAGGTGGCTCGCGGTCCATCCGCAGCTCGCATGGGTCTACAAATGTGCTCTCACGCGGGAGATCGCTCGGCAGAACCTTCTCCAGCCCACAACCGACCAGGTTGTCACACAATCTGTGGACCATGAATGGACGGCCGACCGGATCGCAGACGCCCTGCTGCTCCCACTCAACGAATCGGTAGATCGGCGCGCCCACGAGCTGAGCAACAGGCTCGCCTTCCTGGCCCTCGAAATCGCCGTTCCATCCAACCTAGACAACGTCCCGACCAAGAAGATCGTCGCTCTCCGGAAGCGTTACGGAGCCGACTTCGATGCCTTCGGAGAGTCGGTGACCACGACGGTGGCTGAGTTGGCCGACACTCTTGCCGAAGTTGAAGAACCCCGGATCCTTGACGCCTATCTGCGTCAGGAAGTAGAACGAAAGTTCAAGCGTCCCCTTGAAGAGCTGCGCAAGGCCATGCGAGGTGTTGGCGTGGACTCTGTTTATGGAGCATTGAACGTCAAGTTCGAGCTCCCTGCGTCTGTGGCCGCCCTGAGCGGAGGTATTGCCGCCGGAGAGCCCGTTCTCGCCAGCGTTGGAGCAGCAGCGTTTGGCCTGATCGGCATCGTACGCGCCGCAAGGCATGATCGAGCTCAGAAGCTCGCTCCTTCACCTGAGAGCTACCTACTCCATCTTGGCAAGCTGGCCCCGGAGTCATTGCTGAGCCGAGTCGCCGGCGGCTCCCGAAGGGCGGCCGGGCACTAGCGGACCGTTCGGCGCTGATAGAGGGCTTCTTTGGTTGTTGTCAGTCGCGGGGCGAACGCCGCGACGATCAACGAATGTCCTGCCAAGAGCTCTCACAGGAGGGACAAGGTGAACGGCGTCCTCCCGAGAGTGGATCGCCGCAGGGTAGTCAATTGCCCCTTGAGTCGCGTGGGAGATGCCGTCAAGATCATCCCCCGTGTGTCCCCAGGTCGTGGTCCTACGGCTGCATTCGGGTGCCTTTGGCGACCTACCAAGGGTCTGGAAAGCAAAGACCTGCGGTCAAGAAACCGCAGGTCAGCGTACGAAAAGCCTGGTCGAGATGAGTGCCCCCGGCAGGATTCGAACCTGCGGCACCCGCTTTAGGAGAGCGGTGCTCTATCCCCTGAGCTACGGAGGCGGACGAAGTAAGCCTAGCGAAAGTCTGCCACTGCGTGGGCCCTCAGCCCCCACCAACTTCACCGAGGCCCTGCGCCCAGGGCGTGCCGTGCCATGGGTGCGCAGGCGGGCGGTAAACACATGGCAACCGGTTACCGGCCGTGGTGTCGCCCGCGGTTACGGTCGGCGCGTGGACAGTAGGCGACGTAGGCAGGCGCGTAGGCGGCCCGTGGTGTTGTTCGCGGCGCTGCTCGCGCCTGCGATCTTCGCAGGCGGGTTGCTGGCGGGGGAGATGTCTCAGTACCAGCACGAGGGCAAGAGGGGCCGGGAGCGGGAGTTCAAGGTGTTCGCTCCGGTGCTGGTGCCTCCGCCTGCGCATCCGGCGCGGCAGTACGTGGCGGCGATGCCTGCGCCTGTCACAGAGGCGGAGACGGAGGCTGGGGTGGAGGTGTTGGTCGTTCCCGGGGAGCCGGCGGTGCAGGCGGTGGGGATTACGAGGGATAGTTCGGCGCCGCCAGTCCAGGAGGCGGCCCCGGAGCCTTCGGATCGGGCGCCGGCAGCGCCGTCCGATTCGCAGTCCGATTGCCCGGGGGAGTGGGTGGACACGTGGCTGTGGGAGCTCTGCAGGGAGCATGAGCGGCAGCCGGCGGTGAGCCTCACGGGCGATTTGGCGTCGGGGTTGTGACGGGATCCGGGATCAGGGCGTACGCGTACGGGCGTACGGGCGTACGGGCGCGCACAGGGTGACGTGGTGGCGCTTCAGGTGACATGGGGGTGTCACGACTGAGGCCGTGCTCCTGAAGCCGGTGCAAGGCCGGTGTCCGTGCTCCATCGTCTTGGAGCGGCGAACGGGTCGGCATGGCAGCGGAGCCTCGGGTCGGGCAGAGGGCCGCCGTACGACGTATCGGATCGTCGATGGCGCTCCCACAAGCACTCACAAGCACCCACAAGCCCCCGCAAGCCGCCACCGCACCCCCGAAGCCACACCCCAACCCCCACCTCCCAAGCCAGGAGCAGTACAAAAGCGTCGTTTGCCTCATAACGGCTCTTCGGAGTTCGGTCCGGGCACTCGGGGGGCTGTAGTAACGTGCGTGCCGGACGCGGGTAACGAGTTTGCAAACGGAGGAGTCGAACGTGCCAGCCCCTCGATCAGCAGGTCTGATCGCGGTCGTCGTGGCGATGACTTCCCTGCTGGGTGCTCCTGCCGAAGCCCGGCAGGCCCAGGACACCCGCCAGCCCCTAGGGAGCCAGGCCCTAGGGGCCCAGGCCCTGGGGACCCGGTCCGACCCCGCCAACCTCACCGAGCTGCGCAAGGAAGCCGAACGGGCGGCGCAGGAGCTCGAGGAAGCCAACAAGGCGCTGATCAAGCGGCGTACCGAGTTCGAGGCGGCCGAGAAGGAGCTGGAGGGCAAGCTCCAGGCCCTCGCGAAGGCCGAGCGGCACCTGGCCCAGATCCGGCAGCCGGTGTCGCAGATGGCGGAGCTGCTCTACATCCAGCCGCTGGCCAGTGACACGGTCGTGCCGTTCCTGGCGGGGGACGCCGATGCCGACACCCTGCGGACCATGGCCAGCATCAACCACATCGTCATGGTGCGGCAGCAGGCGGTCGACCGGAGCACCGCGCTGATCCAGCAGACGGAGAGGCTGGCCGCCGAGGCGCAGGAGCTGCGCGCGGGGAACCTGCTGGCCGAGGCGCAGATGGCCGCCGAGGTGGATCTGCTCAGGAAGCGGTCGGACAAGGTGGTCAAGTCGCTCACCGCGGCCCTGGTGAAGATGGGCATCAAGATCGACAAGGTGGGCCGGGCGGCGCTGGGGTGCAATCCGCTGCGGGCGGCGACGGCGGGGGAGTATCCGAACGGGCTGATCCCCAAGAGCATGCTGTGCCCGCTCCAGCAGAAGGGGTTCAGCCTGCGGGCCGACGCGACGATCGCGTTCGTCAGCCTGAACGAGGCGTTCAAGCGGCAGTTCGGCAAGCAGATGTGCGTGACCGACGCCTATCGGAGCCTGGCCGAGCAGCAGTCGGTCTATTACCGGCGGCCGGGGTTCGCGGCGGTGCCGGGGCGCAGCAATCACGGGCTCGGGCTGGCTGTAGACCTCTGCGGGGGCGTGGAGCGGTTCCGGTCCCCGGAGTTCAACTGGCTGGAGAAGAACGGCAAGAGGTACGGGTGGTTCCACCCGGACTGGGCCTACAGCAGCCCGTTCGAGCCGTGGCACTGGGAGTACGACCCGAAGATGGACACCCTGCCCTAGGGCGCCGGGGTGAGCTCGGCGGTGCAGTGGGCGCAGCGGGTGGCGGCCTTGGGGATCTCCGAGAGGCATTCGGGGCAGGCCCGGTGGGTGATCTCCTCGCGGGCCTCGGCGCGGTCCTTGAAGTGGGTGTAGGGCTTGACGATCAGGAAGTAGATCACGGTGGCCATCACCAGGAACGACACCAGGGCGTTGATGAAGTTGCCGTACATGAAGTTGGACTGGCCGATGGTGATCTTCAGGGACGAGAAGTCGGGCAGGCCGCCGAACGCCGAGATCAGCGGCGTCAGCAGGTCGGCCACGAACGACTGGACGACGGCGTTGAAGGCCGCGCCGATGACCACGGCGATGGCGAGGTCGATGACGTTCCCGCGCATCAGGAACTTCTTGAATCCACTCATGCCAACAGAGAGTAATGGATCGATCACTCCGTGATAGTGATCGACAGGTGCCCTCCCGCCTGGGCGCCGGCCAGGTCGGCGGCCTGGGACCGCGTGGTGGCCAGGACCACCAGGGCGCCGTGGTCGCTGGGGGCGTCGGGGATGGTGAGGACCGTCACGTCGTCGGCGACGAGCGCGGCGGGGGCGCCGTCGCGGGCGGCCAGCACGCCGATCGTGGAGCCGGGGGAGATCAGGCGCACGACGTCGGGGTCGGAGATGCGTACGGGCGTGGCGACGGCGCCGGGAGGCAGGCGGAGGGAGTGGAGCAGGCGGACGTCCGTCAGCGGCTCGCCGCGGCGCATCGCGCCGGCCAGGACCCGGCCCACCGCGCCCGAGCGCAGGGCGCCGTCGGGCGGGTGGGGGAGCGGGACCGCGCGCAGGTCGCCGGGGCGCAGCACGCCGGGGGCGAGGTCGCGGGCGGCGACCAGCACCGTGGGGCCCGGAGCGGGCCGCAGGGCGACGAAGGCGGCCAGGACGCCCGCCGCGGCCAGGGCGGCCGCGACGAGGCGGCGGCGGCGCTCGCAGCGCCGCAGCCACAGGCGGATCACGGCAGCTCGAAGGGGAGCTTGATGCCGTCGAGGGCCGCGCCGCAGGGGCAGGAGCGCTCCTCGGGCAGGGACCGGACGGCGTCGGCGACCAGCGAGCGCATGCGGGTGACGTTGCGCGCGAAGAACTCCAGGACCTCGTCGTGCGTGACGCCCTGGCCCGCCTCCACACCGGCGTCGTGGTCGGTCACCAGGGACAGGGACGTGTAACACAGGGCCAGCTCGCGAGCCAGGACGGCCTCGGGGAAGCCGGTCATGCCGACGATGGCCCAGCCGTTGCGCTGGAACCACTGCGACTCGGCCCGGGTGGAGAAGCGCGGCCCCTCGATGACGACCAGGGTGCCGCCGTCGAGCGTCTCCCACTCGCCGGCCCGCGCCGCGGCGACGGCGACCGCGCGGCCGGCGGGGCAGTAGGGGTCGGCGAAGGAGACGTGCACGGCGCCGCCGGTGTCGTAATAGGTCTGGACGCGGCCGGAGGTGCGGTCGACCAGCTGGTCGGGCACGACGATCGCGCCGGGGCCCAGCTCGGCCCGGAGCGAGCCGACGGCGCTGGGGGCGAGCACCTGGCGCACGCCGAGCGAGCGCAGCGCCCACAGGTTGGCCCGGTAGGGGATGCGGTGGGGAGGGAAGCGGTGGTCGCGGCCGTGCCGGGGGACGAACGCGACCTGGCGCGAGCCGATGCGGCCCACGGTGACGGTGTCGCTGGGCGGGCCGTAGGGGGTCGTGACCTCGACCTCCTCCGCGTCGTCGAGCAGGGAGTAGAAGCCGGAACCGCCGATGACGCCGATGTCTGCGCGAGTGACCATGGCGCAGACATTAGCGGCGCGCCGGGTGGCCGCCGAGACCCCGAATCCCGTTCTGTGGATAACCTGCAGCGGAACGTGTTCGAATCCTCACGATGAGTATGATCGCAGGCATGCGGCAACGTGGCCTGGGGCTCATCATCGTCGCGCTCATGCTCGGCATGCTGCTGGCAGCGCTCGATCAGACGATCGTGTCCACGGCGCTGCCGACGATCGTGAGCGACCTCGGCGGGCTGGAGCACCTGTCGTGGGTGGTGACGGGCTACATGCTGGCCGCCACCGTGTCGACGCCGCTGTGGGGCAAGCTGGGCGACCAGTACGGGCGCAAGAGGCTGTTCCTGGCCGCGATCGTGATCTTCCTGGCGGGGTCGGCGCTGTGCGGGCTGAGCCAGAGCATGGGGCAGCTCATCGCGTTCCGGGCGATCCAGGGGCTCGGCGGCGGCGGGCTGATGGTGCTGGCCCAGGCGATCGTCGGTGACGTGGTGTCGGCCCGCGACCGGGGGAAGTACCAGGGGTTCTTCGGGGCGGTGTTCGCGGTGTCGAGCATCGTGGGGCCGCTGCTCGGCGGGCTGTTCGTCGACCATCTGTCGTGGCACTGGGTGTTCTATGTCAACCTGCCGCTCGGCGCGGTCGCGCTGCTGGTGATCGTGGCGGCGCTGCCCGGCGACGCGAGCCGCACCCGCCACACGATCGACTACGCGGGCGTGGCGCTGCTCGGCGGGGCGACCACGTGCCTGGTGCTGATCACGACGTGGGGCGGCAACACCTACGCGTGGACCGAGCCGGTGATCATCGGCCTGGCGGTCGCGGCGGTCGTGCTGGTGGCCGGCTGGATTCGGGCGGAGCGGCGGGCCAGGGAGCCGGTGCTGCCGCTCGGGCTGTTCCGCAACAGGGCGTTCGCGATGTCGTCGGTGGTCGGGTTCGTGGTCGGGTTCGGGATGTTCGGCGCGCTCACGTACCTGCCGCTCTACCTGCAGATCGTGCACGGGGTGACGCCGACGCTGTCGGGGGTGTTCCTGCTGCCGATGATGGCGGGGACGCTGACGCTCTCCATCGTGAGCGGATTCGTCATCTCGAAGACTGGCAAATACCGATATTTCCCGATCGCCGGCACCGCGATCGCCAGCGTCGGCATGTTCCTGCTGTCCACGCTCACCGAGCACAGCGGCACCGCCGTCATGGCCGCCTACCTGCTGATCCTCGGCATCGGGCTGGGCATGACCATGCAGGTCCTGGTGATCGTCGTGCAGAACGCCGTCGACTTCAAGGATCTCGGCGTGGCCACCTCCGGGGCGACCTTCTTCCGTTCGATCGGCGGCTCGTTCGGGGTGGCGACGCTGGGCTCGGTCTTCGCGGCCACGCTGAGCACCGACGTGGCCCAGGTGCTGCGCACGACCACGCTGCCGCCCGGCTTCGACCCGGCGCAGATCCAGCGCGACCCGACCGCGATCCAGCGGCTGCCGTCCGACCTCGCCGCCGACTTCCTGCACGTCTACGCCGACGCGATCGCCGCGGTGTTCCGGGTGGCGGCGCCGATCATGCTGGTGGCGTTCGTGCTGACCTGGTTCATCCCGGAGCACCGGCTCAGGCAGACCACCCGGGCCTCCGACATCGGCGAGGGGCTCGGCGCCACGTCGGCAGAGCGGTCGTCGCTGGCCGAGGTCGAGCGGGGCCTCGTCCGGCTGGCGGACGCCGACCTGCGCAAGGGCTACTACGCGCGGATGGGCGACCTGGCCGGGCTGGAGGGCATGCGGCCCGAAGGCGTGTGGATCATCGCCAGGCTGGGCGGCGAGGGCTGGGTCAAGGCCGTCGACCTGGCCGAGCGCGCCCAGGTCAGCAGGGCGCGCGGCAGACCGTACGTGGACCGGCTCGTCGCCGACGGCTACGTGGAGCGGTCGGCGGACGAGGAGTGGCTGCGGCTCACCGAGCGCGGGCAGGCGGCGGCGCTGCGGCTGCTGCGCAGCTCGCGCGAGGCCCTGGGCCGGCTGGTGGCCGACTGGGGGCCGCACCCGCAACTGGAGGAGCTCCTCGACCGGATCGCCCCGGAGCTGCTGGGCGCCGCGGGCGACAGGCCCCGCTAGCTCGTCAGTTGGACGCGGCGGCCGGAGCGGGCTTCGACTCGGCGGGCTTCGACGACGACGACTCGGCCGACTTGGACTCCGCGGGCTTCGAGGAAGCCGTGGCCGGAGCGGACGTCGACGACGAGCGGTTGTCGGTCTTGTAGAAGCCGGAGCCCTTGAACACGATGCCCACGGCGGAGAACACCTTGCGCAGGTTGCCCTGGCACGCCGGGCACACGGTCAGCGCATCGTCGGTGAACTTCTGAACGACTTCGAGCTGCTCACCGCAGTCGTTGCAGGCGTACTGGTAGGTCGGCACGCGCTCCTCCTTCAGGGGTTTGGCACTCGAGCGATGCGACTGCTAATGGTAACCGATACGGTCAAACGACTATTCCACTCCCCGCTCCCCGTACCATCCGGCCAGCTTGCCGCGGCGGCTGACGGCGCGCATGCGGGTCTCGGCCTGGTCGCGGCAGGCGGCGGTGGTGACGAGCAGGATCTGGTCGTCGACGCGGACGCGGGTGTTGGCGGCAGGCACGAACGACCTGCCCTCGCGGACGATGAGCGTCACCTGGGCGCCGGCCGGGAGCCGCAGCTCGAAGATCTCCACGCCGTGCAGCTTGGAGCCAGGCGGGACCTTGATCTGGAGCAGGTCGGCGTTGAGCTCCTCCAGCGGCGCCGACTCCACCTCCAGGTCGTGCGCCTCGCCGGGCGCGGCGACCTTGAGCAGCCGGGCCGCGAACGGCAGCGTCGGCCCCTGGAGCAGCGTGAACACGATGACGATCACGAACACCTGGTTGAAGATGTCCTTGGAGCCGGGGACGTCGGCCGCCCACGGGATCGTCGCGAGCACGATGGGGATCGCGCCGCGCAGCCCGGCCCACGACAGGAACGCCTGCTCGCGCCAGGTGACCGTGGCCAGCCGGCCCACGCGGGCGACGGCCGCGCTGACCATCACCGACAGCGGCCTGGCCACCAGCGCGAGCACGGTGCCGGCGATCAGGCCGGGCACGATGGCCGACGGCATCTCCTTGGGGCTGGCCAGCATGCCGAGCATGACGAACAGCCCGATCTGCGCCAGCCAGGCCGCCGCCTCCGCGAAGCCCCTGGTCGCCGCCCGGTGGGGGAGCCGCGAGTTGCCGAGGATGAGCGCGGTCACGTACACCGCGAGGAATCCCGAGCCGTGCAGCATGACGGCGCCGCCGTAGGAGGCGAGGGAGAGCGCCAGGACGGCGATCGGGTAGAGGCCGGACACCGGCAGGGCGATGCGGCGCAGCGCGTAGGCGCCGGCGGGGCCGACGGCGAGGCCGACGCCGCCGCCGATGAGCAGCTCCAGCGTCGTCTCCAGCAGGAACGAGCCCATGCTGGGGGTCGGCTGGGCGGCGCTGCTCAGCAGCACGACGGCGATCACGGTGGGGGCGTCGTTGAAGCCGGACTCGGCCTCCAGGGTGCCGGACAGCTTCGAGGGCAGCGGCAGCCTGCGCAGCACGGAGAACACGGCCGCGGCGTCGGTGGGGGCGAGCACCGCGCCGAGGATCAGCGCGGTGGTCAGGCCGACGCCGAGCAGCGCCTGCACGGCCGCCGCGACGACGACGATGCTGACCGCGACGCCGATCGTGGCCAGGATGAGCGCCATCGGGACCGCGCGGCGTACGTGGTTCCAGTTGGTGGTCAGGCCGCCCTCAGCCAGGATCACCGCGAGCGCGATCAAGCCGATGCGCTGGGCGACCTCCGGGTCGCTGAACGGGATGCCGAACCCCGCGTCGCCCAGCAGCAGGCCGAACCCGAGGAAGAGGAGCAGGCTGGGCAGGCCGCTGCGGTGGGCGACCCGTACGGACACGACTGCGGCGATGACGATGGCAGCGCCGAGAAGGAGCCAGACATCAAGCGTCATCCAGTCCCCTCTGTGCGTGCGTAGTCACTTTAGACTAGTCAGTCCCTCGGGGGTGATCGCAAAGCGGACCCGGCGATCGTGCGGCTCGGCGGGCACGTCCTCGCGCAGCTCGCCGTCGTGGAGCAGGGCGACCGTGGGCACGTTCGGCCCGACCCTGCTCAGGGCCCGGTCGTACGATCCCCCGCCGCGCCCGAGACGTACCCCGGTGTGCCGGTCGACGGCCAGCGCCGGGACGATCACCAGCGCGGCCGTGCGGATCGCGCCGGTGCCGCGCCGCGTGTCGACCGGCTCCATCAGCCCGAACCGGCCCGGCGCCAGCGTGTCGGGCCCGTCGTACACCGCCCAGTCGAGGTCGTCGTCCTCGCGCAGGACCGGCAGCATCACGGTCGCGCCGTGCTTCCACAGCGCGAACACCAGCCCGTGCGTCTCCGGCTCGGTGCCGATCGACCAGTAGCAGGCGACGAGCCCGGCCATCTGGACCCACGGCTGGTCAAGGAGGGTTTCGCGGATCTTGATGGAGTTGGCGCGCAATTGGCCGGGAGTGAGGGAGGCACGCGCCGAAATCAGCTCACGGCGCAGGTTGAGCTTGTCCACAGGGTCCTCCACTAGGGTCTACTCATGGCTGACTTCGACCCTGTGACGAAAGCCGTGGTGCCCGCCGCGGGTCTGGGCACCCGGTTCCTTCCGGCGACCAAGGCGACACCCAAGGAGATGCTGCCCATCGTCGACAAGCCCGCCATCCAGTATGTCGTCGAGGAGGCGGCCTCCGCCGGGCTCCTCGACGTGCTGATGGTCACGGGCAAGAACAAACGGTCGATCGAGGATCATTTCGACCGCGCGTTCGAGCTGGAGGAGGTGCTCGAAGCCAAGGGCGACGAGCACCGGTTGTCCCAGGTCCGTGAGCCGGCCTCGCTGGCGACCCTGCACTACGTGCGGCAGGGCGAGCCGAAGGGGCTCGGGCACGCGGTGCTCTGCGCCAAGCAGCACGTCGGCGACCATCCGTTCGCGTGCCTGCTCGGTGACGACCTGATCGACCGGCGTGACCCGCTGTTGCAGCGCATGATCCAGGTGCGCGACACGTTCGGCGGCAGCGTCATCGCGCTGATGGAGGTGCCCAAGGAGCAGGTGTCCCTCTACGGCGTGGCGACGATCGAGGCGACCGACGAGGACGACGTCGTCCGCGTGACCGACCTGGTGGAGAAGCCGCCGGTCGACGAGGCGCCGTCCAATTGGGCGATCATTGGGCGTTATGTCATCGACCCGGCCGTGTTCGAGGTGCTGGAGAACACGCCGCCCGGGCGCGGCAACGAGATCCAGCTCACCGACGCGCTGCGCACGCTGGCCGGGCGCGACTCCAGCGAGGGCGGGCCGGTCCACGGCGTGCTGTTCCGGGGCCGCCGCTACGACACCGGTGACAAGCTCGACTATCTGCGCACCGTGGTGAAGTTCGCCGCGGACCGGCCCGACCTGGCTCCCGAGTTCCTGCCGTGGTTGCGAGAGTTCCTCGATGAAGTCGGTTGATCAGCACCTCGCTGACATCCTGTCCACCGTGCGGCCGCTCGCGCCGCTCGAGGTGGAGCTGGAGAGCGCGCTCGGCACGACACTGGCGGAGGAGATCGTCTCGCCGGTGCCGCTGCCGCCGTTCAACAACTCCGCCATGGACGGCTATGCCGTACGCGCCGTCGACGTCCAGGACGTGCCCGTCACGCTCCCGGTGATCGACGACGTGGCCGCCGGGGCCGGTGAGATGCTCGCCATCGGCCCCGGGCACGCCGCGCGGATCATGACCGGCGGGCCCATGCCCGCCGGGGCCGACGCGGTGGTGCCCGTGGAGTGGACCGACGGCGGCAAGGTCTCCGTCCGCGTCGACCGCGCCGCCTCCGTCGGCAACGCGATCCGGCTGGCGGGCGAGGACGTGCGGGCCGGCGACACGGTGCTCCGGCCGGGCACCGTGATCGGTCCCGCCCAGCTCGGCATCATCGCGGGCGTCGGCCGCCGCCGGGTTCTCGTACGCCCCCGGCCCCGCGTCGTCGTGCTGGCCACCGGGGCCGAGCTGGTCGAGCCGGGGCTGGCGCTCGGCCACGGGCAGATCTGGGACTCCAACAGCTTCACGCTCACCGCCGCCGTGCGCGAGGCGGGCGGCGACGGCTTCCGCGCGCCGACCGTGGGCGACGACCCGGCCGCGTTCCTGGAGCAGCTCGACGCCCAGCTCGTCCGCGCCGACGCCGTGATCACCAGCGGCGGGGTGTCGATGGGCGCGTACGAGCCGGTCAAGGAGGCCCTGGGGCCGCTGGGCACCGTACGGTTCGAGAAGGTCGCCATGCAGCCCGGCATGCCGCAGGGCTTCGGCGTGGTGGGCGACGACCAGGTGCCGGTGTTCGCGCTGCCCGGCAACCCGGTCTCGTCGTTCGTCTCCTTCATGCTCTTCGTACGGCCCGCGCTGCGGCGGATGCGTGGGCTGGAGGCCGGGTTCCCGGAGACGACGGCCGTCCGGCTCGGCGCCGATGTGCGCTCGCCGGAGGGCAAGAGGTCGTTCCTGCGCGGGCGGCTGGCCGGCGACGTCGTCGAGCCGGTGCGCGGGCAGGGCTCCCACCAGCTCGCGGCGCTGGCCTCGGCGGACGCGCTGATCGTGGTGCCCGAGGAGGTCACGGCGCTGACCGCCGGAGAGGAAGTGCGGGTGATCCGGCTTTGAGCGAGTTCACGCATCTGGACGAGACCGGCGCGGCGCGGATGGTGGACGTCTCCGCCAAGGACGTCAGCGTCCGCACCGCCACGGCGACCGGGCGGGTGCTGCTGTCGGGCGAGGTCGTGGAGCTGCTGCGGTCCGGCGAGGTGCCCAAGGGCGACGCGCTGGGCGTGGCCCGGATCGCCGGGATCATGGGCGCGAAGCGGACGCCCGACCTGGTGCCACTCTGCCATCCGATCGCGCTGCACGGGGTGAAGGTCAGCCTCGACGTGGAGGACTGGGGCGTGGCGATCACCTGCCGGGTGAAGACGGCCGACCGCACCGGCGTCGAGATGGAGGCGCTGACCGCCGTCACCGTGGCGGGGCTGGCGCTGGTGGACATGGTGAAGGCCGTCGATCCGGCCGCCGTGATCAGTGACGTGCGGGTGGAGGAGAAGACCGGGGGCAAGACCGGGATCTGGAGGCGGGGATGATCCGGACACTGGTGGTGACGGTCTCGAACCGCGCCTTCACCGGCGTTTACGCCGATAAATCAGGACCTGTCCTGGTTTCCCTGCTCCAGGACGCCGGGTGCACCGTCGACGGCCCCACCGTGGTGCCCGACGGCGACGCCGTCGAGACCGCCCTGCGCGAAGGCGTCGCCTCCGGCTACGACGTGATCGTGACCACCGGCGGCACCGGCCTCACCCCGACCGACCTGACGCCCGAGATGACCGCCCGGGTGATCACCCGCGAGATCCCCGGCATCGCCGAGACCATCCGCCAGGCCAACCGCGACCAGGTTCCCACCGCCGTCCTGTCCCGCGGCCTCGCCGGGCAGGCCGGCAACACGCTGATCGTCAACCTGCCCGGCTCGACCGGCGGCGTACGCGACGGGGTGGCCGTCCTCGCGCCCATCCTGCGCCACGCCGTCGACCAGATCCGCGGCGGCGACCACCCCGGTTCCTGACCCGTGGCGGCATCGCGCCGGTTGGGGGGATGATGGTGTGGTGGATCGACTACGCGGCTGGCCTGCGGCGCTGAGCGAAGGTCCGGTCGGCCTCCGGCCGCTCCGGCTGGCGGACGTGCGCGTATGGCGCGACACCCGGGTGCGCAACGCCGACTGGCTCCGCCCCTGGGAACCCAGCAACCCGGAGACCCCGCTGTTCAAGACCGGGCTCAGCCCGTACGTCTCCATGGTCGGCACCCTGCGCCGCGAAGCCCGCCAGGGGCTCGCCCTGCCGTGGGTCGTCACGTACGGCGGCCGGTTCGCCGGCCAGCTCACCATCGGCGCCATCGTGTGGGGCTCGGCCCGCTCCGCCCAGGTCGGCTACTGGATCGACGGCGCGCTCGCCGGCCGCGGCATCACCCCGACCGCCCTCGCCCTGGCCGTCGACCACTGCTTCTTCACCACCGGATTGCATCGGCTCGAAGCAAACATCCGCCCCGAGAACCAGGCAAGCCGTAGGGTGGTTGAGAAGCTCGGCTTCAGGGAAGAAGGCATACGGCGTCGCCAACTCCACATCGACGGAGCCTGGCGCGACCACATCTGCTACGCGCTGACCGTCGAGGACGTCCCCGGCGGCCTGCTGGTGCAGTGGCGTCGCGCGCGTGAGTCAGCGGCTCACGGTGGTTCTCCGGTTGAAGAGGTTTGACGATCTCGCGACACACCGCACCGAATGCTCGTCAATCAGTGACACGCGGTCTTACGGTGCGTGACGTGAGCACTTTGAAGACGCCGATGACCCACAGGCGTCTTCATGTTGCCCGGAGGTGGCCGTGAGCGGTGCCCTCCTCTACCTTGCCATCGTCATCATGTGGCTGTGCGTCCTGGTCCCCATGTGGCTGCGCCGGGACAAGACGAACCTCGCCGAACTGGCCGAACTCGAGGAACACTACACCGGCGAACACCAGCTCCCCGACCTGACCCGCTCGCCCCAGGACTCGGGCACGGGCCTGGAGGACGACGCGCCGCCGGCCGACTACGTCGACCCCCGCCAGTTCCGCGCCCGCCGCCGCGCGATCATCGTAGCGCGGCGCAGACGGTTGCTGTTCTTCACGCTGCTGCTGGTGGCGGCCTCCATCGCGACGGCCGCCTTCCAGCTCATCCCGTGGTGGGCCGTGGCCCCCTCGGGCGTGATCATGATCGGCTACCTGGCGTTCCTGCGGATGGCCGTACAGGTCGACCGCGAACGCCGCCAGCGCGCCGCCCGAGCCCGCGAACGCGCCCGCCGCATCCGCGAACGCCGCGCCGCCGAGCTCGCCGCCCAGCAGGCGGAGGCGGAGATCATCGAGTTCGAGGCCCGGCAGGCGGACGTCCTCTTCGACCAGTACGCCGAACCGCCCCGGCGCGCGGTGGGCGACTGACGGGGTGCGCGACCGAAAGGGTGGCGCGAGGACCCTCTGGAGTTTGCTAATCTGGTCGAGTCCTTGGGGATGTAGCGCAGTCCGGTAGCGCACTTCGTTCGCATCGAAGGGGTCAGGGGTTCGAATCCCCTCATCTCCACCCAGGTCGAAGGCCGCTTCCGAGTGATCGGGAGCGGCCTTTGCGTTACTAGGCGAGTAACTGAGTGACTGTCCGGTTGAATGCGAAGATGATCAATCGGCTGGTGACGGCGACCATGAGTGCGGCGCGCCGAGGCCATCGGGGTGCAAGGTGATGGTGGCCTGAGCACAGATGTGTGCTGGGTCGCCCTTGCCTCTGGGGGCGGAAGGGGTTCGTCGGCGGGCAGGAGGACGGTCGGCTTGGCAGTGCCGTGGGCGGCGCGCTGGCGGCTGTTGGTCAGGTCCACCGCGGTGGGTGGCGCGGCCGGGCTGCGGTGGAGGCGGTTGAGGCGGGGGCAGGTCACCGAGGGGGAGGTGCCGGCGGCCGGGTATTGCAGCCGGATCCGTCTCTGGGTGCCGGCGCCTTGCTTGAGCTTGAGCCAGTAGGGCTCGCGGGCGGCGATCAGTTGGGTGAGCTGCTCGGGTGGCCTGCGGATGATCTGATCGTCCAGACCGGTGGTGGCCTGGGCCAGCCGTTCGGGCATGAGGGGGGGGCAGGCCAGGTTGCCGTCGATGAGCAGGGCGTTCGTGGACGCTGCCTTGGACGCCGGCTGATCCTGTTTGTAGTCCAGGACGAGTTGGTAACCCAAGGCGCGGGCGGGCCGGGCGAAATGATCGGCCCGCCTGGTCGCTATAGGCGCGGTCGACGGCGAGGATGCCGGTGGGCAGGTCGAGCGGGAGGAAACCTGCAGAGTGGCGATCGCGTTCGCACCGATGCGCTTGTACGGAGTGTCGATGACCAGGCAGAGCGCGAGGATGAAAAGCGTTCACGGGGTGAGCCGGGAAGCGGTCTTCCCAGCCCTTACTCCACCCCTGGGTCCGTGCCTTTCGTGAACACCCCACCAGGAAGATGCAGGTGACCGCCGTCCGGGCCATCTGACCAGCGCGGGCGCTCTACTTTGCGTCTGGTGACAGACCCGAGCCCCGGGCCTTCAAAATCGGCCCCTCCGCTGCCTACGAGGCGCTGACCCAGCGCTGAGCAGCGGCTCTGCTGTCCCGCGGCCCGTTTCTGCCAGCGTGGTACTCGTTCATGATCCACTCAATGTGGGTTTCGGGCTTATGTGGTTCTGACCGCCAGAATTCCAGAGTTCGCGAATACCGCAGGGCAACCTGATTGCCCTGCGAACCCCTAGCTCAGCAACAGTGTTCGCCGTTTGGCACCGCACAGGCATTGGTGCGCTCCGGCAGTTGCCTACCGTGGCCGAGGGGCTGTGGTGGTCGAGCCCCACTCCCACAGCGCCTGCAGGACCGGTGCGAGGGCGCGGCCGCGTTCGGTGAGGGCGTAGCCCACTCTTGGCGGCCAGCCCGGCTTGCGGTGGCGGTTGAGGGCGCCGGCCCCGACCAGTTGGGTCAGCCGGTCGGTGAGGACCTTGTCGGAGAGTGTGGGCAGGGCCTGTGCGAGCTGGCTGAAGCTGCGCGGACCGTGCAGCAGTTCGAGGATGACCAGGGCGGTCCACCGTCCGCGCAACGTGGCGAGGGTGATCTCTACCGGGCACGACGGGTCGGGCTCGACCACCGGGCCCGGGCAGCTGTGCAGGAACTCGGTCGCTGTGTAGCTGACCGTTTGGTGAGCCACGTAGGGCCTCCTTAGTGTTGCCGTCACATCCCAGCATGCAGGGCCGGGAGCCGGCCCTGGACATCGGTGCGGCATGTCCGGTCAACCGGCCAGGCGACCATTCAGGCGGAGGAGCGACGTGGTGCAATCCATGGAGAAGATAGCGATCGCGGAGTTGGTGACTCGGCTCTTTCATGCGCTGGACGCGCATGATTGGGAAACGATCGGCGCACTGGCAACGGAATTCGTTGATCTTGATTACCCGTCGAAACAGGGTGGTCCGGAACGGGTGTCTGCAGGCGATTTCGTATCGGGCCTGCAGAGTTTCCTTCCTGGCTTCGATGCTACGCAACACCTGCTGGGTCCGATCGTGGTCGACCTGGGTGAGGAACCCGAGGCGACGGCGCGCTTTGACGCCCGTGTCACGCACCTGATCACCGAGGCCGCCGATGCCCCTATCTGGGTGATCGGCTGCCACTACACGCTCGGCCTCGAACGGCGAGACGGTGAGTGGAAACTGTGCTCCTCCCGTGTCCGGGTGCTGTACGAGGAGGGCAACCGCGACCTGGAAGCCGCAGCGCGTCAACGGGCGCAGCCATCGTCCCAATAGTTGCTCGCCCCTGAGGAAGTCGCCGGGGTAAGTGCTTCCGAGCTCGGCAATTACAGCGCTGTGAGGCCTGGCGGGTTGAGAATGACGTTGCTGTCATTTCGTCGGAGGTGGTGGCCGGTGCTGCGGTCTCGGGACGACAGGCCGCGTAGGTGGCGGCCTTTCTGACGCTGCCGGCGGTTCCGAATCCGGATCTTGTGCATCGACTGCGTAGGTGTCTTCGGGCGGAGGCTCGCGGTGGTCGTGGGCTTGCCGCCGGGTGCGTCCTTCGAGAGCTTCGCTTCGTCCGGCTTCGGCGCTGTGCACACCTTGGAGCCGCAGACAGGTGCTGTCAGCAGGCCAGCGCTTTCCGGACCCCATCCAGGTGCGTGACGGAGGCTGCACCGGGCAGCGGGCCGCGTACGTGCTCAGGTGTCAGCCGGATGCCCGGTGAACGCCGGCCAGTGCCGTGGCTGCCGGCAGCGGGCGAACCGCGTCGCGCGTAGCCCTCTGCCTGCAGCGATGCGTACGTGGGTGTTTAGGGCGGAACTTCGTCGGTGATGATCGCATCAAACCAGGCGTGTTGATCGAAGGAGACCCTCAGCGGCTCGGTCGTTACTGGCTGGCCGGGCGGCTCGGTGCCGGCGGCCAGGGAGTGGTGTATGAGGCATATGCCGAGGACGGCCGCCGGGTGGCGATCAAGGTGCTTCACGGCGATCAGGTGGCCCAGCTCGGCCGGGAAGCGGCGGCCGCCCAGCGGGTGGCCTCGTTCTGCACCGCGCCGATCATCGAGGCCAAGCTGGAGGGCCCGCGTCCCTACATCGTCAGCGAGTACGTGGAGGGCCCGAGCCTGCGTACGGCGGGCAGGATCTTCGTGGGTGACGACCTGCACCGCCTGGCCACCGCCATCGCGACGGCGCTGACAGCCATCCACGACGCCGGGGTGATCCACCGCGACCTGAAGCCCGACAACGTGCTGCTGGGCCCGGACGGCCCCCGCGTGATCGACTTCGGCATCGCCAGGACCGCCGAGATGTCGCTCACCGCGACCGGCGTGGTGAGCGGCACGCCCACCTACATGGCCCCTGAGGTGTTCATCGGCCAGCGAGCGGACGCCTCGGCGGACGTGTTCGCCTGGGGAGCCGTCATCGTCTTCGCCGCCACCGGCCGTGATCCGTTCCACGCCGAGAACCTGGGAAGCGTCATGCACCAGGTGTTGTCGGCCACCCCCGACCTGTCCGCGCTGCCCGGCACGCTGCGCCGGTTGGTCTCCTTGGCGCTGGCCAAGGAGCCGGCCCAGCGGCCGACCGCCCGCGAGCTGCTGCTGGCGCTGGTCAGCGGCGACGGCGGCCTCGACACCGCCCGCCTGCTCGCCCAGGGCGGCCACCGGGCCGCCGGGATCGGCGCGCAGGGGCACGATCCCGCACTCGGCACGCTGGCCGAGCAGGCGTACGCGATGCTCGATCCGGCCGAGCGCGAGCTGGTCCCCGAGGTGCTACTGCGGCTGGTGACGGTGGACGAGGCGGGCGAGCTGTCGACCCGGCACGCCGAGCTGGCCGAGCTCATCGAGGGGCGGGCGTCGCACGAGGTGGCCGCCGTGCGCAGGATCCTCGCCGTGTTCGGCTACTTCCTGGCCAGGCAGGACGGCGGCGTACGGCTGGCCAGGCCGGCCCTGCCCCAGGCCTGGCCGCGGTACCGCCGGTGGATCGAGACCAACCGCGACGGCCTGGCCGTACACCGGCAGATCCTCACCGCGGCGCGACGATGGCAGGCGGCGGGACGCCGGGACGGCGACCTGTTCCAAGGCAGCA
The DNA here is from genome assembly GCF_040639085.1 of Nonomuraea sp. NPDC023979. Classification (NCBI taxonomy): domain Bacteria; kingdom Bacillati; phylum Actinomycetota; class Actinomycetes; order Streptosporangiales; family Streptosporangiaceae; genus Nonomuraea; species Nonomuraea sp. NPDC023979. The sequence continues at coordinate 120,366 of NZ_JBEZZG010000006.1, forward strand.
GCCTGGACAGCGCGTTGGAGTGGGCGGCTACCGCCCGCCGCGACATCACCCTGTCGCCCACCGAACGTGACTTCCTGTCCGCGGCGGCCACCCTGACCAGGCACAGGGCCAGGCGGGCCCGGCTGACCTCGCTGAGCCTGGGCGGGCTGCTGGTGATCGCGCTGGTGGCCGGCGGGCTGGCCGTACAGCAGGGCGCGGTGGCCGACGGCCGGGCTGAGCAGATTGCCGGGCAGCTGACCAGGTCGGAGGCGGCCAGGCTCGCTGGGGTGGCGACCACGACCCGCGGGAGCGACCCTCACCAGGCGATGCTGGCGAGCCTGGCGGCCTGGCGGCTGGACCGCACGCCGGCCACCAGGGCGGCCCTGGTGGCCTCGCTGGCGCAGCGCGAGACGGCGATGTTCCGCGACCCGTCGACCGCGGGCGACACGGTACGCGCGCTCGGCGCCGACGGCCGGACGCTGATCAGCGCCGATTCCACCGCGACGCGTGTGTGGGACGTGCGCAACGGCCGGCTCCTGCGGACACGCGGCGCCCGGCGGGCCGAGCCGATGGACAGCGTGACGCTGAGCCCGTCGGGCAAGGTGCTGGTGACCGTGACGGCCAGGCGCGCGTCCGCGGTGGACCTCGCCAGCGGCAGGAAGATCAGCGACCACGTCTTCCCCGCTGCCAAGGATTTCACGAACGAGTGGGTCGACGTGGCGTTCGAGCGGGACGATTCCGTCCTGCTCGAGGAGGCTGACCGGCGTACCCGCTGGGACCTGCGAACCGGCGCCGCCAAGGCCCTCGGGCCCGCCGCCGCGGGCACATTCAGCCGGGACGGGGCCTGGCGGGCCGTACGGCGCGGTCGCCTGCTGGAGCTGACCAACCTGCGGACCGGGGCGAAGGACTTCATCGGCGACAAGGACGGCGCCGGCACCCAGGGCACCTGGAACGGTGGCGCGGCCGTGTTCGGCGCCGGCCTCGTCGCGACGGTGGCATCGCGGTCCATCCAGTTCTGGCGCAGGTCGGACACGCAACTGCTCACCACGGTCCAGGTACGGGGAGGAGTCGACGAGGCGGTTCAGGGGGCCTTCGACGGAAGCACGTTCCGCTATCTGGTGGGTGACCAGGTTTTCTCGGTGGACGTGGCCGACCTGACCACCGAGGACGACGATCGCCTGGTGAGCGCGGCGGCGCTGAGCGGCGACGGGCGGCTCGTGGTCCGCGACGGCGAGCTGTCGGCCGTCGGCGGGAGGAAGGTCGGCGCGCTGCCGGAGGCGGAGTACGCGGTGTTCAGCCCGGACGCCCGTTTCGTCGCCATGTTCGGGCCCGGGGTGCGGATCGTGGACACCGCCTCGGCCGCCGTCCAGGGCACGCTGCGTACGTCCGCCGCGCAGGTGGCCTTCTCTCCCGACGGCGCCAGGCTGGTTGTGGTCACCGAGAAGGGCGGGGTCGAGCTGTGGGACCGGCAGACCGGGCGGCGCATGTGGTCGGCCGAGGCGGGCGCGGCGAAGTACGCGGCCTTCTCCGCCAACGGGCGGACGCTGGTGGTGGCGGGTGACCGCGTTCACCTGCTGGAGACGGCCGCAGGCAAGGCGCTGGGGCCGGCGTTCGGCGGCGGTGGCAGGAACGCCGAGGGGGTGCGCGCGTACTTCACCCGCTCCGGCAAGGCGGTCGTGGTGCTCGACGCGCGGCGACGGATGACGGTGTGGGACGTGGCCACGCGCCGCAGGCTCGCCACCGCGCGCGGGTTCGGCGACCCCGCCGCCTACTCGCCGCGCGAGGACCTGCTCGCCAGCCTTCAGGTGGGGGGCAGGGTGCGGCTGGTCGACGTGATGTCGGGCACGGACCTGGGCGCGCTGCTCGACCAGGGCGGCGGGCAGGACCCGGAGATCGGGGCGCCGCTCGACGTGGCGTTCACCGGCGACGGGTCGGCGGTGCTGACCGTGAACGGCAACGGCGCGGTCAGGCGGCACGCCGTGGGCGGGGAGGCGTTGGCTGCGGCGGTGTGCGCGAAGGCGGGCGGGCTGAGCGCGGCGCAGTGGCGGGTGATCGTGCCCACGCTGCCGTACAGAAAGGCGTGTCCCTAGCCGGCGACCCCGACGAAGACGCGCGTGCGCGATGCTCGCCTTGGACGTCGGGGGCCGTACCTGGTCAGGGTGATCGGAGGAACGTCAGCGCGTCGGCTGCGAAACGCGGGTCGGTGAACGTCGCGCCGTGGCTTCGGCCCGGGTAGACGATCAGCTTGGCGCCGGGGATGCCGGCTGCGGTCTGGCGGGCCAGTTCGAGGGGGTAGGCCAGGTCCTTCTGGCCCTGGATCAGCAAGGTGGGGGCGGTGATCTCCGGTAGCCGGGCGCGCAGGTCGAAGCCGATTTCGGCGTTGAGCATGGTGGCGCCGTCGGTGTGGTCCCCGCGGCCGTCGGCCAGCCAGGCCAGCGCGGCGACGAGCGTCCGGCCGATCGGCGACTCCGTCACCAGGTCGGCCAGAGGGGGGCTCGGCCGCCGGCCCCGCCTGGCGCGCTCGACGTAGGCGCGGTTGGCGCGCTCGCAGATCGGGCCCGGTGCGGCGGCCGTACCGCCCAGGACCAGGCGCGCGACCAGGCCGGGGTGGTCGGCGGCCAGTTGCAGGGCCAGGGAGCCGCCCGTCGACAGGCCCAGCACGTGCACCGGTCCGGTGAACGCGGCCTCGATCCCCCCGGCGTAGTGGGCGGCCAGATCGGCCATGGTGGTGTCCGGCGGCAGGCCGGGACGGCGGGTGAGGGCGTGGACGGTGAAGTGCTCGGTGAAGGGCTTGACCAGCCGCATCAGGTAGCGACGGCCCCAGCCGGCCGGCACTGCGGCCTGCGGGGTGAAGAGGAGGACGATCAGCGGCGGTCCTGTCCCGAGGGAGAGGCAGGGCAGTCCGCCCAGGGAGTGCGCAACTTCCATAATGGGATTACTGTAATAGTCTGATTATCAGAATGGCAAGATGCTAGCCGTTCGCGCCCAGGCCCGACTCCCGGGCGCGGACGATGGCCTGCGAACGGTCGGCGACCTGGAGCTTGGTGAAGATGGCCGAGACGTGGTTGCGGACCGTCTTCTGGCTCAGCCCGAGCCGGGCGGCGATCTGCGGATTGGTCAGGTGCCTGGCGACCAGGTCGAGGATCTCGCTCTCGCGCTGCGTCAGGCCGGGCAGCGCCGCCCCGGGCCGTTCGCCGCCCCCGCTGAAGTAGTCGGCCAGGCGATGGCCGAGCGCGGGACCGAAGACGGCGCCGCCCTCGGCCACCACCTGCACCGCACGGACGATCTCCGCCTTGCGCGCCCCCTTGAGGACGTAGCCGCGCGCCCCGGCCCGCACGGCCGCGAACACCGAGTCGTCGTCGTCGGACATGCTGAGCACCACCACCCTGATGTGCGGATGGTCGCGGACCAGCAGCTCGGTCGCCGCGATCCCGCCCATGCCCGGCATCTCCAGGTCCATCAGCACCACGTCCGGCTGCGCGCGGCCCGCCAGCGCGAGCGCCTGCTCCCCGCTGCCCGCCTCGTCGGCGACCTCGATCCCGTCGGCTCCCGACAGCAGCGCGCGCAGCCCCGCGCGGAACCCCGGATGGTCGTCAACCACCAAGATCCTGATCATCGCCGTTCCCCTCCCCACCCGCGGGCAGCTCGACCCGGACGCGGGTGCCGCCGCCGGGACGCTCCTCGACGGTGCAGGATCCTCCCAGCTCCAGGGCACGTTCGCGCATCGACGCCAGCCCGACCCCCGAGCCCGCCGCGGCGGACTCCCGCCGCCCGATCCCGCGGCCGTCGTCGCAGATCTCCAGGTTCAGCCTCCCGCCGGCGAGCTCGATCCGCAGGCGGGCGTACGTGGCTCCCGCGTGCCTGCGCGTGTTGGCCAGAGCCTCGCTCGCGATCCGGTACGCGGCGACCTCGGTGGCGGCGGGCAGCACGGGCACCTCGTCCGGGGCGTGCACCTCCACGCGCAGCCCTGAGGGCTGGCGGGCGGCGTGGGCGCGCAACGCCCCGGCCAGGCCCAGCGAGTCCAGCGCCGGCGGGCGAAGCCCTTCCACCAGGGTCCGCACGTCGGCCAGCGCGGCCTCGGCGTCGCCGACGATGTCGGCCAGCAGTTCCCGTACGCGCTCGTCGGCCGCCAGGTCGTGGGCGGCCTCGGCCCGCATGGTCAGCGCGGCCAGGGTCGGCCCGAGGCCGTCGTGCAGGTCGCGCCGCAGCCGGCGCCGCTCCTCCTCGCGGGCCATGACGAGCCGCTCCCGCGACCGCCGCAGGTCGGCGGAGAGCCGTGCCGCGTGCACGGCCACGGCCACCTGCCGGGCCAGGTCCGCCAGGACGCGCAGGTCACGGGGGCCGAACCCGGTCTCCCCCGGCCGGGGGCGCAGGATCAGGCCGCCGACCTGCCGGCCGTTGTGCGTCAGCGGCAGCCGGGTCAGGCCCGCGTCGCCCGTCGCGGCCGGGCCCGGCGCGGTGTAGGCGTGGCGCTCGCCCCCGGCGGTCTCCACCGCCGCGTACGGCAGGCGCAGCGCCTCGGCGATCGACCGGGCGATCCCGGACAGCCCGGCGTCGGGGCCGGCGGCGTTCTCCAGCCTGCGGCCCAGCCGGGTGAGCGCGGCGTACGGGTCGTCGGCTTCGCCGTAGGTCAGCAGGTTGACCCAGCCCTGCAGTCGCTGGCGCAGCGGGGCGAAGGCCAGCGCGACCAGCCCGGCGGCCCCTACGGAGATCGGCAGGTCCTGGGCGGGGAAGAGCGCCCCCAGATAGCCGACCACGAGGACGTACCCGCCGGTCACGCAGCCCGACAGCAGCACGTAGACCAGTGTCCGGTTGATCACCAGGTCGATGTCGAAGAGCCGGTGACGCAGGATCGCCACGCCGATGGTGACCGGGACGAGGGCGGCGCCCAGGGCGGCGACCAGCTCCCACACGGGGTCGTGGGCGGGCCACACGGAGCCGGGGACGTCGTCGGTGAGCCCCGCCACCAGCCTGGCCCCGATCACCAGGGCCTCGATCCCGGCCCCGTAGAGCAGCCAGGCGACCTGGCGGCGTTCGGGGCCGTCGCTGCGCAGCAGCCGCCTGCCCAGCCCGGCGGCGCCGACGGCGAACACCGCCACCAGCACGCCGCCCAGCACCGGCTCCAGCACCGGCGCGACGGGGGCCAGGGCGGGCACGCCGAGCGGGTTGGGCACCCCGGCGCCGGCGCCCACCTGGGTGTCCGGCCCGGGGCGCAGCGCGCTCAGCACGGCGACGACCGCCGCGACGGCCACCGCCGCGGCCGGCCACGGGCGTAAGGAGGCGGAGGGCAGCCGCCCGCCGGGGAAGAACAGCGGGACCAGGGCCGCCGCCGTGTTGGCCGGCACCCACAGCCAGGTCTGCGGCCAGGCCAGCGGCGCGGCCAGCGGCAGCCCCGGATGGGTGATCAGCCCGAGGATCGCGTACTGGCCGGTGGCCTCGTACAGCGCGAAGCAGAACGAGGACAGCGCGAGCAGCCGGCCCACCATGTGCCCGGGCCGCCGGGCGCAGATCAGGCCGCCCACCAGGGCGCAGGCCGTCACGAACAGCAGGTGGAGCACCGGCGCCGGCGCGCTGCCGTTGGCGCCCGCCAGGGCGGCGGCCGTCGCGGCCAGGGCCAGGGTCAGCCCGCACCACCACCACGCGGCCCGGCCCGTCGCTGGCTTCACCTCGGTCGCCGTCACGATCCCTCCGATCAGGAGCCAAGGTAGCCGTTCACGAGCCCGGCGGGGAGGGACGCCGTCCTGGGACACACAGGACATTCATCCCGGCCGGGCGGTCCGGAACGATCACCGTGCAAGGCGTCGCCGCGTCCGCGACCGTCACGATGGCACTGGAGGCTCGCCGGGTCTGCCGGCGGCGCGAAACGGGCCACCGTTTAAAGTTGGACGCTCATCGAACTCTAGGGGAGTTGGGTATGCGTGCTCTGCGGATCGACCGCTTCGGAGATCTTGACGTGCTGGCGCTGGTCGACGTGCCGGAGCCCCGGCCGGCCGAGGGCGAGGTGCTGGTGCGGGTCATCGCCTCGGCCGTGAACCCGGTTGACGACAAGACGCGGGAAGGGGCCATCGGGGAGGGCACGCCGCCGTTGCCGATGACGCTGGGCTGGGAGCTGGCGGGGATCGTCGTCGACCCGGGCACGAGCGGGCTGTCCGTGGGCGAGCGGGTGTTCGGCATGTCGCACCAGCTCGCGACCGGGCGTGGCTCATGGGCCGACCTCGTCGCCATCCCGGCTGCCTCCATCGCCCAGGCGCCCACGTCGATCAGCCTGGCCGAGGCGGCGACCCTGCCCCTGCCGGGACTGACCGCGCTGCAGACCCTGGACTGGCTGCAGGTCGGCCAGGGAGACAAGCTGCTGGTGGCAGGTGCGGCGGGAGCCGTCGGCGGGCTCGCCGTGCAACTCGCGGTTGCTCGCGGAGCGCAGGTGGACGCGCTGGTGTCCAGGCAGGCGCAGGTCAAGGTGGTACGGGAACTGGGGGCCGAGCACGTCACCACCGACCGGACCACCCTGCCGGCGGGCGGCTACGACGCCGTCTTCGACACCTTCGGCGCCTTCGTCACCGACGCGGTGGCCGCCGGCGGCCGGTACGCCTCGATCGCCACTCAAGCCGGGCCCGTCCCCGACCTGTCGCATCGTCGGGTGCGCACCACGGTCAACCAGGTACGCGAGGACGGCCGCGGCCTCGCCGAACTCGCCGCGGCTGTGGACGGCGGGCGACTGAGGGCGCGGGTCGACGCGCAGTACGCCGTGCAGCACGTCAAAGCCGCGCACGAGCATTTCCGGCGGGGGAGCCTGAACGGGAAGATCGCGCTGATCTTCTGAACGGACCATCCGGGAAGGGCGCGCCGCCGCCCTCTGTCCTTTTGCAGAGGCGGTGGGGTGGACGCCGGGGAAGTTCTGCCGTTCGGCGGATAGGGCGGCGCGGGGCCGGGATCGAGGCTTGAGCCATGAGGAAGGTCATGGTGAAGTGGCCCCACTGGGCCGGGTACGCGGCGGCCGTCTGGGCGTTGGGCTACGGGGCGCTCGGGCTGTACTGGGCGCTCGGCGGCAGCGGGTTCCCCTTCGGCAGGAGCGATCCCGACTGGGAGCCGGGGCTGTCGGTGCTCGGGGAGGCGATCCCGGAGCGGGCGGGGCCGGTGATCGCGGTGCTCGGCGTGCTGGGGGCGGTCGCCGGGCTGGCGCTCGCGCGAGGGGTGCGGCGGGGCCGTGCCGTGCTGCTGGGGTTCGCCTGGGCGGCGGCGGTCGTCCTGACGGTGGTGGTCACCGACAACCGGGTGCTGATGCTGGTGGCCTATGCGCCGCTGCTGGCGGTGTTCGCCTTCACCGGGGTGCCGGGAGGGCAGCCGATGTCGGAGCTGGTGCCGTGGTCGCGGGTCAACCTGTTCGTCGTCCTGGTGGGCGGGCTGCTGTGGGCGATGGCGGCGCTGGCCTACCAGCGGCGTACGGCGGCCAGGTGCGTGATGTGCGGGCGGGGCGCGTACGGGCCGGCACGCTGGGCCACGCCGCAGGCGGCGCGGCGCTGGGGCCGGTGGGCGGTGGTGGTCGCGGCGGCCGTCCCGGCCCTGTACGACGCCAGCCGCTTCGCCTGGGCAGCGGGCATCCCACTGGGGATCACCGAGGAGTTCTGGCGGTGGCTGGACGAGTCGGGGCTGCGCTGGGGCGGGCTGTTCCTCAGCCTGATGGGGCTGGCCGGGGCGATTCTCACGCTGGGGCTCGTGCGGCGCTGGGGCGAAATCTACCCGCGGTGGATCTGGTTCAGGGCGGGCCGGCCGGTGCCGCTGATGCTGGCCGTCGTTCCCGCCTCGATCGTGTCGGTGATCGTGCTGTCGGGCGGGCTCACGTACTGGCGCCTGCGCATGGTGCACGGGTTCGACGACTGGGGCATGTGGGCGACGTGGTTGCCGCCGCTGACGTGGCCCCTGTGGGGCGTCGCGCTGGCCGCCGCCGCCCTCGCCTACTACCTGCGCCGCCGCGGGGTCTGCCGGGTGTGCGGAGGCGGTGGGCTCAGGGAAGCCGAGCCGGCCGCCGAGCGTGGTTAGGCTTTCGGCATGAGGGCGTACGGCGAGGCGGAGGGCCGGCGTGGTGACGCGGCACGCCGGCTCCCGGTGGCCTGGGGAGCGGGAGCCGCCGGGGCGCTCTCGCTGGCCGTCACGCTGGCGCATCCGCTGACCGGGACGGTCAGCGGCAGCGCGCCGTTGCAGGTGGGCGAGGTGTCGGTGCTCCTGGTCCTGACCGCTGTCACCGTCCGGCGCTCCCCAGGAGGGCGGGCGGCCGTGTGCGCGGGGCTGAGCGGGCTCGCGGTGGCCTTCATCCTGCTGCGGGCCGTGTGGCAGGGGCCGCCGCAGCTGGCGTTCGGCGCCTGTGCCGGGTGGGCGCTCGGCGCTGTGGCGGCCGTGGGGGCCGGGCTCTACCTGCGTGGGCTGGACGACAAGCGGCGGCGTGCGGTCGAGGAGGCCGAGCGGGCGCAGCGGCTCGGGCTCGCCCGCGACCTGCACGACTTCGTCGCCCACGACCTCAACGGCATGCTGGTGCAGGCGCAGGCCGCCCAGGTGGTGGCCGGCACGCTGCCGGAGCCGGTCGCCGAGGCGCTGCGGCGCATCGAGGACGCCGGGCAGCGGGCGCTGGCCTCGCTGGACCGGGCCGTGCACGCGCTGGGCGAGCGGGGGCCGGGGATCGAGGAGCTGGAGCGCCTGGCGGACGCGTTCTCGCCGGCCGTGCGGGTGGAGCTGGCCGTCGAGCCGGGCATGGCGGTACGCCACGAGGTGTCGTCGCTGGCCTACCGGGTGGTGACGGAGGCGCTGACCAACGTACGCCGGCACGCACCGCGCACCACGACCGTGCGGGTGGACATTCGTAAGGAAGGGGAGGTCCTGCGCGTACGGGTGGAGGACGACGGCGGGGGCAGGTCGCAGAGCACCAGAGCAGGCGGTTTCGGGCTGGCGAGCCTGGCCCACCTGCTGGAGGCGCGTGGTGGGAAGCTGGCGGCAGGCCCGGACCGGCGTGGCTGGCAGGTCACCGCGCGGATCCCCGCATGACGGCCGGCGGTTACGGATGACGACGCGGATTCTCATCGCCGACGACCAGGAGGACGTGCGGATCGGATTCCGGCTGATCCTCGACGCGCAGCCGGACATGACCGTGGTGGGCGAGGCCGCCGACGGCGCGCGGGCGCTCGAGCTGGCCCGTCACCTGCGTCCCGATGTGGTGCTGGCCGACATCCGCATGCCGGGCCTGGACGGGCTGGAGGTCACCCGGCAGCTCGCCGCCGAGACCCGCGTGATCGTCGTGACCACCTTCGACCTGGACGAGTACGTCCACACCGCGCTGCGGGAAGGGGCGTGCGGCTTTCTGCTCAAACGGTCGGGCCCCACCCTGCTGGTGGAAGCGGTCCGCGCGGCGATGGCAGGTGACACGCTGATCAGCCCCCAGGTGACCCTCCGGCTGCTCCGGGGCCTGATCCGGACGGCCCCGCCGCCGCTGAAGGACCCGCTCACCGCGCGTGAGCTGGAGATCGCCCTTCTGGTGGCGCGAGGGCGCACCAACGCCGACATCGCCGCCGAGCTGGTCATCAGCCCGGGCACGGTCAAAACGCACATTGCGCATATCCAGCGCAAGGTGGGAGCCGCCAATCGGGTCGGCATCGCCGCCTGGGCCTGGAGCAGCGGTCAGGTCCGCTGAGCGCGGACCCGTCGAGCGGCTCGGGTCCTGGTTCGCGGGTCGCCTGCTTCAGGCGTCCCGGACATGGGTCAGTTGTGCTCTAGCCTCCGCGAACGCCTCCGCCTGCCGAATCCAGTCCCCGCCGTCGAGGCTGAGCCCGACCGTGTCGGCGCCCGCCTCCGCGTAGGCGTGGAGGCGGTCCGCCACCTGCGCCGGGGTGCCGGTGACCGGTACGGCTGCCGCTTCCTCCGGGGCCATGCCGTGCACGTCCACCAGGATGCGGGTGAAGGAGGCGACGGCGGCCGGGTCGTCGACGAGGATCGCATGGCCGCCCACCGAGATCGTCGGAACCGGGCGGCCCAGCTCGTCGGCGATCTCGCGCAGCCGTGCCGCCTTCTTGCGCAGAGCCGCGGGGCTGATCAAGGAGGGCACCCAGCCGTCACCGAGGCGGACGGCGCGGCGCATCGCCGCCTCGGAGTTCCCGCCGACGAGGATGGGCGGGACCGGGGCGGCCGGGCCGAGAGTGACCTGGTCCTCGCCGAGTGGGGTCGCCTCACCGCGGATCAGGCCGGGGAGCGCCTGCAGGGCTTCGTCGGCCCGGCGCCCCCGGCCCTGAACGGGCGCTCCGACCGCACGCCAGAACGGCGAGCCGGGGAAGCCGCCGATCCCTACGCCCAGGGTGACTCGGTTGCCCGACAAGTGCTGAAGTGTCTGTATCTGCGTGGCGATCCAGGCGGTCGGGCGCAGCGGGAGGCTGAGCACGCCGAACTCCAGCCCGATCGTGTCGGTCACCGTTGCGGCGGCGGCCAGGACGAGCATGGCGTCGAAGCTCGGTGTCCCGTCTCCGACGATGAAGTCGGCCATGCCGAGCGAGTCGTAGCCGAGGTCCTCAAGGCGCTTCGCCATCGCGATGTCAGGCACGCCGGTCTTTGTCATGGGCAAGGTGGTGCTGATCCGCATGGTGATCCTCCTGGACGTTCGGACCGGAATTGCAGATCACGCTAGGAACTCAAGGCGGGTTGAGGTCAAATTGCGGGGCGCGTGGGGAGATCGTTCGCCGGGGGACGGAATTCCTCAAGGGAGGGAGTCCGCCTGTTCCGGGAACGGCCGGAATTGTTCAGTGAGTTGAAAGTGGGCCTGGTTGGATCTTCCGCATGGCAGAGAATTCCGGCGCGGTGGCGGACGTCTGGGCGGAACGCATGCGGGCCGCGCTGGTCGGAACGTCGGCATTGAGCATCGTGGGCACGCGCGTCCTACGCCACCTGTTCACGCTGATGGTGCCCACGACGGTGCTGTCGATCCCGGTCGGCCTGTTGGCGGCGGCGCTGTTGCCGATCGCGGCCGCCGGGCGGCTTCTGGTGGTCAACGGGCGGATCGAGCTGGTCGGGGACGCGGATGTGCCGCTGTTCGCCTGGCTCGGCGTGCTGGTGCTGATCGGCGTGCCCGCCGCCGCGGTCGCCGGGGGCGCGACCATGCTCATGGCCGCGGGCCGGGTGCTGGGCTGGCCGGTGCCCTGGCGGTCCGCGCTCCGGGTGGCGGTACGTCGGGGGCGAGGGCTCACCGCGCTCGCCTTCGTCCAGGTCGCCTTCCTGGCACTGACGGCGGCTGCCGGGGTGGCGTTGACCGTGTTCGTGAACCCGTGGGCGGGCATCGCGGCGATCGTGGTCGTCGGACTGGCCCTGATGCCCGGCCTGCTGGCGATGCCCGCCATGCTGCTGGAGGAGCTGGGGCCGTTCGCGGCGCTGCGCCGGGCGTACCGGCTCGTGGCGACGATGCGGTTCACCTCGCCGCTCCTGCTGGCGATCGGCGTGATCATCCTGCACGGCCTGGCCGCCGGCGGCTTCGACTGGGTGGCCGACCGCCTGCCCTATCCGGTGAACGTCGCGGTGAACTCGGCCGCCGCCGTCCTGCTGTCCGCGTTCCAGGCCGCCGTGCTCGCCGTGGTCTTCCTGAACCGCATCGCGAAGCAGTGGCACGAGGTGGGCCGTCCCGAACTGCGCGCCATCGTCGACCGGTTACCGGAGCGGGACGGAGCGCGTACCCGGACGGCACCGATCCTGGCGCTGCTCGTGCTGCCCGGCCTGGTGACCGGCGTCGTCGCCGCGGTGAACCCGCTGGGGTGGGTGGAGGTCTCCGACCACGTGGCCGCGTTGTCCCCGGCGGACGAAGCGGACGAAGCGGACGACGACGGCGGCGACCGCGGGCCTGTCGTGTGGTCGCGGGACCTCACGGCGCTGTACGTCTCTCCCGGGCCGAAGCTCGCGATGTACATGCAGGGCTTCGACGACGACGCGCCCAGGATGCTGACCTGCCCGGACCTCACCTGCGCCGACCTGGACATCTTCTACGCGGGCGACAACCGCACCGACCGGTTCGCCGCGACCGCGGCTCTGCCCGACGGCAGGACGGTGGTCGCCTCCTGGGACTGGGACCAGGCGGAGCGCAACTACCGGCTCCGCTTGGCGGCCTGCGACCAGGCCCGCTGCTCGGCTCCCGGGAAGCCGATCGCCTGGTGGTCCAAGGACGACGGGCAGTTCCTGTGGTCGAGACTGGCGGTGGCGGCCCACCCGGGCGGCGTGGTCCTGGTTCAGGCCGACAGGCCCGACGACGCCAAGACGCTGACCTTCACCTCGTGCCGCGACCTCGCGTGCGCCGATCCGGTGCGGCATACCCCGGTACGGCTGAGGCGTGACATCGCGGGGACCAGCGACAAGCACGCGTTGAAGGTCGCCTTCGGCCCGGACGGCCGGCCTGTCGCCGCCGTTCGTGACGGTGACAGCGGCGCGGTCTCCCTGGTGACCTGCGGGACAGCGGACTGCGCGTCGGCCACGGTGACCACGCCGGGACCGCCGCTGACGGCAGCCGGGGCCCGGATGCGCGGCCTGTCCCTGGCCGTACGGCGGGACGGGCGGCCGGTCATCGCCTACGGCGACCCGGCAGCCGGCGCGATCAAGCTGCTCGACTGCCAGGACCGGGCCTGTTCCAGGGCGCAGAGCGCCACGCTCGCCGGGGATCGTCACGAGGACCCGCCCGGCCTGGTGCTCTCCGGCGACCGGGCGCTGGTGGCGACGTTCGCCGACGCGCACCTGGTCGTCCATTCCTGCCGGGGCACCGCCTGCCGGGCCACGAGGATCGCCAAGGCGGGGAACGTCCCGGAGCAGCTGGCCATGTCCCTCACCGGCACCGGCCGGCCGGTGATCGCCTGGATCGACGCGAACCCGCGCGAGGACGAGTGGTCCCTGCGGGTGACCTCGCCCCTCATCTGACCGAGCCGGCGACGGTTTGCGTTTGAGCGCGCTCCAACGCCTAGCGTCCACGCCATGACAACACGGACTTGGATCATCACCGGCGCGTCCCGCGGATTCGGGCGCGCACTGGCGGAGGCGGCGCTCAAGGCGGGCGACCGCGTGGTGGCGGCGGTACGCAGGCCCGGGAGCGTGGCCGACCTGGCGGCCGAGTACCCGGACAGTTGCCTGGTCGCGGCGTTCGACGCCCGGGACGTCGCCGGGGCCGAGCGCCTCGTACGGGACAGTCTCGACCGTTTCGGTCAGATCGATGTGCTGGTCAACAACGCGGGCCGGGCCGTGGTCGGAGCGGTCGAGGAGGTCAGCGACGCGCAGTTGCGGGAGCTGATGGATCTGCACCTGTTCGGCCCTGCCGCGCTCATCCGCGCGGTGCTGCCCGCCATGCGCGAGCGGGGGACGGGGACGATCGTGCAGATGAGCAGCCAGGGCGGGCGGACGTCGTTCCCCGGCGTGTCGGCGTACTCGGCGTCGAAGTTCGCGCTCGAAGGCTGGTCGGAGGCCCTGGCCGGGGAGGTCGCGCCGTTCGGCGTCCGCGTGATGATCGTCGAGCCGAGCCGGTTCAGGACCGGTTTCAACGGGGGCGACGTGCTGGAGTTCGCCGAGCCGTCCGCGACGTACCGGGACCTGCTCGCCAACGTCCGGGCGGACATGGCCGGGACCGACGGCCGCCAGGAAGGCGACCCGGTGCGGGCGGCCGAGATCATCGTGTCCCTCGCGCACGGCGACGAGGTGCCGCTGCGGCTGCCGCTGGGGCGGGAGGCGGTCGAGCGCATCTCGGGCGCCTACCGGCGCGGCCTGGACGAGGTCGAGCGGTGGGCCGAGGTCGCCCGCAGCGCCGACTTCGCGGGTGTCCCCGCATCGGTACGGCCCGTCTAGGCTCGTGGTCATGGCTACCGACGAGCTGATGGCCAGGGCGCTGGCGGCGCTCGGGGACGACGGGCCGCTGTCGGTCGAGGCGATCCACCGCCTGGCCGACCTGGGCGATCTGCCCGAGACGATGACGATCGCCGAGGTCGCGGACCTTCTCGACATCTCGCCGCACACGCTGCGCTACTACGAGCGGGCCGGGCTGGTCGAGGTGGCCCGTGACGGCAACGGGCATCGCGTCTACGACGCCGACGTGGTCCGGCGGCTGGTGTTCCTCACGCGGATGCGGCTGTCCGGCATGCCGATGCGCGACCTGCAGCACTACATCTCGCTCGTCGACTCCGGGGCGCACACGGTGCCGGAGCGGCTCGATGTGCTGGTCGAGCATCGCGACACCATCCGCCGCCGGATCCGTGAGCTCACCCTCTCCCTCACGGCGGTCGAGTACAAGATCGCCACGTACGGGGGCGCGACCGGGCCGGACGTCCAGGACCCCGGCCCGGCATGACCCCCTGACCAGGCATAGCCGACGGGATCCCGTCCGATCATCGCGATCGGGCGGGATTCGTCGTTTCAGGACCCCGGCGACGGCACCGGTGAACACTTCCGGCTCTCGTGACAAGACACAGATGACATCTCGAAGGGGGTCCCATGCTGGAAACAGATCATCTATGGTGACCGACACGTCACCAGCGGTGGTGGACTCCGAGATCATCGCAGGCTCGCTCGATGATCCGGAGAAGTTCGCCGCCCTGTTCGACCGCCATGCCGCGACGCTCTACCGGTACATCTCCTTCCGGCTCGGCCCGGAACTCGCCGAGGACCTTGTCGGGGAGACGTTCCTGATCGCCTTCCGCCGGCGCGACGCGTACGACAGCTTCTACCGCGATGCCCGGCCGTGGCTGCTGGGGATCGCGACCAAGCTCATCACCGGCCACCGCCGGACCGAGGTCAGCCGCTACCGGGCGCTGGAACGGCAGAGCCCGGCCCGGCCCGTCGAAGGGCCGGAAGAGGCGATCACCCGCGAGCTGACCGCCCAAGGGTCGCGGACGGTCCTGCTGAACGCGCTCGCGCTGCTGTCGCGGGGCGACCGCGACGTCCTGCTGCTGGTCGCCTGGAGCGACATGACGTACGAGGAAGCGGCCCGCGCGCTCGGCATCCCGGTCGGCACGGTCAAGTCGCGGCTCAATCGGGCCCGGCGCAAGGTCCGCCACACGCTGGGCGGAGTCAACCCATTGGAGGAGAACGATCATGGATGACCTGAAGACGCTCATCAAGGAACTGGAGCACGAGCCGCCCCGCTCCCTGGCCCGGCAACGGCTCCGGCTCGTCCGGGAGGCGACCGCGCCGCCGCCCCGGTTCGGTCGGCGCACCGGGCGGTGGCTCGCGATGGGCGCGGCCGTGGCGGCGGCCGTCGCGGTGGGCGTGGCCGTGCCTCCCCTGCTCGGTTCCGCCGAGCCCGCGTACGCCCTGACGAAGAACCAGGACGGATCGATCAACCTCAAGATCTACGACTTCCGGGACCCCGAGCACCTTGAGAAGGAGCTGGCCGATTGGGGGGTGCGGGCCGACATCACCTACCTGCCTCTCGGCAAGCGCTGCGGAAACAACCGGGCGCCCTTCCTCAAGGGTGACCACTTCGGCGCGACCAGGGAGGAACTGTCGAGCAACGATGCCGCCACGCAGGCCAGGCTTCGGCAGAGACTGCAGAAGTCGATCTCGTACCAGGCGATCCGCCCGCAGGACGGCATCACCATCTACCCGCGCCACATCCAGCCGGGCCAGATCGCGATGATCGAGGTCAGCGAGAATCCGGTCACGCCCACGGTGGAGCGTCCCGGGGTCGCCTGGCAGTTCAGCGGGCGGCTGACGACCGGGCCCGTCGAGCCGTGCGAGGTCGTGGCGGACCCTTCGGCGGGCGACATCGGTGACGCCACGCCGCCGCCCGGCGGGTGATGCTCAGCTGAGGGCGGTCAGGGCGGTCTCGTCATGGACGCCCGCATGACGGCCGGCACCGTACGTGACGGCATGCGTACCCCGGCCATGTGGCTCAGCAGGGACGCCTGCCGGCCTTCTCCGGCGTGCGCGCCGAGACCACGCCGGCCGCGGGCTCCCTGCACCGGATCCGCACACAGGCTGCGCGTCGTCCGCATACGGGTCTGCTTCGATGACGCCGTGACGGTGCGGCGAAGGCCACAGGCACGTGAGGTCTACTGGGCGTTCGGCTGCGGGCTCTCCGCGGTCATCGCCCTGGCGTGCGCGACGTTCGGGACGTTCCTCGATATTCACCTGGTGGCTCGGGCGCAGCTCTACTGCCTGGGTGACCTGGGCTCCGGTGAGAAGTTCGCCGGCACGGGCTGGGCCCCGAGCAGGATCGTGATCTTCCCGGCTGTCTCGGTGCTGTCGGCGCTCGGCGCGCAGTCCTTCCACCTGCTGGCCCGGCTGCCGTGGCCGGCCGGGCGGGTGTGGCCGGGGGTGCTGCTGCTCGCTCTCACCGTCGCCGGCTCCGTCGCCGGGCCCGTGGCCATGACGGTGTACGACCTGGCGGGCGAGGGCACTCCGGGTGATTGCGTGCTTCCCTGGTGGCCCTCGTGGCTCCCCTCGTAGGCCACGACCGGGTCGGCCTCATCGCGCCCTGGTCAGCACGCGCTGGAGGATTTCGGCGAGCCGGCTCAGGTCTTCGGGGTCGCAGTGGGCGAACGGGGTTTGGGCGAGCGTGACGTCGATGACGCGTTCGCGTGCCTGCCGGCCTTGCTCGGTCAGCACCACGACCCGCGAACGCCGGTCGCCCGGGTCCACGGCGCGTTCCGCGTATCCGCGATCGGTCAGCTGGTTGACGACGAAGCTGAGGTTGGGGGCGTTGCAGAACAGGCGTTCCGCCAGGGCCTTCATCGACGGCGCGGGCCCCGCGGGGTCGATCGCCCAGAGCGCCTGGGCCGTCGCGTAGGTGAGGCGGAGCTCGTCGAGTGCCTTGGCGATGCGGTCACCGGTCAGCATGAAGAGCTCGTGGTTGGCCCGTACCACCTGCTCCAGTATCTGCCTCGTCATGCCGTGAGCGTACCAGTTTGTTTCGAGTCTCGAAGCTGATAGCGTCCATTTCGTTTGAGGCTCGAAGTAGATGGGAATGATCATGTACGGATACCGTGGCGTCACCGCGCTCGTCACCGGCGCGTCCAGAGGGCTCGGCACCGCCTACGCCCGCGAGCTCGCGCGGCGCGGGGCGAACCTCGTCCTCGTGGCCCGCTCCGGCGACGCGCTGGACCGGGTCGCCGGCGAGATCCGCCAGGCGCACCAGGTCGAGGTGACCCCGGTGGCCGCCGATCTCGCCGGGCCCGGCGGCGTGACGGGCCTGGTCGAGGAGCTGGACCGGCAGGGTCGTACGGTCGACCTGCTGGTCAACAACGCGGGCGCGGGCGCCGTCGGCCCGTTCCTGACCAGCTCGCTCCAGCGGAACGTCAGCTCGGTGGAGCTGAACGTCACCGCCCTGATGAAGCTGAGCCACGTGCTCGGCAGGCGCATGGTCGACCGGGGACATGGCGGGATCATCAACGTGGCCTCGACCGCCGCCTTCCAGTCGATGCCGTACCAGGCCAGCTATGCGGCGACGAAGGCGTTCGTGCTGTCGTTCACGGAGGCCCTCGCCGAGGAGCTGCGCGGCACGGGGGTCCGCGTCATGGGAGCCCATCCCGGGGCCACCGACACGTCGTTCTTCGACGGCACCTCCGCCACCATGAACCCGGCGTTCACCGACGCCCCCGAAGGCGTCGCGGCCAGAACCCTCGACGCCTTCGCCAAGGGCGCCGTCAACTCCTACCCGGGCCGTACGATCAACCGGGCGATGACCTGGGCGCCCCGCCTGCTGCCCCGCGTCACGGTCACCCGGCTGACCGGGCGCCTGAACCGGAGCCTGGGCCTCCACCGGGCCCAGGACCTCGGATAGCGGCGCTCAAGCCGCCCGGCGGCTCATGATGAGATCGGCGGGGATGCGTACCGGCAGGCACAGGGTCTGACCGTGCCGGTCGAACAGGTCGTCACGGGAGTCGAAGCAGCCCAGATCGGCCAGGACATGCCCGGACAGGTCGCAGGAGGAGCGGTGCTGCCGTCCCAGCAGCGCCATCCGCCGGCTGCACGAACCCCGCCCCAGGCGCAGGGTCGTCGATTCGTTCATCGCGTACACCGGGCGTACGCGGGCCGCGATGAGCCGGTGGGCGGTGGTGAGGAAGGCGCGCTCTGTCTCAGGTGCGGCGTCGCGTATCTCGGGATCACAGCCGCGCTGCCCTATTTCTTCTTCTTGTAAATGCCGGCCACCATCACCGTCCAGCGGGCGTCAGGCGGCGCCTTGATGGTCAACGTGCGCGGTCTCGGTTTCTTGGCGGGGTAGTTGTCCAACGTGAACGTGGTATAGCCAGCGCTGCACCGCCGCGTCGTCCGGAAGCTCTCGCTGAGCACTATTGCCAGCTCCCCCCAGGAGCCGGTGCAGTCCACGGCCAGCTTGTACGAGTTCCCCACCTTCAGTTCGCCTGTCCAATCAGTCTCGCCGCTTTTGGCAATGTGGTGCAGCAGGACTTTCCCTTTCCGCTTCACCTCCTTGCGCAGATCGACCAACGGCCGCGCCGATGGGCTCTTTTTCGTAGGTACGGAGGCGCCCCTTACGCGCTCTGAGCAGGCGGTCAGCAGAAGCATGGCCGTGAGTAAAGCGACAGGAAACCGGGCGGATCGGCTGGAAAGAATCACGAAAGCACTCTAACGACGTGATGCACGCCGATAGGGGAGACCGTCTTTGCGTGCGGAAATCTGGTCAGGTGATTTCGATGTAGTCCAGTTCGGCGAACCTGTTGTGATGCTGGAAGCGCAGCGTGTTCCAGCCCTGGTTCAGCTTCACCGGGAGCGAGGCGGTCGCCCAGGTTCCCCAGCCGAGCGCGGGATATTCCAGGATTTGCCTGTCCTGGCCATTAACCGTCACGAAGTGGCGCGCGTGGCCATCGCCGGCGCGGTAGCGCACGTGCGCGGTGTAGGTGCCGGCCTGGGGTGCCTGTACGCGGATGTCCACCCAGCTGTCCGGCTCGTTCAGATAGCCCATCGAGGCGCGGTTCGACGCGCCGTCGACACCGTTGAGGGGCACGGCCTTGTGGGGCACGCCCGTCTCGGCCTCGTAGCGGGGCGGGCCGCCCGGCAGCGCGATCCAGACGACGGCCAGCACGATCAGGGCCGCGGCGGCGGGGACGGTCGCGAGCAGCATGGTCGTACGACGTCGGGGGGCCGGGGTGACCGTGGGGGAGGGGACGGTGTCGGCGGGACGGTTCTGGAGTTGGGCGCGCAATCCCAGGGTCGCGATGACGAGCCCGGCCGCGCCGGTGAACATGCCGATCACGCTGGCCCGTTGGTCCAGCGTCTCCAGCACGTCCTCCGGCACGTGGAGCGGGTCGGTGACGAACCAGGTCAGCGCCGAGACCCCCAGCACCGTGATCGCGGCGATCCGCACGGCCCGCCACGGCTGCGGAGCGGCCGTCCGCCCCTGCTCTGCCGGATTCTTCGACATGGTTCCAGACTGCCCCTTCGATCACTCCTGGGTGCGCGTGGGTAGGGAGAATGTCACCCCCCGTACGTGGGATGGGCGGAGGTCGGGCGTTCTGGCATGGTGGGCGGGTGCGGGCGACTGCGGGTGATCGGGCTGAGCCGATCTCGACGTGCTGGAATTACTGGATCGCGGTTCCCACCGGTGATCAGGCCGGGGTCATGGCGATCCTGGGGTTGTCGTCGCCTCGGCCGGTCACGTTCGCCGAGGCGCGTGCGGTGATCGACGCCGATGGGCATGGCGAGCCGGGGGACCGTGAGCACCTTTCGCGGGTGTTCGTCTCTCCCGAGGTGGACGGCTGGACCCTGGTGATGGGGGCCTGGTGCGATCCTTGCGGTGAGCGGCATGCGGAGGTGCTGCGGTCGTGCCAGGAGCTCAGTGACCGGTACGGAGCGGCGCAGGCTTACTACTTCGGCGCGCAGGACGACGGGTCGGCCTGGCTGGTGGCGGAGAACGGCCAGGTGATCCGCCGGTACGCGGCAACGGGCGAGCCGGACGACGCCTCGCTCACCCTCGGCACTCCGCTGCCCTGCGAACGGGTGAAGCTGCTGGAGCTCGGGCTGCCGGCCGACGGTGATCTGCGGGCGGCGAGCGCCGAGCAGGTCGAGGAGTGGACGGTGGCGGCCTTCGAGCTGGCTCCCGAGGTGGCCGCCGCCTTCGGCGTCACGCCGTTCACGCTGAGCGGCGACACGAAGGTGCGGGGGACCGGCCTGCTCGCGGTCACGCCCGACGGCGCTGGGCCGTGTTGAGGAGGGCGTCCAGGAGGTCCTGGGAGGTCTGGAGTGCGGCGATCGCGTCGGCGATGCGGGTGCGTTCGTGGTGCAGGGCCTCGATGAAGGCCGGGCAGTCGGCCGGCACGGGCAGGCCGGTGTCCGTGTCGTGGACGCAGTGCAGGACACGGCCGATGACCGCGGTGGGGAGCCCGGCGGCGAGCATGGCGCGGATGTGGCGCACGGTCGCGATGTCCGCCTCGCTGTACTCGCGGTAGCCGTTGACCAGCCGGGCCGGGCTGAGGAGGCCCTGCTCCTCGTAGTAGCGAAGCAGCCGCCGGTGCACCCCGGTCCGGTGGGCGAGGTCGCCGATGCGCATCCGGCTCCTTCCGCTTGACCTTCACATCGATGTGACGCCTTACCGTCCCCAATTATCACTGGTCACGAAAAAGGGGGAGATGTCGGTGTCGAGCGCGGTGATCATCGGGGCGGGGCCGGGGATCGGGCAGGCGGTGGCTCGCCGGTTCGCCAGGCAGGGGATGTCGATCGCGCTGGTCGCGCGGAGCGGGCGGACGTTGCGCGCGGTGGGGGAGGCGGTCGCCGCCGAGGGGGTTCCGGTCCTGCGGCTGGAGGCGGACAGCACCGACGAGGCCGCGCTGCGCGCCGCGCTCGACGAGGCGGTCAGGGCGCATGGCGTGCCGGACGTCGTCGTGTACAACGCCGCGATCATCCGGGCCGACCGGCCGGGCGAGCTGTCGGTGCGCGGGCACATGGAGGCGTGGGCGGTGAACGTGGTCGGCGCGCTCAACGCCGCCGCCCGGCTCGCACCCGCGATGGCGGCGCGCGGCCACGGGACGTTCCTCGTCACCGGCGGCATGCCCGAGCCCAAGCCGCAGTACGTGAGCCTCTCGCTGGGCAAGGCGGGCGTGCGGACGCTGGTCACGCTGCTCGACCAGGAGTACGGGCCCGCCGGGGTGCACGTGGCGAGCGTGACCGTGGCGGGTCCGGTCGCCCCGGGCACCGACTTCGACCCGGACGACATCGCCGAGCACTACTGGCGGCTGCACACGCAGCCACGCCCCGAGTGGGAGCGGGAAGCCCTGCACGCCGGCGGCCCCCGGTGACCGGCTCGGCGGAGGCACAGGCTCGTTGCCATGCCGGTCACCGGAAATTTCGCCATTGTTGTCCCATTGGGGGATTTCGGTCCGTACCATAATCCGCGCGGTGATCACCGGTGAGAGTCTCCGGTGCAGCTGCCGCAGGGAGCTTCACGTGCGCAAGATCGCAGCCACCACCCTCGCCGTCCTCACCCCCCTCGCCGGAGCCGCAGCCGTGGCCGGTGCCGGAGGAGCCGCCGCCGCGACCCCGGCCCCCGCCCCGACCGCGGCCGTGGCGGCGGGGAAGCCGGACCGGTCCCAGGTCGTCGTCATCGGCCACCGCGGCGCGGCGGGCCACCGCCCCGAGCACACGCAGGGCAGCTACGAACTCGCCGTCGCCCTGGGCGCCGACTGGATCGAGCCCGACCTGGTGCCGACCAAGGACCACGTGCTGGTGGCCAGGCACGAGAACGAGATCTCCGGCACCACCGACGTGTCCCTGCGCCCCGAGTTCGCCGCCCGCAGGACCACCAAGGTCATCGACGGACGGAACGTGACCGGCTGGTTCACGGAGGACTTCACCCTGGCCGAGCTGAAGACGCTGCGCGCGGTCGAGCGGCTGCCGTCGATCCGCCAGCGCAACACCGTCTACAACGGCTACTACCAGGTGCTCACCTTCCAGGAGGTGATCGACCTGGCCGAGCGGATGTCGCGCCAGTACGGCAAGCGGGTCGGCGTGTTCCCCGAGACCAAGCACCCGACGTACTTCAGGTCCATCGGGCTGCCGCTGGAGGAGCCGCTGATCGAGACGGTCAAGCGCAACGGGCTCAACCGGCCGAACAGCGCCGTGGTGGTGCAGTCGTTCGAGCCGTCGAGCCTGAAGCGGGTGGCCAAGGACCTGCGCGTGCCGCTGTGGCAGGCGCTCGGCACCAGCGGCCAGCCGTACGACCTGAAGGCGGCCGGGGACCCGACGACGTACGCCGACATGATGAAGCCCGAGGGGCTGGCGAAGATCGCCGAGTACGCGCAGTGGATCGGGCCGGACAAGTCCTCCGCCATCCCCGTCAACCCGGACGGAAGCTGGGGCAAGCCGACGACGCTGGTGTCCGACGCGCACCGGGCGGGGCTGAAGATCGGCGTCTACACCTTCCGCAGCGAGAACCAGTACCTGCCGGGGCCGCTGCGCCGGGGCCAGGTCCCGACGGACCACGGTGACGCGCTCGCCGAGTACCGCGCCCACCTGGACCTGGGCGTGGACGCCTTCGTCACCGACTACCCGGACACCGCCGCGCTGGCCAAGGCCGAGCGGGGCGGGCCGCACAAGCACGTGCAGCCGAAGCAGTTCGACAACGGCCTGCCCGAGGAGGGCCAGGAGTAGGAACGCCGGTCGAGCACGATGGAAGAAGCTGACGGGACCGCAGCCGGTGTTAGCTTTGCGAAATGTCCAACTCCGCGAAGGTTGACGACTTCCTCGACAAGCTCGACCACCCGCTGAAGGAAGAGATGGCCGCCGTCAGGGCCATCATCAGCGCGCATCCGGAAATCGAGGAAGACGTGAAATGGGGCGGCCCCAGCTTCAGCTACAAGGAGGAGCTGGCCACGTTCAACCCCAGGCTCAAGGACTGCGTCGCGGTCATCTTCCACCAGGGCGCCCTGCTGACGGACGACACCGGCCTGCTGGAGCCGGGCCCCAAGGGCAAGGCCTACGCCAAGCTGCGCAGCATGGACGAGGTCACGGCCGCCAAGGCGACGCTGGAGAAGCTGGTGAACGACTGGATCGCGCTGATGGACGCCAAGTAGCGCGCCGCGCAGAACAGCAGGTTTCGAGAAGGCAGCGCCGTTGACGTGCTGCTGAGCCCGGTGGAAGCCTCGTTCCCGAGCCGGTACGAGGCCTTTCCCTGGAGAAACCATGCGCAAGATGATCTGCGGTCTTTTCATTTCCCTGGACGGCGTCGTGGAGTCGCCGGAGAAATGGCAGGGCCCCTATTTCGACGGCGAGATCGGCGCCGAGCTCGCCAGGCGGCGCGCCGGGGTCGGCGCCATGCTGCTGGGCCGCCACACCTACGAGCAGTTCGCGGCGTTCTGGCCGCACCAGACGCAGGCCGGCAATCCGATGGCCGACGCCATGAACAAGACGCCCAAGCTCGTCGCCTCCACCACCCTGGAGGCGGCCGAGTGGGAGAACTCCACGCTCATCAAGGGTGACGCCGTGGCCGAGGTGGCCGCGCTCAGGCGGGGCGACGGGCCGGACATCCTCACCACCGGCAGCCCGACCCTCGTCAGGTCGCTGCTGCGGGCCGGGCTGGTCGACGAGCTGGGCCTCCTGGTCAACCCCGTCGTCGTCGGCAGCGGGCGGCGGCTGTTCGACCAGGGGTTCGGCGAGCTGCCGCTCAAGCTCCTCGACTGCCGGACGTTCGCCACGGGGGTCGTGGCGCTCACCTACACGGCCGCATAGCGGTTCGCGATACTGGCCGCATGGGGACGGTTCCGGAGCACAGGCGCCTGCTACGCGCCAAGGACCTGATGGACAGCCGCTACGCCGAGCCGCTGGACGTGGCCGAGGTGGCGCGGGCCGCGTACATGTCGAAGGCGCATTTCAGCCGTGAGTTCCGGCGGGCCTTCGGGGAGACGCCGCACCAGTATCTGCTGACCCGCCGGATGGAGCGCGCCGCGGCGCTGCTGCTGACCACCGGCCGGACGGTCAGCGACATCTGCGGGCAGGTGGGCCTGCTCAGCGTCGGCGCGTTCACCACGAGTTTCGGGCGGACGTTCGGCCTGTCGCCGACGGCCTACCGGGCGAGGTTCGCACCGGCCGCGCACCGGGCGCGCGTCCCGGCCTGTGTGCTGCGGGCGTGGGGTCGGCCGGTGCGCGCCGAGGGGAGTGCCTGAGCGATGCGGCTGCGGCTCACGCACGCCAACCTGTGGGTGCCCGATCAGGACGAGGCGCTGGACTTCTATGTCGGCAAGCTCGGCATGGAGGTCCGCGAGGACGTCTCGATGCCCGAGATGAACGGATACCGCTGGCTCACCGTGGGGCCGCCCGGGCAGCCGGAGGTGTCGTTCATCCTGAACGTCCCCCGGCCCCCGGTCGTCGACGACGGCACCGGTGACCAGGTGCTGGAGCTGGTGGCCAAGGGGACGGCGGGCGGGTTCCACCTGGAGACCGACGACTGCCGGGGCGCGTACGAGCAGCTCAGCGGCGCCGGGGTCGAGTTCGTCGAGGAGCCGGAGGAGCGGCCGTACGGGATCGACGCCATGTTCCGCGACCCGTTCGGTCACCGCTTCCGGCTCGTGCAGACGTTCGTCACGCGCTGAGGCCGGGGCCGGACCGCAGCGCCCGGAGCTCGGCCTGGAGGCGGGAGCGCAGGTCGGCGAGGGTGTCCATGCGTTCCTCGACGGCCCGCAGGCGCTGCTCGTACAGCTTGACGGCCGCGTCGCACGGGGGCTCGCCCGCCAGGTCCACGGTAAGGCAGCCGCTGATCTGCCGGATGTCGTCCGAGGTGAGCCCGGCGGCCAGCAGCGTGCGGATGTTGCGCACCAGGGTCTCGGCGGACGGGTCGTACTCGCGGTAGCCGTTGCCGCCCCGGACGGCGGTGAGCAGGCCCTGCTGCTCGTAGTAGCGCAGGGCGCGGGTGGTCGTCCCGGTCCGGCGGGCCAGCTCTCCGATGCGCACGGTTGCTCCCACGGTCGTCGGCCTTTCCTGTGCAGGCTAGCGGCGGCAGGCCAGCGCGAACATGGCCAGGCCGAGCAGCGTGAATCCGGAACCGGCCAGCAGCACCCCCGCCGCGCCTCCGGCGGCCAGCGCCAGCCCGCCGGCCGAGCCCGCGACGGCGATGCCGGCGTACATGGCGCTGGTGTTCAGCGCCAGGGCCTCCGTGCCGGAAGGGCCGGCGATGCGCAGCAGCCGCGCCTGGCTGGGGGCGTTGAACGCCCAGCCGCCGATCTGCCAGCAGGCCAGCACCAGGGCGAGCAGCAGCGCCGGCGTCCGGCCGGGCCACAGCCACGCCAGCGCGGTCAGCGTCAGTGTGCCCGCGCTCTGCACCGCGAGAGCCAGGAAGATCGTGCGCTCGGGGCCCAGCCGGTCGGCGCCCCGGCCGCCGAGCCACGCCCCGGCCATCCCCGCGACGCCGATCACCGCGATGAGCAGCGCGAGCCCGTACGTGGTCACCCCGGACAGAGCGTGCGCGATGGGGTCGATGTAGACGAACGTCATCAGCCCGCCGGCTGCGCCGGGCACCATGGCGGCGAGCGAGACGAGCACGGGACGGCTCGCCAGCGGGGCCAGCCGCCGCCCGAGTGTGAGGGGCGGCGCCTTGTCCAGGGCGGGCATGAACAGCCCCAGGCCGGCGGCCGTCACCAGCGCCAGGGCCGCGACGAACAGCATGGTCGAGCGCCAGCCGGACAGGCCGCCCAGCCAGGTGCCGAGCGGGACGCCCGCGAGCAGCGACAGGGTCAGCCCGGTCGCCACGGTCCCCATGAACCGGCCCGCCCGCCCAGGCGGGGCCAGGACGGCGGCGGTCGCGAACGCGGCCGGGGTGATCATGGAGGCGGTGACCGCGGCCAGGACCCGGCAGACCATCAGGGCGGTGTACGTGGGAGCGAGCGCGGCCAGGGCGTTCAGCGCGGCGAAGACCGGCATCCCGCAGATCATGACGGCCCGGCGGGGCAGCCGCGCGGTCGCCACGGCGGCCAGGGGCGCGGCGGCGGCGTAGGCCAGGGAGAACGCCGTGACGAGCTGGCCGGCCGCCGATTCGGTCACCCGGAGGTCGGCGGCGATCTCGCCGAGCACGCCGGCGATGACGAAGTCGTCGGTGCCGATGACGAACGTCAGCAGCGCCAGGCAGAGCAGCCACGCGGGGGAGCGGCCGTGTCCCGTGGTGGACCGGAGGCGGGCTGCTGGGGTGGGAGCAGTCATGCCGGGACGCTAGAACGTTGACCCCGGCGTCAAGGTCAAGCCCGCTGGGGGAACCGGTCCGGGAGACCCAGGGAGACGGCGGCGACGCGGCGGGCCAGGAGGCGGGCCGGATCCAGGACGGGGACGGGCACCCGGCGGCTGTCCAGGGCGAGGACGATCTCGGTGCAGGCCGCGACCACCCGTTCGGCGCCGCGATCGGCGAGTGCGCGGGCGACCTCGGCCAGGGCGTGCCGGTGCGTCGGGGTGACGGCGCCGGCCTTGACCGCGGCGATCGCCGCCGACACGCGCTCCTGCTCGTCGCCTGACGGTTCGAGAGGTGCGACGCCCCGGCCGCGCAGCGCGTGCGCGTACAGGCCGGAGTGCAGGGTGCCGGCGGTGGCGAGCAGCCCGGCGGCGGTGACGTCGTCGGCGGCGAGGGCGTCGGCGGTGACCTCGACGATGCTGACGAGCTCGAGGCCGGCCTCGTCGGCGAGGCGGGGGACGAAGGCGTGCGCGGTGTTGCACGGCACGGCCAGCACCTCGCACCCGGCGCGGCTGAGCGCCTGGATGCCCTGCCGGAGCTGCGGGGTCGGGTCCTCGCCGAGGCCGAGCAGGCTCAGCGAGCGGTCGGGGACGCGCGGGTCGCCCCAGATGACGACCGGCACGTGGCTCTGGTCGCCGTGGGCGGGGGTCTCCTCGACGAGCTTGCCGTAGAAGTCGGCGGTGGCGGCGGGGCCCATGCCGCCCAGGACGCCGACCAGGCGCGGCGGACGGGCCGGCCGGTGGTGCGACCGGGTCACGGGATGCGTCCTCTCCTTCGCGGCCGGTGGGACAGCCGCGGGCAACAGGATCGCCGGATAAGGTGACTTTTCGCGAAAAATGCTGCAATCGGTCATCCAGGGAGGCTCGGTGCAGGAATCCGGCAGACCGCTGTCCGAGGCCGAGCTGGAGCTCATCGACGCCCTCCAGATCAACCCCCGGGCGAGCTGGGTGGACATCGGCCAGGCCACCGGCTCGGACCCGGCCACGGCGGCGCGGCGCTGGCAGCGGCTGACCGGCTCGGGCGAGGCGTGGACCACCGTCGCGCTCGGCAAACGGCAGATGCACGAGATGAGCATGGCGTTCCTGGAGATCGACTGCGCGGCGGGCGCGGCCGTCGAGGTCGCGGCGACGCTGGCCGAGGCCAGGCACCTGATCACCGTGCAGCACGTCGCCGCCGGGCACGACCTGTTCGTGATCGCCGCGGCGGCCTCGATGCCGGCGCTGGCCGACTACCTGCTCACCGACCTGCCCCGGGTGCCCGGCGTCGCCAAGGTGCGCACCCACCTGGCGACGCGCGTGTTCGAGGCGTCGTGCCGCTGGCGGCTGCGGGTGCTGCCGCAGGGCGCGGCGGCCGGGCTGGCCAGGCGGAGCGGGCCGCCCGAGTCCACCCGGCGGATGGACGGGATCGACCGGCAGCTCTTCCACGCCCTGCTGGCCGACGGCCGGGCCGGCTACGCCGAGCTGGCCGCGACCGTCGGCACCTCCGAGCGGACCGTGCAGCGCAGGCTCTCCAGGCTCGTCGCCACCGAGGACATCGACTTCCGCTGCGACCTGGCCCGCTCGCACGCCGGCTGGCACTCCTCCGCCGTGCTGTGGCTGCGCCTGCCCGACCGGCTGCTGGAGGAGACCGGCACGGCGCTGCTCGGCTGGCCGGAGACCCGCACCTGCGCCGCCCTGGCCGGGACCAGCAACATGCTGCTCACCGTCGGTTTGCACGCCGTCACCGACCTGCACCCGCTGGTGATGCGCCTGGAGCGGAAGTTCCCGTACGTGACCGTCGCCGACCGGCAGGTCGTGCTGCGCCAGACCAAGTTGTACGGCAGGCTGCTCGACCCGGCGGGACGCTGTACCGGGGTCGTGCCCGTCGATCCGTGGAGCCTGGCGCCGCACCCTTGACGGGTGGGGCGGTCAGCGGGGCGGCGGTATCGGCTCGCCCAGCGACTCCCAGGCCAGCCCGGCACGCAGCACCGCCTCCTCGGACCAGGCGACCAACTGCAGGTCGCCGATCGCCAGCGCGGGCAGCCCGAGCGCGGACACCACAGCGGTGATCCGGCCGGCCTCGCCCCGGACGGCGGCCTCGTCGCAGCCCGCCCGGGGCGCGGGGCCGCCGAGCGTGGGCATGATCAGCAGGTCCAGCCCGGTCGTCCGGTCGGCGAACCCGGCCCGCGCGGCGCCCAGCGCCTCGACGGCCGCCGCGTAACGGTCGCGGCCGATCCGGCCGGCGTCGTCGAGCTTGCGGCGCACGCCGTCGCTGTAGTGACCGGCGTTCCTCGGGTAGGTGGCCTCGTGCGTGCGCCGCGCCTGCGCGCCGACGATCGTCCAGTAGGGCGCGAGGATGTCGTACGGCAGCGCGACCTCGCGGAGTCCGGCGCCGAGCGCGGCGAAGGCGGCGGCCTGCGCGCAGCCCTCGGCGACGCCGACCGTCCACCCGGCCAGGGAGGAGAGCGGGGCGACGGGGGCGCCGGACAGCACCTCCCACACCCGGGCGAGGTCGGCGACCGAGGCGGCCATCGGGCCGACCACGTCGAACATCGGCGCCAGCGGTGCGACGCCCGCGCCCGGCACCGAGCCCGCGCGGGGCCGCAGCCCGACCACGCCGCAGCAGGCCGCCGGCATCCGCACCGAGCCGCCGGTGTCGGTGCCGAGGCCGAACCTGGCGATGCCGGCCGCCAGCGCCGCCGCGGTGCCGCCGCTGGAGCCGCCGGGGGACAGGTGCGGGTGGCGCGGGTTGCGCACGTCGCCCCAGTGCGGGTTCTCGCTGGTCACACCCCAGGCGAACTCGTGCTGGTTGGCCTTGCCCACCAGCAGCGCACCGGCCGACTCCAGCACCTCGACGCACGGCGCGGTCGTCAGCGCCTCCTCGGCGCCGTACAGGATCGAGCCCCTGGTGGTGGGGAGGCCGGCCACGTCGATCATGTCCTTGGCCACGAACGTCCAGCCGTCGAGCGGCCCGCCGGGCGGCCGGGCGGGGAGCGTGGCCAGCCTGTCGATCACGGGGGCCGGGCCGGCCTCGATGAGGATGTTGTGGTCACCGTGCCGTCTGATGGCCTCGGCCGAAGTGGCGATCGCCGCCGCGCGTTCCATGGATCTCCTGTCGAAGGTGCTGTGCGGAATTGATAGCGCTCAGACCTCCAGGGCGTCCAGGAGCGCCCGCAGCCTGGCGGTCTCGCGGTCCGGCCTGACCAGGGCGAAGATGCTGCGGCTGGTGTTCAGCCAGGGCACGTCGGCGACGACGACGCCGGGGCCGTGCCGGGCCAGCGCCAGGTCGGCGACGAACGCCGCGCCCACCCCGGCCTCGATCAGCGACAGCGTGATCTTGAAGTCGTCGGAGTGGCAGGCCACCCGGGGGTGCAGGTCCCAGCGGGAGAACACGCCGTCGAAGAACGAGGCGTCGCTGCTGCCCGGGTGGTGCACGATCCACGGCAGGTCGACGAGCTGCTCGGCCCGGTACGGCGACAGGTCGGGCCAGCTCGCGGGCAGCACCAGCCGGTAGCGGTCCTCGGCGATCCACCGCCTGCTCAGCGCCGACGGCCACGACAGCCCCGAGTTGCCCACCTGGTAGACGATCGCCGCGTCCATCTCGCCGCCCGCGCCCAGGTGCGGGATGAGCTGCGACGGCTCGGCGACCGAGATCCGCACCCCGGCCAGGTCCGCCTGCTCCAGCTGCCCCAGCACCTCGGCCAGCCGGTCGGCGAAGCTCGGGAACACGCCGAGCCGGATCTGCCGCTCGCTGCCCCGGTGCACGGCCTGGACGGAGGCGATCATGCGCTCGATGTCGACCAGGACCGTCTCGGCGTGCCTGGCCAGCACCTCCGCCGCGTCGGTCGGCAGCACGCTGTGCGCCGAGCGCTCGAACAGCCGCACGCCGATCTTCTTCTCCAGCGCGGCCATCTGCTGGGAGACGGCCGAGGAGGTGTAGCCGAGCCGATTCGCCGCCGCGGCGAAGGAGCCCAACTGGATGACCTCACGCAGAGTGCGAAGGTGTTCCGGCTTCAGCATTAGCGTTCCTTGCTCTCAGGGTTGCTAAATGCCGTGTTTATAGCGCTTCCGCGTTCTTTTAGCTACTCCTACAGTGATGCTCACCGTCACTCCAGCACCCTTGAGAGTCACTTTGAGCATCCGTGTGTACCGCAACGCCGCCATCCACACCGGGGCGGACGGCCGCCCGCCGGCCCAGGCCATGGCCGTGGACGGCGAGCACCTCGTGGCCGTCGGCACCGAGGCCGAGGTCCGCGAGGCCGCGGGCCACGGCGCCGAACTCGTCGACCTGGACGGCGCCGCCGTCCTGCCCGGCCTCTACGACGCCCACATCCACACCGCCCAGTACGCCCACAGCCTCGACGCCATCGACCTGCGCGACGTCCGCTCCCTGGCCGACGCGCTCACCCTGATCGGCGCGCACGTCGCCAGGTTGCGCCCCGGCGCCTGGCTGTTCGGCGGCCGGTGGAACAGCAACACCTGGAACCCCCCGGCCCAGCCCGACCGGTACGCGCTCGACTCCGTCAGCGGCGACCTGCCGATCGCGCTGCCGAACATCGACGGCCACACCGTGTGGGCCAACTCCGCCGCCCTGCGCCTGGCCGGCATCGACGCCACCACCCCCGACCCCGTCGGCGGCGAGATCGTCAGGGACGCGAACGGCGAGCCCACCGGCATCCTGCGCGAGTCCGCCTCCTACCCGCTGCGCGCCCTCATGGTCTCCGACGACCTGAGCGACAAGCTGCGCCGCGCCCAGGACGAACTGCTCTCCCTCGGCCTCACCAGCGTGCACGACATCGACGGCGAGGACTGCCGCGACGCCTACCTGCGGCTGCGCGACGCCGGCCAGCTCAAGATCCGCGTGCACAAGGCGATCCCGACCGTCCACCTGGAAGCGGCCATCGCCGAAGGACGCCGCACCGGCCAGGGCGACGACTGGATCCGCACCGGGCCGGTCAAGATCTTCAGCGACGGCGCGCTCGGCTCGCACACCTGCCACATGAGCGAGGCGTTCGCCGGCGACTCGGACAACGTCGGCATCGCGGTCACCCCGTACGACGACCTCGTCAAGCTGTTCAGGACCGCGGCGGACGCCGGCGTCGCGATCGCCACGCACGCCATCGGCGACCAGGCCAACCACCTCGTGCTGGACGCCTACGAGGCCATCGGCCGCACCCCCGGGCTGCGCCACCGCATCGAGCACGCCCAGCACCTGCGCCCGGCCGACCTGACCAGGATGGCCAGGCTCGGCGTCGTCGCCTCCATGCAGCCCGTCCACTGCACCAGCGACATCGACCTCGTCGACTCGCTGCTCGCCGGGCACGACCTGGCCTCCTACGCCTGGCGCGGCATGCTGAACGCCGGCGTCGCGCTGGCCTTCGGCTCCGACGCCCCCGTCGAGCACCCCGATCCGTTCGCCGCGCTGTACGCCGCGGTGACCCGTACCCGCCAGGACGGCACCCCCGTCGGCGGCTGGCAGCCGGAACAGCGGCTGAGCATGGCCGAAGCGATCACCGCGCACACCCTCGGCGCGGCCTACGCGGCAGGCGAGCAGGACCGCAAGGGCCTCCTCGTCCCCGGCATGCTCGCCGACTTCATCGCGGTGGACACCGACCCCTACCAGGAGTCGCCAGACGCGGTGCTGCGCACCAAGGTCATGACCACCGTGGTCGGCGGCGAAGTCCGCTGGCAGCGAGCCTGAAGGAGAGCCACCCCCCGTGAACACCCGTATCCCCACCCTCCTCGTCAGCGGCGCCCTGCTGGCCGCCACCGCCGCCTGCGGCGCCCAGTCCCTCGACGCCGCCGCCGGTGGCGACGCGGAGCCCGCGGCGGAGGTGGTCCTCGACCAGGCCCCCGCCGAGGAGAAGGCGGCCGGCGTCATCAACGCCATCACCCCGGACAAGGAGCTCGCGGCCAAGGTCCCCGCGGACGTCAAGGCCGAGGGGCTGAAGGTCGTCTCCTCCATCGGCTACCCGCCCATGGAGCTGTGGGCGAGCGACGGCAAGACGGCCATCGGCTTCGACCCCGCGCTGGCCAGGGCCATCGCCAGGAAGCTCGGCGTCAAGTACACGCTCACGGACGAGGAGTTCAACTCCCAGATCCCCGGCGTGCTGACCGGCCGCTACGACTTCGTGATCTCCTCCATGACCGACAACGCCGAACGCCAGGCGAAGATCACCTTCGTCGACTACGTGAAGGCCGGCTCCGGCCTGCTCGTCAAGAAGGGCAATCCGGCCGGCGTCAGCACCCCCGCCGACCTGTGCGGCAAGACCGTCTCCGTCGTCGACAACGGCTCGTCCCTGGAGCTCGCCGAGAAGTACGACGCCGACTGCAAGTCCGGCGGCAAGCAGGCGCTGAACATCCTCAAGTTCCCCGGCGACACCGAGGCGATGCTCCAGGTCATCAACGGCCGCGCCCAGGCGACCATCACCGACTACGTCGTGGCCGCCTACAAGGCCGCCGACCCCAAGGTCGAGGTCGAAGCCATCGCGCTCGAAGGCACCGAAAGCCCGTGGGGAATCGGGATGAAGCCCGACAACACCGCCCTCATCGAATCGGTCAAGGGCGCGCTCGACTCCCTGATCAAGAGCGGCGAGTACGGCAAGATCCTCGCCGCCTGGAACCTCGACAAGCTCGCCGTCGAGTCGGCCGTCGTCAACGGCGGGAAGTAGCGTGCGCACCGAACCGATCGCCGGCCAGTCGGGGGCCATGATCCCCGTCGCCCGCACCCGTCACTGGGGCCGCGTCCTGTCCGCCGTGGCCGCCCTGGCGATCTTCGGCTGGCTGCTCTTCCTCATCGTCGTCAACCCGCGCCTCGACTGGAGCGCGGTGGCCACGTACCTGTTCAACGAGCGGATCCTGGCCGGCGTCTGGGTCACCGTCGAACTGTCCGTCCTGGCCACGATCCTCGGCCTGGTGCTCGGCGTGGTCATCGCGATCATGCGGCTGGCGCACAACCCGGTGCTGAGCCGGCTGGCGACGCTCTACATCTGGTTCTTCCGCGGCACGCCCGTGCTGGTCCAGCTCATCTTCTGGTACAACCTGGCCTTCCTGTTCCCGGCCCTCATCATCAAGATCCCGTTCACCTCGATCGGCCTCATGTGGGACACCAACCAGGTGATGACCGGGTTCACCGCCGCCATGCTGGGACTCGGGCTCAACCTGGCCGCCTACTTCGCCGAAACCGTGCGCGCCGGCATCCAGGCGGTCGACACCGGCCAGAGCGAGGCCGCCTACGCGCTCGGCATGACCCCGGCCAAGCGCATGCGGGTGATCGTGCTGCCCCAGGCGCTGCGCATCATCATCCCGCCGACGGGCAACGAGTTCATCTCCATGCTGAAGACCACCTCACTCGTGTACGTCGTCGCCGGGCACGACCTGATGACCAACGCGAGCCAGATCTACAAGACCAACAACATGATCATGGAGCTGCTCATCGTGGCCAGCCTCTGGTACCTGCTCCTGACCACCGTCGCCACCTTCCTGCAGGGCCGGCTGGAACGCCGCTTCGGCTCCGACGCCGTCCGGCTCGTCCGCCGCGGCGGCGTCGCCGCCAAGGTCCTGCCCAAGGTGCCCGCGTGAGCCCCGTCGTGCGCGCCACGGGCGTGCGCATGAGCTACGGCGACGTCCAGGTGCTCAACGGCGTCGACTTCGAGGTCGCCGCCGGCGAGGTCAGCTGCGTCATCGGCCCGTCCGGCTCCGGCAAGTCCACGTTCCTGCGCTGCATCAACGGCCTCGAACCGGTGCTCGGCGGCAGCCTGCGCGTGCTCGGCGAGGAGGTCGGCCACACCCTCCGCGACGGCCGCTACCACCCCTGGTCGCCCAAGGAGTACGCGGCCTTCCGCAAGAACATCGGCATGGTGTTCCAGCGCTTCAACCTGTTCGCCCACCACAGCGCGCAGGAGAACGTCGCCTGCGGGCCCGTCCACGTCCTCGGCACCCCCAAGGACCAGGCCGGCAAGCTGGCGCTCGAACTCCTCGACCGGGTCGGCCTCGCCGACCACGCGCACAAGCGGCCGCACCAGCTCTCCGGCGGCCAGCAGCAGCGGGTCGCCATTGCCAGGGCGCTCGCCATGAGCCCCGCCCTGATGCTCTTCGACGAGCCCACCTCGGCGCTGGACCCCGAACTGGTCGACGAGGTCCTGGAGGTCATGCGCGACCTGGCCGCCGACGGGATGACCATGGTCGTCGTCACCCACGAGATCGCCTTCGCCCGCGAGGTCGGCGACCGGCTCACCTTCTTCGCCGACGGCGTCGTCGTCGAGCAGGGCCGCCCCGCCGAGCTCCTGGCCAACCCGGCCCACGAACGGACCAGGGCGTTCCTGTCCAGCGTCCGCGGCCCCGGCGCCCCGGAAGCGGCCCTCCGATCGGACGCCTGAGGAGTGGTCAGGCCGTGAAGGTCTTGACGTAGGCGCTCACGCGGTCGGTGAGCTGGGGCTCGGAGAGGTCGAGGTGCTCGAGGATGGTGTAGCGGCCCGGACGGGTGCGCGGCGCGTACGCCACGGCCTTGGCGAAGTCGGCGTCCGACAGGCCGAGGTCGGCGGGCGTGCGCGGGAGGCCGTGGCGGCGCAGGCACGCGGAGATGAGCTCGGCCTTGGCGTCGTCGCCGCGCAGGAACGTGCAGAACAGCGCGCCCACTCCGGCGAGCTCGCCGTGGCTGGCCGTGCCGGGGAAGAGCTCGTTGACGGCGTGCATGATCTCGTGATCGCCGCCGCTGGCCGGGCGGCTGGACCCGGCCACGGCCATCGACATGCCCGACATGATCAGCGACTCGGCCAGCACGGTGAGGAACTCGTCGCCGCGCGCCGGGCCCGGCTGGTGCAGCACCACCAGGGCCGCCGACCTGGCCATCGCCACCGCCAGGCCGTCGATCTGCTCGCCTGCCTCGGCCGCGGCCAGCTCCCAGTCGGCCACCGCCGACAGGTCGCTGATCACGTCGCCGATCCCGGCCGTGGACAGCGCGGCCGGGGCGGACCGGACGCGGTCGAGGTCCACCAGGACGGCCGTCGGCATGACGACCCCGTAGGAGCCGGTGCCCGATTCGTGGCGCAGCGTGCTGACGGGTGAGGCGATGCCGTCGTGGCCCAGGCTCGTGGTCACTGCGACCATCGGGATGCCCGCCATGTGCGCGGCGAACTTGGCCACGTCGATCGTCTTGCCGCCGCCGATGCCCGCGATCGCCTCGAACTGGCCGGAGCGCAGCCGCTGCCCGAGCTCGACGGCCGAGGCCAGGCTGCCGTCGGGGATGCGGAGCACCTCGGCGCCGTCGATGCGCAGCTCGTCGCGGATGGCGTCGCCCTGGCTTGGGCCGACGGCGACGGCCACCCGGCCGCTGCGGGCGATCTGCAGATCGGACAGCAGCGTGCCCAGACCGGCGACCGCGCCGGCCCGTACGTCGATGAACAGGGGTGCGGCGAGCATGCGGGCCAGCAGGGGCATGGGTGTCCTTGTCGTCGGTGGCCGGGTGTCCGGCCGATCATAGGCCGGAGGTCCCGCCCCGCTGCACCGGACGAAAGGACGATTCCGCCCGGTTCATGCGGTGGGCGTGGTCGGCGGGGTGGCATTCTGGGAGGCGGCCGTCGTAAGGAGACCAGTGATGACGCAGCCCGCGTTCCGCCGCACCCCGCTCACCACGGACGAAAGGGCCCGGAGTGAGGCGGGCTTCGTGCCGCTGGTCGTCGAGCACCTCACCACCCACGGGCGGTTCCGGGTGAGCGCCGACACGCCCGAGATGGTGGAGCTGTTCCAGGCGGTCGCGCGGCAGGCGGGCGAGAGGCTGGGGCGGCCCGTGGTCAGCTACGCCAACGGCCGCTACATCGTGATCACTTTCGCCGACGAACCGGCTGAACTTCGTCCAGCAGGCCCATGACCAGGGCGTTGACCTCGTCGGGCCGGTCCAGCGGGGCCAGGTGGCCCGCGCCGGGCACGACGGCGTAGCGGCCGCCGGGGGCGAGCGAGGCGGCGCGGCGGACGACGGCCTCGTTCACGGCGGTGTCGTGCTCGCCGTGCACCCACAGCGACGGCACCGCGAGCCGGTGCAGGTGCGGCAGGTGGTTCAGCCGCATGCGGCGCGGCCCGTACGCGGTGATCTGCCAGTCGTCCAGGGCGGCCTCGCCGTGCGCGGCGCGGGCGCGCGCCTCGGCCTCGGTCATCGCCATCACCTCCGCGAAGTCGCGCGTACGCTCCCCTTCGGTGAGCGCGTCGACCATGGAACGCCGCAGGTAGGCGGAGGAGGCCAGCCACTTCATGGTCCAGCGCAGCGCGGGCCGGGAGCGCAGCGCGAGCCAGGTGACGAACTGCCAGGGGCGCACGTCGTCCAGCGCGCCCGGGTTGACCGCGACGAGCGCGCTGACCCGTTCGGGGCGGGTGAGCGCGTAGCCGGTCGCGAGGCCGCCGCCCATCGACAGGCCGACGAACGGGGCCCGGGCGACGCCGAGCCGGTCGAGCATGTCGTCGAGCACGCCTTCCAGCCGCTGCTGGTCCAGGGTGCCGGTCCAGGGGCGTGAGCCGCCGTGCCGGGGCAGGTCGGGGGCGATCACGTGCCGGGTGCCCGCCAGGGCGGGGATCAGGTGACGCCAGATGAGCGGGGCGACGTCCAGCATCGCGCCGTGCAGCAGGACCACGGGCGGGGCGGCCGGGTCTCCGCTCCGGTGCACGCTGAGCGGGCCGCCGTCGAGTCGCAGCACGGTGGTGGAGGTGGTCATGGTGCTCCCATCTGGGCGTCGAGCCGGTCGAGCAGGGTGTCGTGCGCCCGGCGCACCGCCGCCGCGTCGGCCCCGGCCGGGTCGAGCTCCCAGCCGGCGCTGATCAGCGCACTCATCTCGCGTACGGCCCGCGCGAGCCGCTCGCGGGGCAGGTCGCCCAGCACGGGGGCGGCGTTGATCAGGCCGACGGAGAAGACGGACATCACCAGCGAGGCCGCGTCGGGGTCGACGTCGCCGCGCAGCAGCCCGGCCTCGCGCAGGTCGCTCGCGTAGCCGGTCAGCCAGTCGAGGCGCGGCCCGTACCGTTCGGGGCCCTTGTCGCGTACGTAGTCGCCGAGGACGGCCGTGTCGGCCAGGTAGAAGGCGAGCATGAGCTCGTCGGCCAGCAGCGCGTCCATGCTGATGCCGTACAGCTGGGACAGCGTGACGGGGCCGTCGTGACGCTCGACGCGCCCGCGCACGGCGGCGGCCAGCTCCCGCATGGAGCGCGCCAGCACGGCGTCGAGCAGCGCCTCCTTGGAGGGGAAGTCGAGGTAGACGGCGCCCTTGCCGATGCCGGCGCGCCGGGCGATGTCGGCGATGGTGGCGCGCGGGTAGCCCTTCTCCAGGATCACGGCGCGGGCGTGGTCGAGGATCACCGCGGCGCGGTCGGGGATCGTGGGGCGTGGCATGCGGCCTCCCGGGATCGAGGTAGTGACCACACTAGCAGTTCTGGTCACTACCGCCGATCCCGGGAGGCCGGCCCGGTCAGTAGGAGCGGCCGAAGATCACCCGCTTGCCGTAGGCGGCGGGCCGGCCGCAGCGCACGCAGACGCCGCTCTCGGCGGCCCCGTCGAGCGGGACGCACCGGGGCGTCGCGCCGGTCTCGGCCTTGATGTCGTCCTCACAGGCGGGCTCGCCGCAGTGCGGGGCCAGCGCCCAGCCCGAGGCGACGGCATCGGTGAACGAGCCCCAGTCGCCGGCCGCCCGCGTGTGGGCGTCGCGGAACTCGGTGGCCCGACGCAGCAGGAACGCCTGGAAGTCGTCCAGCACCCCCGGCAGCACCTCGGCGGCCGAGTCGAGAGGGATCGGCTGCTTGCCCTCGTCGCCGAGCCGCTTGACCATGACCACCGTGCCGGACTCCAGGTCACGCGGCCCGAGCTCCAGCCGGACCGGCACCCCGCGCAGCTCCCAGTCGTTGAACCGGTAACCCGGCGACAGGTGGGCGCGGTCGTCGACGTGCACCCGCACCCCGGCCGCCCGTAGCCGCCCGGCGAGGTCGCGGGCCGCGGCCGGCACCTCGTCGCCCCGGCCGATCGGCACGATCACCACCTGGTGCGGCGCGAGCCGGGGCGGCAGCACCAGGCCCTTGTCGTCGCCGTGCGTCATGATCACGCCGCCGATCATCCGGGTCGACATGCCCCAGGACGTCGTGTGGCAGGTCTCCTGCCTGCCCGTCTCGGCGGTGTAGCGGATGTCGAACGCCTCGGCGAAGTTCGTCCCCATGTAGTGGGAGGTGCCCGCCTGGAGCGCCTTGCCGTCGCGCATCATGGCCTCGATGGTGAACGTGCGTTCCGCGCCCGCGAACCGCTCCCCGGCGGTCTTCTCGCCCGGCACCACCGGCAGCGCCGCGATGTCGCGCGCCACCTCGGCGTAGAGGTCGAGGGCCAGCATCGTCTCGCGCATCGCGTCGTCCCGGTCGGCGTGCGCCGTGTGGCCCTCCTGCCAGAGGAACTCCGTGGTGCGCAGGAACATCCGGGGCCGCATCTCCCAGCGCACCACGTTGGCCCACTGGTTGAGCAGCAGCGGCAGGTCGCGGTGGGAGGAGATCCACTTGGCCATCATCTCGCCGATGATCGTCTCGGAGGTCGGCCGCACGATCAGCGGCTCCTCCAGCTCCTTGCCGCCCGCGTGGGTGACGACCGCGAGCTCCGGCGAGAAGCCCTCGACGTGCTGGGCCTCGCGCTGCAGGTAGCTCTCCGGGATCAGCAGCGGGAAGTACGCGTTCTCGTGACCGGTGTCCTTGATCCGCCGGTCCAGCTCTCCCTGGAGCAGCTCCCACAGCCGGTAGCCATACGGTCGGATGACCATGGTGCCCTTCGCCGGCCCCCGGTCCACCAGCTGGGCCTTGGCGACCAGCTCGTTGTACCAGGCAGAGAAGTCCTCGCTCTGAGGTGTCACACCGCGTTCATCACGTCCCATCCACAGAGGATATCGGGCGCTGTCCAGGGATTTTCGGCGTTCCGGCCCGCTGCTAGGGTGCCCGCATGGCGGTGCCGGAACGGCTGGCCTGGGCCGTCGACACGCTCGACGTCCAGGCGGGCGAACGGATCCTGGAGATCGGCTGCGGCCGTGGCGTGGCGGTCGAGCTGGCCTGCGACGCCGGAGCCACGGTCACCGCGATCGACCGCTCGGCCACGATGATCGAGGCCGCCCGGCAGCGCAACGCCCACCACGTCGCCGCCGGGCGGGCGATCCTGCGGACCGCGGCGCTGGCCGACGCCGACCTGCCGGAAGGCGCGTTCGGCAAGGTCTTCGCGGTCAACGTCAACGTGTTCTGGACCGGCGTCCCCGCCCGCGAGCTGGACGTGATCCGCCGGGCCCTGGCGCCGGGCGGCACGCTCTTCCTGTTCTACGAGCCGCCCGGCGCGGCCAGGCGCGACGACCTGCTGGGGCGGCTGCGGCTGGACGGGTTCGCCACCGAGGTGCTGACCGGCGGCGACACCCTGCTGTGCGTGCGCGCCCGGCCCGAGGGTCAGGTCAGCGCGTAGCCCAGCACCTGTTCGTGGACGAGACCCTCGCAGCCGGCCTGGTCGGTGACGAGGTGGTCGCCGCCCGCCGAACGGCACCGGTGCAGGGCGACGGAGCCGGGCACCTGGCTCGTGTGGATGTGGCCGACCGGCCCCATCGCGAACTGGCCCTCGCAGCCCGGGTCACGGGTGAGCATGGTGTGCGCGGCGACCTTGCACTCGTACAGCGGCACGGTGCCGGCCGCCTGGTTGCGCAGCAGCTTCCACACGCGCTCCTGGGTGAAGCCGGGCGGCAGCAGCCGGGAGGTGGCCACGTGCCCCTTGGCCGGGTCGTAGCCGCGCCGGAGCTGGGTGTGCGGCAGCAGCTCGAACCCGCACGACAGCCGGGGCGGCGACAGGTCGGCGCGGTTGGCCAGCGCCCAGGTCGCCCAGGCGGGCTTGGCCGAGCCGTCGGTACGGCGCAGGCCCACGCCGAGGCCGGCGGCCGTCTCGTCCGGGTGGTCGGTCATGCGGTGCCAGATGTAGCTCTCGATGCCCGGGGTGCCGAGGACGTTGCGGAAGCTGTTGCAGAGCTGCGTGGCCTGGGCGGCCTCCGACGAGGGCGACAGGGAGTTGACGCCGCTCTCGGTGAGCTGCACCTGCCAGGCCGAGGGCGTGCCGGGGAACTGCTGCCGCAGCCAGCCCACGAGCACGCCGATGTTGCCGTAGGTGACGCGGGGGAAGTCGTCGGCGGAGAACTGCGGCGCCAGCAGGTTCGGCGGGTACGGGTGGTAGGCGACGCGCCAGGCCCGGTTGCCCGCCCGGGCGGCCAGGCCCTTGAGCACGGTCATGCCCGACAGCATGGCCTCGTGCGCGGCGGGCCGGTCGTAGGCGGTGCCGAAGTAGTGGTCGAGCGAGGTGAGGACCTTGGCGGTGGGCTGCTGGGCCATGACGGCGTCGTAGGCGGCGTTGTACGTGGCGGCGATCGCGTCGAGCCAGGCGGTGGTGTCGCAGGGCGTGCCCTGGCCGCAGCCGATGTCGAACCAGATGTTGCTGTTGACCTCGTTCATGACGACGAAGTCGGCGATGCGGCCGTTGCCGTGCTGCCCGTCGTAGCGCTGGGCGAGCATGCCGGCGAAGCGGCCGTACTCGGCGGGGTCGTTCGGCACGCAGAACTTCTCGAAGCCGGGGGCGTGCGGGGTGCAGGTGCGGCCCTGCCGCGCCCAGGCGGGGGTGCCGTAGACGACGGCGGTGACGACGAGGCCGCGGGCGGTCCAGTCCTTGACGGCGGAGTCGACGGCGGCGTTGACGGTGTAGCAGCGTCCGCCGAACTCCTGGGCGCCCGTGGCGCACGGCGGGGTCCTGACGGTGGGCTCCCAGTCGGACCAGACGAGGTTCATGGCGACGCCGCCGGCGTTGTTGCCGGATATTTCGTTCTTGTCGGGCCAGAAGTCCGGCTGGAGGCCCTTGATGCGGTAGTCGGAGCGGGTCGGGTACGGCAACGCGGCTGTGGCGTCAGCGGGGACGGCGGCGACGAGGAGTAAGAGGAAGGCGACGAGCCAACGCATGGGACCTCCTGGATTTAAACGTCTCAACAATGACGCCCAGAAGGCAGCCCGGCAAGACCCGTTTTCCTGCGGGAATCGGCTTTGAAACGTGTCTAGCCGCTCGTCGACGCCCTGACCATGAGCTCCGGCTGGAAGACGATCTCCTGGTGCCAGTGGCCCGAGTCGCCCCGCGCGTCGGTCAGCAGCAGCTCGGCGGCGGCCTGGCCGAGCTGGTGCTTCGGCTGGCGCACCGAGGTCAGCGCAGGCGACAGCAAGGCCGCGAACTCCACGTCGTCGTAGCCCATGACCGCCATGTCGTGCGGCACCGAGACGCCGCGCCGCTCCAGCCCGCGCAGCGCGCCCAGCGCCACCGTGTCGTTGACGCAGAACAGCGCCGTCGGCCCGCCGCGCGCCGGCAGCCGCTCCAGCGCGGCCTCACCCTCACGCGGGGTGAGCGCGGGCAGCGTGATCTCGGTGATCACCTCGTCGGGGTCGAGCCCGGCCGCGCGCACCGCCTTGACCAGCCCTTCCCTGCGGTCGGCGCACTGCCGCACGATCGGCGGCCCGTTGAGGAACGCGATGCGCCGGTGGCCGAGCGACAGCAGGTGCGCGCCGGCCAGCTCGCCGCCCCGGACGTTGTCGACCGCCACCGCGCACAGCTGGGAGTCGGCGCCCGGCCGGTCGAGCAGCACCATGCCGATGCCGCGCCGGCGCAGCTCGACCAGGTGGGAGATGTCCTGCCCGGCGGGCGTGATGAGGATGCCGGGCACCCGGTGCTGCTCCAGGATCTGCAGGTAGTGGGCTTCCTTCTCGATCGAGTCGCCGGAGCTGCACAGCACGAGCAGGAGCTGCTCCTGCGACAGCCTGGTCTCGATGCCGGGCAGCACCTCGGAGAAGAACGGGTTGCCGATGTCGCGCACCATGACGCCCACCGAGCGGCCGGAGCCGCCGCGCAACTGCCGGGCGGGCGCGCTGGGCACGAAGCCGAGCGCCTTGATGGAGGCGCGCACCCGGCGCAGCGTCGGCTCGGCGACCAGCTCGGGCCGGTTGAGCACGTTGGAGACCGTGCCCACGGACACGCCGGCGTGGGCCGCGACGTCGACCATGCTGAGCCGGCGGCGCTCGGCCGGCCTGTGGATGTCGGTCACCGGGGGAAAGCCCTTCTGGTCACCTGGCTGGAAGCGTCCAGTCTACCTGTTGAAATGTTTCAGCCGACCGCACCGTCGGGCTGGGCCTGGGGGAGCGGGGATTGACGCGGAGACCTCGGGCTGTTTACGGTGCGCAGATATTGAAATGTTTCAACTAGCTTGGGAGTCCAATGCATCTCGCCGTGACCGATCCACGGGTGGAAGGGCTGAGCGAGCCCCTGGGCCTGGACGTGCGCGCGCCCGGCTTCTCCTGGCGGCTCACCGGCCCCGGCCGCGGGCGGGCGCAGAGCGCGTACCGGCTGATCGTGGCGCGCGAGGGCGACCCGGTGGACGACGGGGCCGAGCTGGTCTGGGACAGCGGCGACGTGACCTCGGCCGCGACGTACGACATCCCGTACGGCGGGACGGAGCTGCGGCCGCGGACCCGCTACCACTGGCGGGTCAGGGTGGCCGACGAGAGCGGCGCGTGGTCGGCGTGGAGCCCGGCGCACTGGTTCGAGACCGGGCTGGGCGACGCCGGCGGCTGGACGGCCGGCTGGATCGGCACACCCTCCGTGCCCGGCTCGGAGCGCCTGCCGTCGCTGGAGAACGTGCCGCGCGTCTGGGTGGCCGGGCCGCTCGGCCCGTCGCCGTCGGAGAGCGGGGCGTTCCGGACCCGGTTCACCGTGCCGGGCGGGGCCAGGCCGCTGTCGGCGTCGCTGGTGATCGGCGGCGGCACGGCGGTCGAGGCGTACCTGAACGGCGAGCCGGTCGCGGGGGAGACGCGTGACGGCGCGTTCGTGGCCGAGGCCGGGGACCTGGTCGCCCCGGGCGAGAACGTGCTCGCGATCAGGGCTGACGGGTCCGGGCTGTGCGTGCGGCTGGAGGTCGTGGTCGAGGGCCGGCCGGTGCTGCCGCAGCTCGTGCCGGTGGCCGGGGAGAGCGCGGTGACCGTCACGTCCGGCGGCCGGTGGCGGGCGAGCGACGAGCCCGGCGACGGGTTCGAGCAGCCGGGCTACGACGACTCCGGGTGGTCGCTGGCCGAGGAGGTGGGCCTGCACGGCGACCCGCCGCACGGCCGCGAGCCGATCGGCGACCGGCCCAGCCCCTACCTGCGCCGCGAGTTCGGCGTGCCGTCGCCGGTGCGCCGGGCCAGGCTGTACGCCACCGCGCTCGGCGTCTACGAGATGCACCTGAACGGCACCCGGGTCGGCGCCGACCACCTGGCCCCCGGCTGGACCGACTACCGCCACCGCGTCACATACCAGACCTACGACGTGACGGCGCTGGTGTCGGAGGGGCGCAACGCGATCGGCGCGGTCCTGGCCGACGGCTGGTACGCGGGCCACATCAGCTGGTTCGGGTCCTTCCAGTACGGCAGGCGGCTCGCCTTCCGCGCCGAGCTGGAGATCCTGCACGACGACGGCAGCGTGACGCGGCTGTGCACCGATCGCGACTGGCGGGCCGGGTCGGGCGCGATCCGCTACGCCGACCTGCAGAACGGCGAGCGGCAGGACCTGGCCGCCGAGCCGCTCGGCTGGACGGCGGCCGGGTTCGACGACTCCGGCTGGGCGCCGGCGGTGCCGGTGAGCCCGCCCTCGGGCCGCCTGACCGCCGCCGTCGCGCCGCCGATCCGGGTGCACGAGGAGCTGGAGCCCGTGGCCGTGTGGGAGCGGCGGCCGGGCGTGTGGATCGCCGACTTCGGGCAGAACCTGGTCGGCTGGGTCCGGCTGACCGGCCGCGCCGGGCGCGACCGGCCGGTGGTGCTGCGCCACGCCGAGGTGCTCGACCACGAGGGCGGGCTGCACCTGGCCAACCTGCGCTCGGCGCGGGCGACGGACGAGTTCCTGCCGCGCGGCGACGGGGCGGAGACGTTCGAGCCGCGCTTCACCTTCCACGGCTTCCGCTACGTCGAGGTGTCGGGGCTGCGCGAGGCCCCGGCGGAGCTCACCGCCCGGGTGGCCCACGCCGCGATGGAGCCCGCGGGCGAGTTCGTCTGCTCCGACGAGCGGCTGGACAAGCTGCAGCGCAACATCGTGTGGGGGCAGCGGGGCAACTTCGTGGCCGTCCCCACCGACTGCCCGCAGCGTGACGAGCGGCTGGGCTGGACCGGCGACATCTGGGCGTTCGCGCCCACCGCGCTGTTCAACTACGACGCCGCCGCCTTCCTGCGGAGCTGGCTGGCCGACGTGGTCGACGCGCAGGCCGACGACGGCGCGGTCACGCACGTGGCGCCCGACGTGCTGTCGGGGCGCGGGCTGTCGCCCAACGCCAAGGAGGCGGGCTCGCCCGGCTGGGGCGACGCGCTGGTGATGCTGCCGTGGGCGTTGCACCGGCTGCGCGGTGACGCCGGGGTGGTCGCCGCCTGCTTCGAGCCGATGCTGCGCTGGCTGGCGTACCTGGAGCAGCGCTCCGACAGCGGCGTCTTCCCCGAGGAGGGGTTCGGCGACTGGCTGTCGATCGGCGCCGAGACGCCCAAGCGGCTCGTCGGCACCGCGATCTTCGCGCTGTCGGCGCGGCAGCTCGCCGGGCTCGCCGCCGCGCTCGGCCGGGACGAGGACGAGCGGGCCTGCCTGGAGCTGTACGGGCGCGTCCGGCAGGCGTTCCGCGCGGCCTTCGTCGAGGGGCCCGGCGTGGTGGCGAGCGG
Source organism: Nonomuraea sp. NPDC023979 (assembly GCF_040639085.1). Classification (NCBI taxonomy): domain Bacteria; kingdom Bacillati; phylum Actinomycetota; class Actinomycetes; order Streptosporangiales; family Streptosporangiaceae; genus Nonomuraea; species Nonomuraea sp. NPDC023979. The sequence continues at coordinate 165,201 of NZ_JBEZZG010000006.1, forward strand.
GACGCAGACCGCGTACGTGCTGGCCATCACGGCCGGGCTGCTGGAGGAGCACGAGCTGCCCAGGGCCGCCGCGCGGCTGGCCCGCGACATCGAGGCGCGCGGCGGCCACCTGTCGACGGGCTTTCTCGGCACGCCGTTCCTGCTGGACGCGCTCACCTCGACCGGGCGGCTGGACGTGGCGTACCGGCTGCTGACGCAGGACACGTTCCCGTCGTGGCTCTACTCGGTCGTGCACGGCGACGCGACGACGATGTGGGAGCGCTGGGACTCCTGGAGCCACCACCGGGGGTTGCAGGACCCGGGCATGAACTCCTTCAACCACTACGCGTACGGGGCCGTCGGCGACTGGATGTACCGGACGGTCGGAGGGCTGGCCGCCGGATCGCCCGGCTACGCCGACGTCGTGGTGCGCCCGCGCCCCGGCGGCGGCATCACGTGGGCGCGCACCGCGCACCGCACCCGGCACGGCCGGGTGGAGGTCGCCTGGCGGCAGGGGGACGACGGCTTCGCGCTGGACGTGGTGCTGCCGCCCGGCACGCGCGGCGAGGTGCACGTGCCGGCGTCGCCCGAGCGGGTGAGCGAGGGCGGGGCGCCCGTGGCGGAGTCGCCGGGCGTGCTGTTCGACCGGCCCGGTGACGAGGGCGGGTCGGTCTTCCGGGTGGGCTCCGGCACGTACGCGTTCCGGACGTTTTAACGTTTCACCGTGGCCGCCCGTACATCCCGAAATGTCGGGTTTGAGGCAGCCACGGTGAACAAACCGTTATCCCAGGCTATTGACACAAATAGAGGGGATCGCGAGACTCGAAACGTGTCTGAAACGTTCAAATCAACGCAGGACACGGCAAGGTGAGAGGCAGTTCCATCGTGACCAGCACAAAGGCGCGCCGCCGGCTCCCGTGGGGCGTCTATCTTGTTCTCCTCCCCACGTTCGCCCTGCTCGCGGCGTTCGCGTACTACCCCGCGCTGAACGGCATGGTCCACTCGCTCTTCGAGTGGCGGCCGGGCTTCGAGTCGCCCTTCGTCGGTTTCGAGAACTACCTCACGATGCTCGGCGACGACCTGTGGTGGGCCTCGTTCCGCAACATCGGCGTCATCTTCGTCTGGGCCGTCACGCTCATGTGGGTGTTCCCGCTGCTGGCCGCCGAGCTGGTGATGTCGCTGTCGAGCGAGCGGCTGCGCTTCGTCTTCCGCACGCTGCTCATCCTCCCGCTCGCCTTCCCCGCGGTGGTCAACGTGCTGCTGTGGCAGTTCATGTACGACCCGCGCGACGGCGTCATCAACAGCCTGCTGCGCGCGGTGGGACTGGACGGGGTGGCCGCCAACTGGATCGGCGACCCCGACACCGCGCTGGTCGCGCTGATGACGATCGGCTTCCCCTGGGTGGCGAGCCTGCCGTTCCTGGTCTTCCTGTCGGCCCTGCAGAACGTGCCCGCGGAGATCTACCAGGCCGCCGAGGTCGACGGGGCCGGGCGGCTGCGCCGCTTCTGGAGCATCGACCTGCCGATGATGCTGCGCGACGTCAAGCTGCTGTTCGTGCTGGCGGTGATCTCGGTGCTCCAGTACGGCATGCAGGCGCACATCATGACCAAGGGCGGCCCCGACAACGCCACCCAGGTGCCGGTGCTGCGCATGCTCGACGCCGCCTTCCTGGACACGAGCTGGGGCTACGCCGCCACGCTCGGCACCGTGCTGTTCGCGCTGACGCTCGGCGTGAGCCTGGTCTCGCTGGTTCTCGGCAGGAAGGCGGGAGCGTGAGCCGCACGCGCAGGACCAACCTGGTGGCGGGCGCGGCGCTGTCGGTGCTCGCCTTCGCCGGGCTGTTCCCGTACCTGTTCATGCTGGCCGCCTCGGTCAAGGACAACGAGCAGTTCTTCGCCAGCTACTGGTCGCCGGCCTGGCCGGTCCACCTGGACAACTACGCGGTGGCCTGGGAGCAGGTCAGCCCGTACCTGTTCACCTCGTTCGTGGTGGCGGGGCTGGCCATCGCGGGCACGCTGGTGCTGGCCCCTGCCGCCGCGTTCGTCTTCGCCCGCTACCGCTTCCCGGGGCGCGGCGCGCTGTTCGGGCTGATCGCGGCGCTGCTCATGGTGCCGTCGATCACCAGCCTGATCCCGCTGTTCGTGCTGATGCGCGACCTGGGCATCCTGGACAGCCGGCTGGTGCTGATCATTCCGCACGTCACCGGCAACACGGTGTTCGGGATCGTCATCATGCGCACCTACATGGCGCAGATCCCGGAGGAGATCTTCGAGGCGGCGCGGGTGGACGGGGCCGGCGGCGTCCGCCTGTTCCTGGCCTTCATGCTGCCGCTGGCCCGGCCGGTGATCGGCACGGTGGCGCTGATGACCGTGCTGGGCGTGTGGAACGACTACTTCTGGCCGCTGCTCACCGTGCAGACCGACGAGTTCCGGACGATCCCGGCCGGCCTGGCGTTCTTCGCCAACCAGAACGTGCAGCAGTGGGGGCCGCTGTTCGCCGGATACGTGCTGGCCAGCCTGCCGCTGCTGGCGCTGTTCACGTTCCTGTCGAAGTGGTTCCTGGCCGGCATCCAGGGCGGCATCGTCTCCGGCAAGTGAGGTCATGCGGTTGTTTGAAACGTATCAACCACGAAAGGACCCAGCTCTCATGAGAACACCCCCCAAGAGCGGGCTGGCGGGCGCCGCCATGCTGCTCGCCCTGACAGGCTGCGGCCTGCTGGGCACCGGCGACAAGGGCGCGACCGGCGCCGACGGCAAGGTCACGATCACCCTGGCCGGCCCCAACCAGTGGAACTCCAGCGGCAGCACCTTCGGCCCCGCCTGGGAGGCGATCGTCGACTCCTTCGAGAAGCGCGAGCCCGGCATCGAGGTCAGGACCCAGGTGCTGCCCCTCGACGGCTTCTCCCAGACGATCACCACCCAGCTCGCCGCCGGAACCGCGCCCGAACTCGTCTTCAACCAGCCGCCGCACAAGGCGCACGAGGTGCACGCCCTCGACGCCGAGCTCCAGAAGCCCAACCCGTACGTGCCGGGCAACCAGCGCTGGCTCGACGTGTTCAAGAAGGACTACTTCGGCCCCGGCGTCGCCAAGGCGCTCAGCAAGGAGAGCGGGAAGCTGGAGTACATCCCGTTCAACCTGGTCGCGATCGGCCTGTTCTACAACAAGGACGCCTTCGCCAAGGCCGGCCTCGACGGGCCGCCGGCCACCTGGGAGGACTTCAGGAGCGCCTGCAAGAAGCTGAAGGACGCCGGCTACGACCCGGTCGCGCTCGACAAGGGCGGCATGGCCGTGGGCTGGACCTGGGAGTCGATCAGCACCCAGCTCGTCGACAAGTACCACGACGAGTGGAACTTCTTCGACGCCACCGGCAAGCCCGGCAAGGCCACCGTCGCGCCCCTGGTGACGGAGAAGTCGCTCAGCAAGGCGATCAAGGAGGGCACGCTCAGCACGAAGACGCCCGAGGTCGCCGAGGCGCTCAAGCTCTACAAGGAGTTCTTCGACTGCGGCACGCCCAACTGGACGGGCGTGGCCGACGGCGGCGCGACAGTCGGCTACCGCGACTTCGTGGCCGGCAAGGCGGCCATGTCGTGGGGCACCGACTTCGCCGTCGAGGCGCTGAAGGCGGACGCGAAGTTCCCGCTGGCCACGATGCCGTTCCCGACCATCACCAAGGCCACCACGCCGCTGTCGAGCGACGCCCCGGCCCGCTACGGCGCCTCGATCGGCGGCACCAGCTACATGATCCCGTCGACGGTCAAGGGCGAGAAGTACGCGGCGGCGGTCAAGTTCCTGCAGTACATGAGCTCCCCGGCGATCAAGCCGTGGCTGGACGCGACCGGCGGCCTGCCCGCGATCGAGGGCGTCGAGCCGTCGCCCGAGACCGCCGGGCTGCTGGAGGGCGAGTGGGGCAAGACGTTCCGGGTCACCGGGCTGCCCGGCGGGCCCGAGGGGACCTCGTTCCGCGACGTGTTCGACGGCTACCTGCTCGGCGAGCGGTCGCTGGAGGAGGAGCTGGACGACCTGGCGAAGTGGTGGGACCGCGGCGTCGAGGCCGGCATCAAGAAGAACGCCTGGGGCGACGAGGACTGGGCGAAATAGGAGGAGATGGGATGCTGCGCTTATTGACGGCCTTCGCGCTGGCCGTGCCGATGCTGTTCGCCGGCCTGCCCGCGCGGGCGGCGGCTGCCGGGGTGACCGGGGTGACCGGGGTGGAGGTCGGCGAGAGCACGGTCACCGTCACCGGCACCGCCTCCGGGCCCGCCCGGCTGTACGCGCTGGACACCTGGCAGGACGGCCACGAGGGTGAGGAGCCGGTGGCGAGCGTCGAGGCGGGCGAGTTCCGCGTCGAGGTGCCCCGGATGGAGGGGGAGCAGGACCGGCTGCACGACAAGTTCGTCGCGGTGGGGGCGGACGGGCCGCTGGGCGAGGTGCGTTACGCCGACAAGCTGACGTTCCGGCCCACCAGCCAGACCCCTTATCCCGAAATTTCGTCCAAAAAGGGTCTGCAGGTGCAGATGACCGACGACGCCGAGGAGATCGGCGTCCAGCACGCGGGCATCAACCTGGCCCTCGACTCGGTCATGATGTCCGGCCCCGGCGCGCCGGGCAACACCATCGAGTTCGTCTCGCAGGGCAGGTCCTACTACTTCGACCGGGGCGCCGTCGCCGGGGTGGACTCCCAGGTCAAACCGCTGTCGGACAACGGCGTCCTGGTCAACCTGATCGTGCTGGTCTACAACAGCACCGCGCCGAACTCGGCCGCCCGCACGCTCATCCACCCCGACGCCGAGCTCGGCAAGGGCACCGTCTACGCGTTCAACACCAAGACGGCCGAGGGCGAGGCGCACTTCACCGCCGCGATGGAGTTCTTCGCCCAGCGCTACAGCCGGGCCGACGGCCAGTACGGCAGGGCGTGGGGCTGGATCGTCGGCAACGAGATCGACGCCCAGCAGTTCTGGTACAACATGGGCCCGCAGGACCGTGACGTCTTCCTCGACCAGTACACCCGTGCGATGCGGCTGACCTGGCAGGCCGTGCGCAAGTCCGACGCCGCCGCCCGCGTCTACACCTCGCTCACGCACTTCTGGACCGGCGCGGCCAACGACGACCCGAAGTACACCTATAAGGGCCGCGACGTGGTCGACGGGCTCAACGCGCTGACCAAGAGGCAGGGCGACTTCGACTGGCACATCGCCTACCACCCGTATCCGGAGAACCTGTTCAATCCGGCGTTCTGGCAGGACAAGACCGCCACGGACAGCTTCGACACGATGCGGATCACGTTCAAGAACATCGAGCTGCTGCCGCGCTACCTCGCCCAGGAGCACCTCACGTACGGCGGTGAGAGACGGCGGGTGATCCTGTCGGAGCAGGGCCTGAACTCGCAGGACTACACCGCGAAGGAGCTGAGGCTCCAGGCCGCGGCCTATGCCTACGCCTACTACAAGGTCGCCTTCGCCGACGGGATCGACTCGTTCATCCTGCACCGGCACGTCGACCACAAGCAGGAGGGCGGGCTGCGGCTCGGCCTGTGGACGTGGGACGAGGAGCACGCCTCGCCGTCCAACGCGGGCGAGCGCAAGCCGGTGCACGAGGTGTTCGCCGCCATCGACACCGCGCGGTCGCTGGAGGTGGCCGAGTTCGCCAAGGAGATCATCGGGATCTCCGACTGGAAGGACGTCATTCCCGGGTTCGACCTGGCCGAGCTGGCGGTCCGCAAGCCGCCGGTGACGGTCGGCGCGCAGCTCGACGCCAAGCCGGTGGCCGAGCGGGTGATCTCCGGCTTCGAGACCGGCACGGACGGCTGGCGGCCCTCGGACAACGCCGCCGCGGTGGAGCGGGTGGCCGCCGACGGCGGGCACGCGCTGCGCGTCCGCTTCGACCGCGACCTGCCCGGCTGGTCCCAGTACGCGAAGTCGTACAAGGGCGCCGACGTGCTGTTCGGCAAGCCGCTCGACGCCTCGCGCACCGCGCGGCTCTCGGTGTCGATCCGGGTGCCGGACAGCGCCGACGACGGCTTCAAGCCGGGCAACGCGTTCTCCGCCAAGATCCGCGTGTACGGGCGCGACGGCGCCGTGGCAGAAGGCGTGGGCGCGATCGACCCCGCGCGCGGCTGGAACAGGCTCACGCTCGACCTGTCCCGCTGGGCCCCGCGTGACGCGATCTCCCGCGTCAAGGTGTGGGTACGCGGCTCAGTGGGCTCCGACTGGGCCGGCTCGTACGAGATCGACAGGCTCAGCCTGGCCGCCGCCGCGCTGCCCGCCCCGGACCGGCGCAACGTCGAGATCACCGCCGCCACGGCCGAGCGCGGCCTGGTCGGCTCCACGGTCACCTTCACCGTGACCAACCGCGACGTGCTGCCGATGGCCGGCCAGGTCAGGCTCACGGCCTGCGACGGCGTCACCGTCGACCCGGCGGCGCTGCGCGTCACCGGCCTGCGCGCCGGCGCGAGCCGCACGTTCGACACCAAGCTGACCGCGTACGGGCCCGCCGACGGCGAGTATCCGGTCGTGTGCGCGTCCTACCTGCGGCAGGAGCACCGGGTGACGTTCCGGCTGCCGCCGGAGGCCGGCTACGTGCCGCCCGCGCCCGACGCCTTCGCCAACCAGGAGCTGGCCGACGGCTTCGACACGGCCGGCGACTACCAGGTGCACCGGGTGGAGCCGGAGAACAAGGAGCTGCCGCGGGTGAGCTACGCGGACGGCGCGCTGTCGGCGGGCAACGCGACGGCGGGCTGGTTCGGGCTGCTGTCGTCGGGCGTGTCGCCGCGCAACCCGGCGTTCAGCACGGCCATCACCATCCGGAAGTTCCAGGGCGACTCCACCGACATGGACACCGTCTACACGGGCCTCGTCAAGGACGGCAAAACGGACGTGGTGGCCTTCTACGTGAACACGCAGAAGTCCGCCGGCTTCGAGGTGCGCGGGCCGCAGGTGCCCGGCGGACTGGCGGTGTTCGGCATCAAGCAGGGCGTGACGATCCCGGACGGCGGCCGGTTCGCGCTGTCGCTGGTGGGTGACCGGGCCGCCATGTACGCCGACACCGGATCGGGCTGGGAGCTGGTCACCGTGGCGACGCTGGAGCACCTGCCCGAGCTGTCGGACCCGGACGTGCGGGCCGGCTACCGCTACGGCTTCGGCGTCCGCGGCGACGCCGGCGCCTCCCCGCTGCTGCTCGACGCCGTGGAGGGCCGCAGCATCTCCTGATCCCTTGTTCCTCCCTTTTGGATAGTGCTACTATCTAGCCAACAACTGGATAGTGTCACTATCCAAAAGGAGGATCGATCATGTTCATCGTCATCGGCGTCCTGGTCGGGGCGCTCCTGCTGTTCAGGCTGCTGGGTGCGCTCGGCGTCCGCCGCTTCGCCACCTGGAAGGTCAGCGCGGCGCACGGGCTCGCGGTCATGCTCGTCCTCACCGCCAGCGCCCACTTCGTCCCGGCGGGCGTCACGTTCATGCCCAACCACGCGTCGATGGTCGCCATGATGCCGCCGTTCGTCCCGTTCCCGAGCTTCATGGTGTACGCGACGGGCGTGCTGGAGCTGGCGGGCGCGGCCGGGCTCGTCCTCGGCGCCACCCGGCGGGCCGCGGGGCTCTGCCTGGCCCTGTTCTTCCTGCTGGTGCTGCCGGCCAACGTCTACGCCGCCGTCGCCGACGTGCCGGACGCCTCGCCCCTGTGGCTGCGCGTGCCGGAGCAGGTGCTCTACATCGCGGTCGCGCTGTGGGCGGCCGACGCCCATCGGCTCCCGGTGGTCAGCCGGCTGCGATCAGCTTGATCAACTGCTCGCGGAACCAGTCGTAGTCGTCCAGGGCGCCCATCAGGTGCTCGGAGGCGCGTTCCTCGTGGCGGGCGGCGGCCAGTGCGCCGGCGCCCGCTTCGGTGATCCGGACGAGCATGCGGCGGCGGTCGCGGTCGTCGGGGTGGCGCTCGACATGGCCGGCCTGGCGCAGGTGCTCGACGGTGCGGCTCATCGTCTGGTCGGTCACCCGGCACAGCGCCGCGATCTCCCGCTGGGAGAGCGGGCCTGCCGCCAGGTGGTGCAGGGCGATCAGCCCGGCGTGGGTCAGGCCGTGCGCCTCCAGGAACGCGTGGAAGCGCCCCTCCACGACGCGGGCCGCCACCGACAGCAGGCGCCCGGTCGGCCAGGCGGCGATGTCGCCGCGGATCGCCTCTCCCTCGTCCACCGGCACATTGTCCCGTAGTTCATAATGTTCAGCATGCTGAGCAATCGGGTCGTGCTCTGGGGAGTCGTGGCCAGCGCCGTGCTGACGGGCCTGATCTGGGTGGCGGGGCAGCGCCTCCAGGTCGAGCTGCTGCCCGACCAGGGCGCGGCCTGGTACTACTGGAAGCTGCCCGAGCCGACCGTCTGGACCCGCCTGTCGGCCTGGCTCGGCTACGCCGGACACCAGCTCGCGCTCTGGGGCGTCATCTACTACGCGCAGACCCGCGTCCGCCGCTACACCTCCGGCCTCCACCGGGTCAACGTGGTGGCGCTCGCGGTCAACTTCGGCTTCATCGTGCTGCACCAGCTCCAGACCCAGGTGTTCTACGACGGCCTCGCCCAGGACGTGTCGATCTTCAGCTCGCAGGGCTCGGTGGTGCTGCTGCTCGTCGTGGTCCTGCTCATGGAGAACCGCCGCCGCGGCCTGTTCGCCGGCCGGCCCGCGCCCATCTCCGCCGGGGTCGTCGACTTCGCCCGCCGCTACCACGGCTACCTGTTCAGCTGGGCCGCCGTCTACACGTTCTGGTACCACCCGATGGAGACCACCAGCGGGCACCTGATCGGGTTCTTCTACATGTTCCTGCTGCTGCTCCAGGGCAGCCTCTTCCTGACCCGGGCCCACACGAACCGCTGGTGGACGCTCACCCTGGAGCTGCTGGTCGCCGCGCACGGCACGCTGGTCGCCGTCATGAGCACCGGGCCCGGCGGGCTGTGGCCGATGTTCCTGTTCGGCTTCCTCGGCGTGTTCGTCCTCACCCAGATGCACGGGCTCGGCCTCGGCGTCCCGGCCCGCTGGGCGCTCGCCGCCGGCTACGTGGCCGCCGTCGTGGCCGTCTACGCGGTGCGGGGCTGGGGCAGCCTCGACGAGGTGGTGCGCATCCCGGCCATCGAATACCTGCTCGTCGCGTTGCTCGCCGCCCTGCTCTGGGGCGGGATGCGGCTGGTCGCCGCCGTGCGCGGTTAGGGTTGAGAAATGTCCCCTTTGCACTCCGCCGGTGAGCAGCGGCGGCGCGAGGAGCTGCGCGACTTCCTCAGGTCGCGGCGGGCCCGGCTGACCCCCGAGGAGGTCGGAATGCCCGGCGGCGGCCGGCGCCGGACCCCCGGACTGCGACGCGAGGAGGTCGCGGTGCTCGCCGGCGTCGGCGTGTCCTGGTACACGTGGTTGGAACAGGGGCGCGACATCCAGGTGTCCGGGGACGTGCTCGACGCCGTCAGCCGGGCGCTGCGGCTGGGCGCCATGGAACGCGAGCACCTCTACCTGCTGGCCGGGCTCAACCCGCCGCCCCGCGAGGCCGGCGACGACGGTCAGCCGCTGCGCGAGGAGCTGCTGCGGGTGCTGGAGGCGTGGTCGCCCCGGCCCGCGTACGTGCTCGACCGGCACTGGAACTTCGCCGCCGTCAACGACGCCGCGCGGGCCGTGTTCGGTTACGCGGACGAGGACCGCAACTGCCTGATCGCCTTCTTCACCAGCCCCCGCCACCGGGCGGCGTTCCGCGACTGGGCCGCCGGTGCGCCGGGCGTGGTGCGGCAGTTCCGGTGGGACATGGCCCGCTACCCGGACGATCCGGAGTTCGGCCGGCTGGCCGCCCACCTGTCGGAGTCCAGCCCCGAGTTCGCCGCGCTGTGGGCCGAGCACGAGGTCGGCGAGACCGCGCAGGGCGTCAAGGTGATCACCCACCCGGAGGTCGGCGAGCTGGTCTTCGAGTTCACCGGCGTCCCGGTGCCCGGCCGGCCCGACCACCGGCTGCTCCTGCACAACCCGCAGCCCGGCACCGGCACCGAGGAGAAGCTGACCCTGCTCGTCCGCCAGGTGCGGCTGGCCGGTTGACTGGTGGTGCCAGACCTAGGCTGAGCCGCGTCTGGATGGGTCCGCCGGGCCGCCCGACAATCGAGCCATGACACGATTTGACGGCAAGGTCGCGCTGGTCACGGGCGCGACGAGCGGCATGGGACTGGCGACGGCGAAGCGGCTCCTGGACGAGGGGGCGAGCGTGGTCGTCACCGGCCGCGACGACGACAGGCTGGCACAGGCGGTCAAGGAGCTCGACGGCGGCGACCGGGTGCTCGCGGTACGCGGCGACGTGGCGAGCGCGGGAGACCGTGACGAGCTGATGCGCCGGATCGCCGAGCGGTTCGGGCGGCTGGACGTGGTGGTGGCCAACGCGGGCGTCGGCATCTTCGCCCCCAGCGCCGACCTCACCGAGGCGGACTTCGACACCTCCGTGGACGTCAACTTCAAGGGCGTGTTCTTCACCGTGCAGAAGGCGTTGCCGCTGATGGGCGCGGGCGCCTCCGTGGTGATCAACGCTTCCTGGACCCTCCATCGCGGGCTGGCGATCGCGTCCGTCTACTCGGCCACCAAGGCCGCCGTGCACAACCTGGCCCGCACCCTCGCGGCCGACCTCGGCGGGCGCGGCATCCGCGTCAACTCGGTCAGCCCCGGATACATCGACACGCCCATGTTCCGGGGCGCCATGGACGACGACGCCGCCGCGGCGGCCACGGCCCAGGTGGCGCTCGGGCGGCTGGGGCGCTCGGAGGACGTGGCGGCGGCCGTGGCGTTCCTGGCCTCCGACGACGCCTCGTACATCACCGGCCAGGACCTCGTCGTGGACGGCGGGCTTGTCGGGGTCGCGGGGTAAGTTCTGGGGGCATGACTCGAAGATCACGATTATGGTGGTCGGCCGCGCTGACGGCGACGGCGGCGGGGGTCGCCTACCTGCTGTCGCTGACCGGGGAGACCTTGGCGTTCGGGTACTTCTCCAGCGGGTTCTGCCCCGGCGCCGACCTGCGCTGGGAGGTCCCGGACAGGGTGTGGCCGCTGGTGGAACGGGTGCCGCTGCTCTGGTACAACGCGGCGCCGCTGATCGTGGCGGCCTTCGGGGCGCACTGGCTGACGACCCGGCTGGGGCGGCCCCGGATCGGGCGGGTGCTGGCCCGGGTGACCGCGGTGGTGACCCTGCTCCTGTACGGCCACGGCCTGATCGCGTTCGGTGTGGACATGGCGATCGACCGGCAGTGCCTGGAGATGTGGGGCGGCGTCGAGGGAGCGCGCTTCTTCCTCCGGAACGACGTCGCGCCCACGATCGCCGCCCTCTGCGTGCTGGTCGCCGCGCGCGGTCCCAGGCTCCGGACGCGCCGGATGGTGCGTTCGCGGTGGTTCCGGCGGGGTGTGGCGGGAGCGACGGCCCTGGGGGCGCTGGCGTTCCTCCCCGCCGCCGACCTGACCCCGGGGCCCATCACGACCGGCGGCTGCGAGTCCGGCACGGGCGCCTACCTCTGCGAGCTGCGCCAGAACGGCAGGTTCACCAAGGTGGGCGACCACCTCGCCCTCGCCTATGGGCGGCAGCGGTGCGCGGCCTTCCGCGGCGAGCCCACGGAGGCGTACGCCATCGCCCCGATCTGCCCGCCGGCGGCCGACGTGCTGCGGCGTGCCCAGGCCGCCGACCAGGCCGCCTGGGAGGCGGAGGAGGCCGCCGAACAGGCCGTGTGCGACCGCGCCAGGCACCGGCCGAGGATCAGGCCGGTACGCGTGGCCCACGACCGCATGCTGACCGACTACGGCGTGATGGAGGCCGTCGAGACCGAGGACGCGCTGGACGACGACCTGCTGAACAGGGCCCAGGACGACGGGCTCGTGGCCGCCCGGCGCGGCCACCTGCTGATCACCACCCACTCCGACTACACCAACTGCCTGACCGGTGAGGCGTACGACCGCCGGCCGCCGGTCGAGACCAAGGGCTGGGACCGGGTCGTGGAGCTGGGCTATGAGAGCCCGACCGGGGTGCTGGAGCTGGTGGAGGCCATGTCCGGGGAGGGGCTGCCGAACCTGGCCGTCCGGGGCGCGGGCCGCTACCGGGTCCGGGTGCACTACCGCGAGCCCGACTGGGAGGCGTGGACCCCGCAGCACGTCCTCGTCATGGTCTATCCCGGCAGGAGCGAGCGTGTGATCGACTATCGGTGAGCGACGAAGACCGTGAGGCCGGACAGCTCCTCCCGGTCCACCCGGTGGAACACGTCGCCGAGCGCGGCCCGTACCCGCTCCAGGCCGGCGTCGGACATGCGCAGGCCGCGCGCCACCCGGGACGGCGCGGAGCCGCCGTGCCAGGCGATCAGCGCCCGGCCGCCCGGCCGGGTGACGCGGTGCAGCTCGCGCACGGCCGGGGCGAGCTCCGGCCAGATCGCCACGGTGTTGACCGAGACGACCCGGTCGAACGCCCGGTCGGGGAAGCCGGTGTCGGAGGCGGTGCCGAGCCGCAGGTCGGCGGCGGGCGCGCGGCGGGCGGCGAGCAGGCGCATGTCGGGTGACGGGTCGACGCCGCACACCCGCGCGCCCGTCGCGCAGAGCAGGCGGGCCAGGCCGCCCGCGCCGTAGCCGATCTCCAGGACCCGCTGCCCGGGCCCGGCGGCGACCAGGGGCAGGATCTCCTTCTGGTGCCGATTCGTCCAGAGCATGAACCGGCCCGCCATCCGGCCCACCCACCCCACCGGGTGTGTGAAGGGCGAGTCGTAGGAACGGCCGTCGATCCAGGATGTCGTGGTTGGCATGAATTCAGCCAAGCGGTTCAAGCCGGGTTGAAGTCAAATGGGAGACATGGACCTGATCCCGATCGGTGAGGCGGCCCGGCGGCTCGGCCTGAACGCCTCCGCGCTGCGCTACTACGACGAACGCGGGCTGGTGCGGCCGGTGGGCCGCAGGCAGGGCAGGCGCGTCTACGGCGTCGAGGAGCTGCGCCGGCTGGCCTTCCTACGGACGGCGCAGCTTCTCGGCATCCCGCTCGACACGGCGGGCGCGGTGCTGGACGCGCCGGGAGCGCGCTGGCGGGAGGAGGTCACCGGCACGCTGGCCGCGCTGGACGCGCTCGTCTCCCGCGCCCGGACCGCCCAGGAGGTGCTGCGGCACGCCCTCGACTGCCCCACCGAGCATCCGGTGCGTGAGTGCGGCTTCCTGATGGGCGAGCTCGACCGGCTGCTCGACGGCGTGTCCCCGCAGCAGCTCGCCGCCGAGCACGGCCTGCGGGGCGCGGGCGGCCCGCCCGGTTTAGCCGCCGAGCCCTCCGGGCAGCCCTGACCTGCCGACTCGGGAGCCGCGGCGGGGATGAGGGGACGATGAGCGACTGTCCGCCGATCGGCGCGTACGCCTTCCTGTCCGACTGCCACACCGGCGCCCTCGTCGGCCCGGACGGCGCCGTCGAATGGATGTGCGCGCCGCGCTTCGACGCGCCCAGCCTGTTCGCCAGGCTGCTCGACCGGCGCGGCGGCGGCGCGTGGGAGCTGACCGTCGACGGCGCCTCGGTGCGCGAGCGCCGCTACCTGGACGAGACGCTGGTGCTGCGGACCCGCTGGGAGGGCCCCGACGGCGTCGTGGCCGTGCACGACTTCCTCGCCACCACCGGCGACGGCGGCCTCGAACCCGTCCACCGGCTGGTCCGGCTCGCCACCTGCGAGCGCGGCCGGGCGCTCGTCCGCTCCCGCGTGCTGGCCAGGCCCGGCTACGCCACCCGCGACGCCCGCTGGACCCGGCGCGACGACACGCTCGTGGAGGACGACGGGGCGGTCCTCACCGGCCCGCCGGAGGCGTCGCTGCGCGAGGGCGAGTCCGTGGCGTTCACGCTCGCCTACACCGGCGAGCGCGCCCCCGCCGACGCCCACGCGCTCCTCGACGAGACCGTACGGTCGTGGCGGTCCTGGTCGGCCCGGTCCGGCTACTCCGGCGTCGGCGCGGCCGAGGTGCGGCAGAGCGCGGTGGTGCTGCGCGGCCTGCTGTACGACGAGACCGGGGCGCTGCTGGCCGCCCCCACCACGTCGCTGCCCGAATGGCCGGGCGGCCCGCGCAACTGGGACTACCGCTACGCCTGGCAGCGCGACTGCGCGCTCACCGTCCTCGCGCTGCTGCGCCTGGACCACCGCGAGGAGGCGGGCCGCTACCTGCGGTTCGTGCTCGACCGGTGCGCGAGCTGCCACGACCGGCTGCCGCCCATGTTCGCCGTCGACGGGGGCGAGGTCGCCCGGGAGACGACGCTCGGCCACCTCGACGGCTACGCCGGGTCGCGGCCCGTCCGCGTCGGGAACGACGGCTTCCACCAGCACCAGCTCGACGGCTACGGCCACGTGCTCGACGCCGCCCTCGCCTACCACGACGTCACCGGCGACCTCACCGGCGACGAGCTGGACAGCCTGTGGCGGCTCGTCGACCAGTGCGCGGCCCGCTGGCGCGAACCCGGCGACGGCCCCTGGGAGGTGCGCCACAACCCGCGCCACTGGACCTACACCACCCTGTACGCCTGGGTGTGCTTCGACCGCGCCGTCAGGCTGGCCGAGGCCACGGGCTCGACCGGCGCCCCGATCGACGCGTGGCGGCGCGAGCGCGACGCCGCCCGCGACGAGATCCTCACGCGCGGCTTCGACCGGGAGATCGGCGCGTTCACGCAGTCGTACGGCTCGCCCGACGCCGACGCGTCGCTGCTGCGGGTGCCGCTCGTCGGCTTCCTCGACTGCCGCGACCCGCGCGTGCTCGGCACCCTCGACCACATCCAGGCCCGGCTCGGCGAAGGGGGCGCCCTGGTCCACCGCTACGACCCGGACGCCACCGGCGACGGCGTCGACGGGCCGGAGGGGGCGTTCCTGATGTGCTCGTTCGAGATGGTGTCGGCGCTCGTGCTGGCGGGCCGTACCGCCGAGGCGCGCGACCGCTTCGAGACGCTGTGCGCCCGCGCCCGCCCGCTCGGCCTGTTCGCCGAGGAGATGGCCGCCGACGGCGCCATGCTCGGCAACTATCCGCAGGCGTTCACCCACCTGGCCCTCATCGAGGCCGCCCTGAACCTCGACGCCGCCGGCTACACCGACGCCCTGCACGACTGGGCCTCCCAGGCGCGCGACAAGGTTGTCGGTCGCCGCGCCTAGTGTGCCCGGCATGACCGAGGCGTGGGCGGCAGTACGGTCGGCGATCGACGCCGAGGACGCGGCCGCCGTGGCGGCCCTCGTGGCCGGGCTGGGGCGTGACGGGCGGCGCGAGGTGGCGCGTGAGCTGCCCGGCCGCCTGCCGGTGGTCGTGGTCCGGCCGTGGCGGTGGCTCGTGGCCATGCGGGTGGCCGGGTGCGGCGCCATCGGCGGCGCCGCCGCCGTCGCCTCCTGGCTGTGCCGTCGCGAGCTGCGCGTGTGGGGCGGGGAGGAGATCGCGCCGTTCCTGCTGGCGATCTCGTCCCGGCCGCCGGAGTGGCGTGCCGACCTGGCCTTACGCCTGGCGCGCCGCGTCCGCGAACCCGGCGCGAACGCCGAGCTGGCGCTGGGCCTGCTGCGCGCCACCGGGGCGGAGCCGCCCGCGCACGACCCGCTCGTCCACGCCTGGTTCGCATCGGTCCTGGACGCCCCGGCCGGCCGGATGGCCGCAGCGCTGCGGGCCGATCCGCTGCTCGACGCCATGCTGCCGCGCCTGTTCGAGGCAGGGGGCGTGCTGCCCGCCCGTCCCGGCGCTCCGGAGGCGCTGGTCTCGCTCACGCTGGACGGCCGGGTGCCGCGGGCGACGCTGCTGGACGGCTGCCTGAGCCGGTTCCTGCGCCGGGGGAGCGCCGCCGAGCTGCGGTTCTTCGCCGGTCTGCACGAGCTGCTCGCGCCCGCTGCCGACGAGGTGGCCGCGCGGCGCCGCGCCTACCTGGCGCTGCTGCCGTCGGCGCCGGGCCCGGTGGCGGACCTGGCGCTGCGGCACCTGCGCCGCCTCGGCGCCCTGCCGCCCGGCGAAGCGCGCGAGGCGGTCGACGCCCTTCTCCATCGGGCGGAAGGCCGCCTGATCTCGGCCGGGCTGGGCCGGCTCGACCGCCTGGCCGCCCAGGACGCCGACGTGCTGGACGCGTTCGCCACCGGGCTGAGCGTGGCGCTCGGGGCCGGGGCGGGCCAGGCGCGTCGCCGGGCCGCCCGGCTGGTGGTCCGGCATGCCGCCCGCTTCACCCTGGCGGGGGCGGAGCCCGTCCTGGAGGCCGCCCGGCTGATGCCCGGCGACGAGGGCGCGGAGGCCGTCGCCGCCCTCACCGGGACGCCCCTGCCCCAGGCCGGGCCGCCAGAGTCGGAGCTGTCCGTCCCGGAGCTGTCCGTCCCGGAGCCGTTCGTGCCGCTGCCGTTGCGGGGCGCGCCCGCGCCGGAGCGCTGGGCGCCGCCGACGCTCGCGGCCGGGTGGCTGGGGCGGGCCAGGCTGGCGGAGCTCGACTGGCGGGGCGCCGAACGCTGGCTCGACGCGTTCGTACGGCTCGCCGCCACGGACCGCGCCGGCCTGAAGGGTGCGCTGGCCATGCCCGGCCTCGCGCAGGAGCCGGGGGTCCCGCCGCCGGACGGGGCGCTGCCGGAGGCCCGGTTCGCCGAGGTCCACCGGGCGCTGGCCGCCGACGCCCTGCCGCCGTACCTGCTGGCCACCCCGACGCACGCCGACGGGCGGCTGGATCCGGGTGAGCTCGTGTCCCGGCTGGAGGGGTACGAGCGCGGCGGCGTCGAGGCGTTGCCCGTGGACCTGCGGCAGGCCCTTCTCCGGCTGCCCCGCGAGGCGCCGGGGGACGTGGCCGAGCGGGCCGCCCGGCTGGAGGGGCCCGCGGGGCGTGCGGTCGCCGGCCGGCTGGCGGGGACGGATCGGCCCGCCGAGCCGTGCGTCACCGTGCGCTGGGAGGGCCACGCCACGGGGCCCCGCGTGTCGGTCACGGGGCTGCCGTTCGAGCCGGCGGGGCAGGGGTGTGACGCGCTGCTGGGCGTCATGCCCGCGCACCGGGAGGCGGTGGCCGGGCGGCTCGTCGGCGACCTCGCCGCGATGCCGTCACCGGACGACCTGCGGGCGCTGGCGGCGGCCGACGGCCCGGCGGGTGACGCGGTGGCGCTGATCCTGGCCCACCACCTGTGCGCCGGGGCGAGGGGCGGGGCGGTGGCGCCGATGCTGTGGCTGGCGGCGTCGGGGGACCTGCCGGGCGAGGCGGTGGGCAGGCAGCTCGCGGCGCTGTTCCGGCACGGCGCCGGCCACTCGCCGTCCGGGGCGATGGCGGCGCTGCGGAGCGCGGCCAGGCAGGGGGCGCACCTCATGGTGTGGGAGGCGGTGGCGGCGCTGCTCGGCGCCGCGCTGCCGGGGCCGGGGGAGCGGGCCACCGGCACGCACACCCGCCTGGTGGCGTTCGCCGCCGAGGCGGCCGGCTGGGCGGATGCCCGGGGCGCGATACCGGCCGTGGCGCGGCTGGCGGCCGGGCAGCGCGTCACGGGGCTGGTTCGCGAGTGCCGCCGCCTCCACGCCCTGCTCACCGCCTGAGACGGCAAGATCACCCCCGAGGGTGCGTCGAAAAGTCTCCGGCTCCGGGGAATGGGTCAGGGGAGCTTGTGGTTATACACCACGTAGCCGGTGTGTCCAGTGTCCCCGGGCCTCACCTATTGCCTTCGCGGACTACCGTTCGGCTGGAGCCGCGTTGTGCCTTTCGCCGAGAGGCGACCTGCACATCGGTTTACACGTCGGGACGCCCGCCTTCCTCCGGGAAGGCGGGCGTTTCGGCGTTCTCAGGTGGAGTTGACGTACTTGCGGGGCCGCAGCGCGTGGGCGCGCAGGGCGGCCAGGGCGGCGAACTGGCCGGTGCGCGTCAGACGGACGGCCAGGTCGTCGCCGAAGGCCAGGTCGAGGGCGGTGAGCTGGCCGACGAGGGCGTTGATCGGGGCGGACACGTCGTCCAGGCCCGTCGCCGGGTGCCAGCCCTCGCCGCCGACGACCTCGGCGACCCGTTCGCGGAGCTGGGCGGGTGACATGAGGACGCCGTCGGCGAGCAGCATCAGCGCCGCCTCCCGCGCCGACACCTCGAACTCGTGCTCGCCCCGGGCCAGCAGCAGCCGGGTGACGGCCTCCCACATGGCGTCGGGGGAGGCGAGCAGGGCGCGGCCGTGGTCGGTGATGGCCAGGCGGGAGCCGTCGCGGCTGAGCGCGCCCAGGTCGCGTTCGGCGAGTTCGCGCAGGCGCAGCGCCTCGGGCGAGGGCGCCAGGCGGAGCGGCAGGTTTATGTCGGAGGCGGCCAGCGACAGCAGCTTGTGCAGGGCGGGCAGCGGCTGCGGGGTCACGGGCGCGTACAGGCGGACCTCGAAGGGCTGGGCGAGCTCGCGCCGGGCGGGGCCGCGGCCGAGGACCCAGCGGTTGAGGCGTTCGCCGTGGACGCGGTGCAGCCAGCTGTCGCCGCCGAGGTCGGCGCGCGGTTCGGTGAGCCAGCGGCGGGTCAGGGCGACGCGGTCGACGCTCTCGCCGGCGACGATGGCGAGCTCCAGGGCGGCCGAGCAGGCGACGTGGGCGCCGAGCTCCTCCGGCCCCATGATCATGCTCCAGCGCAGTTCGGGCACGTCGGGCGGCAGGACGCCTGTGGCTTCGAGCGCCTCCTGGTAGGCGGCGGTGCCGGCTTCCTCACCCTCGCGGGCGTAGGCGCGCAGGATCTGCGCGGTGGTCGGCGAGACGCACAGCGCGGCGTAGCGTTCGAGCCCGCCGAGTTGCAGCAGCCTGCCCAGCGAGGAGGCCAGGCGCTCGTGGTCGCCGCCCACCTTGAGCGGCAGCGTGTACCAGAGGAATTCGCACACGTCGAGCTGGGTCACCGTTTCCAGCGGCTCGCCGCCGGTCAGCCATTCGACGGCGGTCCTGGCGTCGTCGGCGAGGTCCGGCTGGGACCGCTCCAACTCGGCGAGAAGCGCGGTGACGTCTGGTGCACTCATGCCTCGAAGTTTGCCGTATGGACCCCAGGCCTGACGATGACCGAATCCGGTGCGTATTGGGTCTTGCACAGCGACTACCCTACGAAATCACTATGTAATGGACTGTGACCGGGTTAGATCCATAGCTTGTCGAAGAGCATCCTCGCGTTCCAGTCGCTGTAGGGAATGACTTCGGCCGACAGTACAGGATGAAGCCACCAGAAGTTGATCAAAGCGAGCAGTGCGAAGGCTCCGACGAGAGCGGCGCCGGTGGTGCGTCGCATCGGGAGGCGGCCGTCGTCGGTGCGGACCGTGGGCCCTATCAGCCATCCGGCACACAGGGTGATCGCCAGCACCATGAAAGGCACCATCGGGATCGCGTAGAAAAGGAACATTGTTCGGTTCTCGGCGAAGGCGAAGTAGAACCAGGGCAGCCACCCCATCGCGTAGGCGAGAAGCACGGCCCCGGCCCGCCAGTCGCGGTTGCCCACGTACCAGGCGATGAGCGTCACCAGGGCGGCCAGCGCGCCGAACCAGATCACCGGCGTGCCCACCCCGAGCACCGCCTCCGAGCAGTCGGGGGCCCCGCACACCTGCTGCTTGCCCTCGTAGTGGAAGGCGACGGGCCGCAGCAGCAGCGGCCACGACCACGGCTCCGACATGTAGGGATGGGAGGTGGCCAGGTCGTTGTGGAAGCTGAAGACCTGCCACTGGTACTCCACCCAGGAGCGGGCCGAGTCGATGAGGAAGAAGAACGGGTTGCCCGACGAGGTGGCCTGGTCCCACTTGCGCCCGTAGCCGGTGGCGGTGGCGAACCAGCCCGTCCAGGTCGCCATGTACGTGACGAACGGCACGAGGGCGAAGGCGACGACCCCGTTGGGCACGTCCTTGCCGAACGCCCCCTGGTAGGGGTGGCGCAGACCGACCGCCCGGCGCGCCCCGAAGTCCCACAGCAGCGACAGGATCGCGAAGGCCACCGCGAACGCCAGCCCGGACCACTTGACCCCCATCGCCGCGCCCAGGCACACCCCGGCGGCGATGCGCCAGGGCCGCCAGCCGAGCGAGGGGCCCTGCGGGGTCAGCGGCGAGCTCTCGTACCAGTCGACGAGCTTCTCCCTGGCCCGGTCGCGGTCGACCACCAGGCAGGCGAAGGCGGCGAGCACCCAGAACATCAGGAAGATGTCGAGCAGCGCGGTGCGGGACAGGACGAAGTGCAGCCCGTCCAGGGCCAGCAGCAGGCCGGCGAAGCAGCCCAGCAGCGTCGAGCGGGTCATCCGCCGCGCCACCCGCGCCAGGATCAGGATCGACAGCGTGCCGATGACCGCGGCGGCGAACCGCCAGCCGAACGGGGTGAGCCCGAACAGCCACTCGCCCGCGCCGATCATCCACTTGCCGAGCGGCGGATGCACGACGTAGGAGGCGCACGGCCCCAGGTCGTCGGTGCATTTCTGCCAGATGTCGGTGTTGCCGGCCAGGATCGCCTTGTCGGCGTCCTTGATCGTGACGCGCTCGACCAGCCAGGTGATCAGCGAGTAGCCGTCCTTGGCGTAATAGGTCTCGTCGAAGACGACGGCGTTCGGGTGTCCCAGCCCGGTGAAGCGCAGCACGCCGCCGAAGACGGTGACGAGCAGCGGTCCGATCCAGCCCCACAGCGCCTTGCCGGGCATCGGGGGGATCATGCGCGCGCGCACGGACGAACCAGGGGGACTGCTCGCGCCAGGCTTCGGCTCGCCGCCGGAGGTCTGGTACGGGAAATCGGTCACCGCCATTCGGCCATCGTACGGTGCGGAAGCCGGTGCTTACCCAAGAAACACGGGGCAATCCGGGTGCCCTGTCACAATGGTCGGGTGACACGACAGGGCAGGTTGGTGCTGGCAGGGGCCCCGATAGGTCAGGCGGGCGACGTCTCGCCGCGGCTGCGCGAGGTGCTGGAGAGCGCCGACGTGGTGGCCGCGGAGGACACCCGCAGGCTGCGCAGGCTGGCCGGTGAGCTGGGGGTGGAGATCGGCGGCCGGGTCGTGTCCTACTACGACGCCAACGAGGCGGGCCGCGCGCAGGAGCTCGTCGAGACGCTCAAGGACGGCCGCACCGTCGTGGTGATCACCGACGCGGGCATGCCGGGCGTCTCCGATCCCGGCTACCGGCTGACCAGGTTGGCGGTCGACGCGGGCGTCACGGTGACCGCGCTGCCGGGGCCGAGCGCCGTCACGACGGCGCTGGCCGTCTCGGGGCTGCCGAGTGACCGGTTCTGCTTCGAGGGCTTCCCGCCGCGCAAGGCCGGCGACCGGGCCCGCCGCCTGGCCGCGCTGGCGCGCGAGGAGCGCACGATGGTGTTCTTCGAGGCGCCGCACCGGCTGGACGACTCGCTGGCGGCGATGGCCGCCGCGTTCGGCGACGACCGGCAGGCGGCGGTCTGCCGCGAGCTGACGAAGACCTACGAGGAGGTCCGCCGCGGCGGCCTGGGCGAGCTGGCGGCCTGGGCGGCGGACGGCGTGAAGGGCGAGATCACGGTCGTGGTCGCCGGGTTCACGCCCGACGACGGGCCGCCGGACATCGACGCGCTCGTGGCCGAGGTGGACCGCCGGGTGGCCGCCGGGGAGCCGGCCAAGACCGCCGTCGCGGACGTGGCCAAGGGCGCGGGCGTGCCCAAACGCGAGCTTTATGACGCGGTTCACAGAAGATCCACGACGCCATAGTGTGCGGATCGTGAAGAACTGGGGGGTTTCGCGGCAGCGCCTGGTCCCGCCGATGCAGGAGGGCCCGCTGTGGGGCTGGCTGGGCCCGGTCCTCGTGGCGGTCTTCGGCGGGATCCTCCGCTTCTTCCGGCTCGGCGAGCCGCACGCGGTCGTCTTCGACGAGACGTACTACATCAAGGACGCGTACGCGCTGCTCAAGTACGGGGCGGAGCGTGCGATGCTGGGCACAGCCAAGGACCCCGTCGCCGACGAGCGGCTGATCACCGGCAACCTGGACATCTTCAAGCAGTGCGCCGACGCCCACGAG
Source organism: Nonomuraea sp. NPDC023979 (assembly GCF_040639085.1). Lineage (NCBI taxonomy): Bacteria > Bacillati > Actinomycetota > Actinomycetes > Streptosporangiales > Streptosporangiaceae > Nonomuraea > Nonomuraea sp. NPDC023979. The sequence goes on from NZ_JBEZZG010000006.1 coordinate 187,084, forward strand.
TGCGCCCTCTACGTGGCCCACCCGCCGCTCGGCAAGTGGATGATCGCGGTGGGCGAATGGCTGTTCGGCATGACGCCGTTCGGCTGGCGGTTCGCGGCGGCGCTGGTGGGGACGCTGTCGATCCTGATCCTGGCGCGGGTGGCGCGGCGGATGACCCGCTCGACGCTGCTGGGCTGCTTCGCCGGCCTGCTGCTCGCCCTGGACGGCCTGCACTTCGTGCTCTCCCGCACCGCGCTGCTCGACATCTTCCTGATGTTCTGGGTGCTCGCCGCCTTCGCCTGCCTGGTGGTCGACCGCGACCGGGCCAGAGAGAGGCTCGTCGGCTGGTACGAGGGCGGTCCGGGGCCGTCGCTCGGCTGGCGGCCCTGGCGCGTCGCCGCCGGGGTGTGCCTGGGCGCGGCGTGCGCGGTGAAGTGGTCGGGGATCTTCTTCCTGATCGCCTTCGCCGTCATGTCCCTCCTGTGGGACCTGGGCGCCCGCCGCGCCGTCGGCATGCGGCAGCCGTACCGGGAGACCCTCGCGCTCGACGGGCCCCGCTGGCTGGCCGCGCTCGCCGCCGTGCCCGCGATCACGTACGTGCTGTCGTGGACGACCTGGTTCGTCACCGACAACGGCTGGGGGCGCAACTGGGAGCAGGCCACGTCGTCCGGGCCGCTGTTCTTCGTCGTCGACTCGGCCCGGTCGTGGCTGGAGTACCAGTTCCAGGTGCTCGGCTACCACACCGGGCTGACCGACTATCACCCGTACATGTCCGAGCCGTGGACGTGGCCGCTGCTGTTCAGGCCGGTGTCGTTCCACTACCCGACCGGCATCCCGCCGTCCGCGTGCGGCTCCGACGCCTGCTCGCAGGCCGTGCTCGGCGTCGGCACCCCCGCCCTCTGGTACGGCTCCGCGCTGGCGCTGCTCGGCCTCATCGCCTGGTACGTCTCCAGCCGCGACTGGCGGGCCGGGGCCGTGCTGCTGGCCTACGCGGCGGGCTGGCTGCCCTGGTTCTACTACGCGCTGGCGCAGAACCGGACGATGTACCTGTTCTACATGATCCCGCTGGTGCCGTTCATGGTCCTGGCGGTCACCCTCGTCGCCGGGCTCGCGCTCGGCAGGGCGGACGCCGCCCCGGCGCGGCGGGCGGCCGGGGCCGCGGCCGTGGGGGCGTTCGCGCTCATCGTCCTGATCAACTTCGGCTGGCTCTATCCGGTGCTGTCGGCCGAGACGATCACGCAGGCGGAGTGGTGGTCGCGGATGCTCGTCGACTCCTGGGTGAAGACGGCGCCCAAGTGACGCCCCGCCGCAGCGTGATCGCCGCCGCGATGCAGGCCAGCGGCACGGCGGGCAGGACGTAGCGGTAGTCGAACTCGGCCGTCGCCGCCGGAGCCAGCAGCAGCCCGAACGCGCCCAGCCACGGCAGCACCACCGGCCCGCCCAGCGTCCGCCAGCGCACCGCGATGCCGTAGAGGCCGATCAGCATGATCCCGGCGAGCATGATGCCGCGCAGGTAGAACACCTTCTGGTAGCCGCTCATGATGTCGGCCCAGGGCGAGACGATCTTGGTCTCGGGCGGCCCCTGCTCGTAGGCGAACGCGTCGGTGTGGGTCCAGCCCTGGTAGGACGGCCAGTTGGGCAGCCGCTTGGGATTGCCGGTGCTGTCGAGCTCGTAGTAGGGCTTGAACTCGTACATGTTGTAGGTCGCGGCGTCGGGGAAGACCGGCCGGCCCCAGTGGAAGGAGCGCAGGAAGTCGCGCGCCACCACGCCCAGGTAGTCGCCGGGCTGCGACATGATCGCCCGCATGGCGAACGCGCTGGCCGCCTCGTTGGTGACGTCGGTGAACTTCTTGCCGGTGCCCCAGCGGTGCAGCACCTCGCCGGTGCCCTCGCCGTCGCCGCTGCCCTGGCCCCACAGATACCACTGCGCGTAGTCCTTGCGTTCGTGCACCGGGTCGTTGATGCACAGCAGGACGAGCTCGACCTCCTTGTAGGGGTCGATGTTCATCTTGTCGCAGTCGGCGAAGATCGCGGTGCGCATGTAGAGGATGAGGCCGTCGCTGTTGGTCATCGCGAATTTGCCGAAACTTGCCGCGAACCACCCCATGTAGGCGGCGACCGGCACCGCGCAGGCCGTCACCACGGCCGCGACCGGCTTCCACCCGGTCCGCTTGACCAGCAGGTAGAGCACGACGAGCGCGAGGATCGGCAGCCCGATCGAGCGCGTCAGCCAGGTCAGCGCCAGCAGCAGCCCGACGACCGCGCCGACCTTCCACGACATGCGCCGGTTCCACAGGACGAGCGTGATCACGCCCACGACCAGCAGCGTGAACATGGAGTCCGACATGATCAGCTGTTCGAGCTGGATCTGGTAGGCGTCGAACAGCACCGGCGCGGCGGCCAGCGTCGCCCCCCACTTCGGCAGCGCGAACTTGCGCCGCAGCAGCGCGTAGATCAGCGCCGCCGTGGCCAGGCCCATCAGATGCTGGGTCAGCGTCACCAGCGTGAAGCTGTGGAACGGCTTGAGCAGCAGCAGCCAGAACCCGTAGCCGTCGGGCCGGATCGGGTGCGGCCGGGGGTGCAGCGCCACCGACACGTACTCGTAGGAGTCGTTGAACCACATCGCCGGGCCGTAGCCGAGCATGGTGATCAGCCGCAGCACCGCACCCGCGGCGAACGCTGCGGCGAACACCCGATGACGGCCCAGGAAAGCCCGCGCACGAGCCGTCCGGCCTGGGGCGGAGTGGTCCACAGGGGTAATCTCCGCGACGCTCACCATGCTGTAAAGAATGCCAGTCGTTTCGGTGACTTGCCCCGACCATGGACGGGCACACGGCATGATGGTGTGCTGGAAGAGCCTTAACTGAAGGGTTGAGACGTGGAACTGACGGTGGTCATGCCCTGCCTCAACGAGGCGGAGACCGTGGAAGTCTGTGTGCGCAAGGCACTGGCGTGCATGGAGGAGCACGGCATCGAGGGCGAGGTCCTGATCGCCGACAACGGCAGCACGGACGGCTCGCAGCAGCTCGCCCGTGACGCCGGCGCCCGCGTCGTCCACGTGGACGAGAAGGGCTACGGCAACGCCCTGATGGGTGGCATCCGCGCCGCGCGCGGCCGCTACGTGATCATGGGCGACGCCGACGACTCCTACGACTTCACCTCGTTGCTCCCGTTCGTCGAGCAGTTGCGCGACGGCGCCGACCTCGTGATGGGCAACCGGTTCAAGGGAGGCATCGCCCCGGGCGCGATGCCGCCGCTGCATCGCTACCTGGGCAACCCGGTGCTCTCGTTCATCGGCCGGCTGTTCTTCCCGTCGGCGATCGGCGACTTCCACTGCGGGCTGCGCGGCTTCCGCCGCGACTCCATCCTCAAGCTGCACCTGCAGACCGGGGGCATGGAGTTCGCCAGCGAGATGGTGGTGCGCTCGACGCTGTCGGGGCTCGACGTGCGCGAGGTGCCGACCACGCTCTCGCCCGACGGCCGCTCCCGCCCGCCCCACCTGCGCTCCTGGCGCGACGGCTGGCGTCACCTGCGCTTCCTGCTGCTCTACAGCCCCAAGTGGCTGTTCTTCTACCCGGGCATCCTGCTCATGGTGCTGGGGCTGGTCGCGGGCACCGCGCTGACGTTCGGGCCGGTCGAGATCGGCGAGCTGGCCTTCGACGTCGACACGCTGGTCGGCGCGTCGGCCGCGGTGGTGATCGGCTTCCAGGCGGCCCTGTTCGCGCTGTTCACCAAGGTCTACGCGGCCGAGGAGGGCTTCCTGCCTGAGTCGTCCCGGGTGCGCAGGCTCATCGACATCGTCAGCCTGGAGAAGGGCCTGATCGTCGGCGGCCTGCTGGCCCTGGCCGGTCTGGTCGGCCTGGTGGCCTCGCTGGTCCACTGGCAGGTGCGCGACTTCGGCGAGCTCGACCCGCGCGAGTCGCTGCGCCTGGTCGTGCCGTCGGCGACGGCGCTCATCATGAGCTTCCAGACGATCTTCGCCTCGCTGTTCATCAGCATCCTCGGCATCCGCCGCACCCGCGAGTCGTCCATCGACGTCGCCGCGAAGGCCGCCGAAGAGGCCGCCGAGGCCGTCACACGTGAGGAAACTTCGGCAACCTCGCGCTAGCAATTCGTTCGAGGCGCGCGGCGTCGGCCCGTAGGCTTGGACCCATGTCCCAGCACATTCTGACCGCCGTCGCGTGGCCGTACGCTAACGGCCCCCGCCACATCGGGCACGTCTCCGGGTTCGGCGTGCCGTCCGACATCTTCAGCCGCTACCAGCGGATGGCGGGCAACAAGGTGCTGATGGTCTCCGGCACCGACGAGCACGGCACCCCGATCCAGGTGCAGGCCGACAAGGAAGGCGTCACGGCCAGGGAGCTGGCCGACCGCTACAACCGCGTCATCGCCGAGGACCTGACCGGGCTGGGGCTGTCCTACGACCTGTTCACCCGCACGACGACGAAGAACCACTACGCCGTCACGCAGCAGATCTTCAAGGGTCTCTACGACAACGGCTACATCTTCCCCAAGACCACGATGGGCGCCATCTCCCCGTCGACCGGGCGCACCCTGCCCGACCGCTACATCGAGGGCACCTGCCCCATCTGCGGCTACGACGGCGCGCGCGGCGACCAGTGCGACAACTGCGGCAACCAGCTCGACCCGATCGACCTGATCAACCCGGTCAGCCGCATCAACGGCGAGACCCCGGTCTTCGCCGAGACCGAGCACTTCATGCTCGACCTGCCCGCCTTCGCCGAGGTGCTCGGCACCTACCTGCAGTCCAAGCAGGGCGAGTGGCGGCCCAACGTGCTCAAGTTCGCCCTCAACCTGCTCGGCGACCTGCAGCCGCGGGCGATCAGCCGCGACCTCGACTGGGGCGTGCCCATCCCGCTCGACGGCTGGCGCGACCAGCCCAACAAGCGGCTGTACGTGTGGTTCGACGCGGTCATCGGCTACCTGTCGGCCTCCATCGAGTGGGCCAGGCGCTCCGGCGACCCCGACGCCTGGCGCCAGTGGTGGCAGAACCCCGACGCGCGCGGCTACTACTTCATGGGCAAGGACAACATCGTCTTCCACGCCGAGATCTGGCCGGCGATGCTGTTCGGCTACAGCGGCATCGGCGCCCGCGACGGCCGCCCGGGCGAGCTCGGCAAGCTCGACGTGCCGTCCGAGGTGGTCTCCAGCGAGTTCCTGACGATGGAGGGCAGGAAGTTCTCCTCCTCCCGCCAGGTCGTCATCTACGTGCGCGACTTCCTGGCCCGCTACGACGCCGACGCGCTGCGCTACTACATCGCCGTGGCCGGGCCCGAGAACCAGGACACCGACTTCACCTGGCAGGAGTTCGTCAACCGCAACAACGGCGAGCTGGTCGCCGCGTGGGGCAACCTGGTCAACCGGTCGATCTCCATGGCGTCGAAGAACTTCGGCGTGGTGCCCGAGGCCGGCGACCTGACCGACGCCGACCGGGCGCTGCTGGAGCGCTCGCGCGGCGCGTTCGCCCCGGTGGGCGCCGAGCTGGGCCGCTCCCGGTTCAAGAACGCCATCACCGAGGCGCTCGACGTGGTCCGCGAGGCCAACAAATACCTGGCCGAGCAGGAGCCGTGGAAGCTCAAGGACGACCCGGAGCGGCAGAAGTCGATCCTGCACGTCGCCCTCCAGGTGGTCGACGACGCCAAGACGATGCTGACGCCGTTCCTGCCGAGCTCGTCCAACAAGGTCCACGCCATGCTGGGCGGCCAGGGCGTCTGGTCCGGCATGCCGGAGATCCGCGAGGTCGACGAGGACGGCGGCCAGTCCTACCCGATCATCACCGGCGACTACGACGGCGCCGCCCGCTGGGAGCACCGGCCGATCAAGCCGGGCACCCCGCTCGCGCCGCCGGTGCCGCTGTTCAAGAAGCTCGACCCTAAGGTCGTGGACGAGGAGCTCGCGCGGCTGGGCGAGTGACGCCGTAGTCGGGCAGGGAGACGGCCTCGGCCGTCTTCCGCACCGACCTGGCGATCGCCTTCTTCCACGGCATGTAGGGCAGCAGCTTGTAGTTCTGGTTGACCAGCCAGGCCATGAGCTTGCTGTCGGGCACCATGAACTTGCTGACGCCCTCGCCGGACTTCTGGCAGGCGGTGGCGTAGCCGCGCATGACCTGCTCATAGCGGGCGAACGCGGCCCGGTGGTCGGCCCCGGCCGCGGCGATCTCGCCCGCCAGCACGTACGCGCCGACGACGGCCAGCCCGGTGCCCATGCCCGACAGCGGCGACGGGCACCAGGCGGCGTCGCCGAGCAGCGCCACCCGACCCCGTGACCAGCGGTCCAGCTTGACCTGGCTCGCGGAGTCGAAGTAGAAGTCGGGCGCCCCGTCCATCGCGGCCAGCAGCCGGGGCGTCTCCCAGCCGACGCCGGCGTAGGAGTCGGCCAGCAGCCGCCGTTGCGCGGCCACGTCCCGCCGGTCATGCTCCAGCGGCTGCGAGGCGAACCAGAACATGGCCTTGGCCTCGGCGTTGTGCCTGGCGCTGTAGACGCCGACCGTCCGGCCGGGCACGTTGTAGGCCAGGCCGCTGTGGTCGAGCCCCAGGTAGTTGTCCAGGGTGAACACCGCGCAGTAGAGGCCCAGGTGGTGGACGAGGCTCCGCTCCGGGCCGAACGTCAGCGCCCGCACGTTGGAGTGCAGGCCGTCGGCTCCGATCACCAGGTCGAACCGCCGCGCCGCGCCGCTCTCGAACGTCACCTCCCCGGCCTTGGAGATCGAGGTGATGGAGTCGCCGAACACGTACTCGGTGTCGTCCCTGGTCGCCTCGTGCAGGATCGCGGCCAGGTCGCCGCGCAGGATCTCCACGTCCCCGGCGAACAGGTCCTCGGGCATGCGGGTCAGCTTCCTGCCCGCCTCGTTGATGTTCCAGGTGGCGCCCATCCGGGTCCGTTCGCGTTCGACGGCGTCGAGCAGGCCCATCCGGCGCAGCACCGTCAGGTGCGCCTCGCCCCGGAAGTCGACGGCGTAGCCGCCCGCGCGCAGGGCGGGCGCGCGTTCGACGATCGTGGCGCGGTGGCCGTGGCGGGTGAGCCAGAAGGCGAGGGCGGGGCCGGCGACGCTCGCGCCGGAGATCAGGATGTCCATGCGGCCGAGCCTGCCCGGCGGCGCTCACCGGCCGCTCACCGGTGAGTCACCGGCCTCAGCGGCTGGTCGAGCGCAGGGGTGAGGCCGCCACGGCCTCCGGGGCGACCCCGGCGAGCAGGCACGCCTCGGCGATGCCCAGGCCCGCGCCCTCGCCCCTGACGCGCGCGTACTCAGGCTCGCCGAGCAGGTCGCGCACGGCCGCGGCGGCGCGCGTCACCTCGGGGTCGGCGGACTCGGCGCCGCGGACCCCGGCCGCGACCCCCAGCAGTCTCGCGGCCCGCCCGGCGTCCGGGACGGTGGCGTACGTCTCCAGCACGGCCAGCGCCTCGATCGGCCGGGCGCACTCGGGGATCGCCCCCACCGTCAGCGACACCTCCACGGCCTGCACGAACGCGGCCCTGGCCGCCGCGAGGTCGCCCTCGGCCCGCGCGAGCCTGCCCATGCCCACCAGCAGCCGCGCCCTGCTGCCCGAGCTCTTGAGCCACTGCGGGTCGGCCAGCCGCACCGCCTGCTCGTAGAGGCCGCGCGCCCCGGCCAGGTCGCCCTCCTGGTAGGCGGCGTCGCCGAGCCCGCGCAGCGCCGTGCCGACGTACGTGGGCAGCCCGACCCGCCGCGCCACCTCGGCGGCCCGCTCGTAGTCGGCCCTGGCGCCGGCCAGGTCGTGGCGGATGCGGTAGTCGCCCCGGTTGCACAGCAGGTCGGCCAGGTCCTCGGCGGCCCCCAGCCGTTCGGCCAGCGCCACCGCCTCCTCGACGCGGGCCAGCGCCGTGGCGTCGTCGCCGCGCACGCTCGCCATCCAGGCGAGCGCGTCGAGCACCAGCGCCGCCCCCCACCGGTCGCCCAGCGCCCGGAAGCCGGCCAGCGCCGCGTCCAGCCCGCGCTCGGCCGCGCCGAAGTCGGCCTCCGCCATCTGCGGGTAGGCCCACACCAGCCCGGAGACGGCCCGCTCCCACGGGTCGGGGCTGGCGGCGGCCTGCCGGATCACCTGGATCGTGACCTGCGGGTGGTCGCCCCCGGCGGTGACCATCGGCCACAGGAACGCCAGCAACGGCCGGCGCCGCCCCCGCTCGCCGCGGGCCACCAGCGTCTCGGCCGCCCGGGTCCACGGCTCGCGGACGGCCGAGGTGAGGCCGCCGCTCACCGCCGTCAGCAGGCACAGCACGTAGTCGTCGCCCAGCTCGGGGTCGGGCACGTCACCGGCGGCCTCCAGCAGCGCGAGCGCCGGCCCGGCGGCGGCGCTCCGCATGCCGCGCATCCACAGATAGGACGACATCGCCCCCAGCAGATGCATCCCGGTCGCCACCTCGCCCGCCTCGACGGCCCAGCCCAGGGCCGCCATCAGGTTGTCGTGCTCGGCGGCCAGCCGCTCCAGCCGGTCGAGCTGCCCCTCGCGCCGCAGGTGGGCGTCGGACTCCTCGGCCAGGGCCAGGAAGTGCTCCGCGTGCGCGCGGCGTACGGCAGGCTCCTCGGCGGCGAGGTGTTCGGCGCAGAAGGCGCGGATGGTCTCCAGCATCCGGTAGCGGCCGCCGGAGACCTCCACGAACGACTTGTCCGCCAGCGAGTCGAGCAGCTCCTCCGCCCCCGGCAGCGCGCACACCCGGGTCGCCGCCGAGGCCGTCGCCCCGCCGGGGAAGACCGTCAGCCGGCGGGCCATCGCCTGCTCGCCGGCGGTGAGCAGGTCCCAGCTCCAGGCGACCACGGCACGCAGCGTCCGGTGGCGGGCGTCGGCGGTGCGGCTGCCCCGCGACAGCAGGCGGAACCGGTCGTCGTGGGCGAGCCGCCCGGCGAGCTCCGCGGGCTCGTGCGTACGGGTGCGGGCCGCGGCCAGCTCGATCGCCAGCGGCAGCCCGTCCAGCGTGGCGCAGATCCGCGCCACCGCCTCACCGGCCGCGAACCCCGGCCGGACCGCCGACGCCCGATCGGCGAACAGCCTGACGGCGTCGTCCGGGGCGAGGGGGCGCACCGGCCACAGGTGCTCGCCCGTGACGTTCAGCGGCTCGCGGCTGGTGGCCAGCACCCGCAGGCCGGGACAGGCCGCCAGCAGCCGCTCGGCCAGCGCGGCGGCCTCGCCGACCAGGTGCTCGCAGTTGTCGAGCACGAGCAGTAACGCCCGCTCGCCGATCACCTGGACCAGGCGGGTCTCGTCGGCGGCGCCGCCCGGCCGCACCGGGCCGAGCAGCCCGTTCTCGCGGACGCCGAGCGCGGCGAGCACCGTGCGCGGGATCGCGCCGCCGCCCGCCACCGGGGCCAGCGCCGCCAGGCACACGTCCCCGTACGGCCGGGCGACCTCCACCGCCAGCCGGGTCTTGCCCGCGCCTCCCGGGCCGAGCAGCGTCACCAGCCTCGCCCCGCCGAGCAGCGACCGCACCGCCGCGACGTCACGCTCGCGCCCGACGAAGCTGGTCAGCGGGGCGGGCAGGGCAGGCCCGGCGGGCGCGGGCTCGCCGTGGAGCAGCGACCGGTGCAGGCCGGTCAGGGCGGGCGACGGGTCGGCGCCGAGCTCGTCGGCCAGCACCCGCCGGGCCCGCTCGAACGCCACCAGCGCCTCGGCCTGCCTGCCCTCGGCCTGGAGGGCGCGCATGAGCTGCCCGCGCAGCCGCTCGCGCAGCGGGTGGCGGTCGATCAGCTCGCCCAGCTCCGGGATCACCTCACGCGCGCGGCCCCGCAGCAGGTCGGCCTCGATCCGGTCCTCCAGCGCCTCCAGACGGCGCTCCTCCAGCGCCGCGCCGAACGCGGGATCGAGGTCGGCCACGGCCGGCCCGCGCCAGAGCGCCAGCGCCTCCCGCAGCAGCCTCGCCGACAGCCCTGGATCGCCCGGCAGGGCGTCACGCCCCTCGGCGGCCAGGCGCAGGAAGCGGTGGGCGTCCACGTCGTCGGGGGCGACGGCCAGCAGGTAGCCGGCGGCCGACAGCTCCACCGCCACGCCGTCGCGCCGCAGCCTCGACACCTGCGACTGCAGCGCGTGCCGCACGTCGCCCGGCGGGCGGTCCCCGTACAGGACGTCGATCAGCCGCTCGCGCGGCACGACCTGGCCCGGGGTGAGCAGCAGGCAGGCCAGCAGCGCGCGCCGGGCCGGGCCGCCGAGCGCCACCTCGGAGCCGTCCGCGCGCCACGCGCGGGTGCTGCCGAGGATGCCGAAACGCATGGAAGCTACCTTAGGAGGCGTGAGCAAGATTCCCGCCGCCCCGGAGCCGCTGTCCGCGCAGGTGTTCGACAGTCACTGCCACCTCGACATCATGGTGGGCGACCGGCAGGCGTCGTCCGGCGACCCCGTGGCGCTGGCCGCGCAGGCCGCCGAGGCGAGCGTGCGGAGCATCCTCGACGACGCCCGCGCCGTGGGCGTCACCCGGCTGGTGACGATCGGCTACGACCTGCCGTCGTCGCGGTGGAACGCCGAGGTGGCCGCCGCGCACGAGGGCGTCTACGCCGGGGTCGCGGTGCACCCGAACGAGGCCCACGACGCGACTCCCGAGGTGCTGGCCGAGATCGAGGCGCTGGCCGGGCGGCCCGAGGTGCGGGCCGTGGGGGAGACCGGGCTCGACTACTACCGCGACTGGGCGTCCAAGGAGGATCAGCACGCGAGCTTCCGCGCGCACGTCGAGATCGCCAGGCGCACCGGCAAGGCGCTGGTCATCCACGACCGCGAGGCGCACGACGACGTGCTGAAGGTGCTCGCGGAGGCAGGGCCGCCGCCGGTGGTGGTGTTCCACAGCTTCTCCGGCGATGCCGACATGGCCAAGAAATGCGCCGACGCCGGATATTTCATGTCCTTCTCCGGGCCGGTCACGTACAAGAACGCCGGCTACCTGCGCGAGGCCGCGCAGGTAGCGCCCGCCGAGCTGATGCTCGTCGAGACCGACGCCCCCTACCTGCCGCCGGTCCCGCACCGGGGCAAGCCCAACGCGCCCTACCTCATCCCGATCACGCTGCGCTGCCTCGCCGAGGTCAAGGGCGTCCATCCTGACGCGCTGTGCGAGACCATCAGCGCCAACGGAATCACGGTCTTCGGCGAGTGGTAGCCATGATTCGGTGAAGCCGCGGCGGCGGAGGTTCCGCCGTCACTACCGTCGGGCGCCGGAAGCTCAACCGGAGGTCGCCCGTGCGAGGAAAGCGGCGTGCCCCGCGTCCCAAGATCCCCTGGCGCTCGCCGTGGACGCCTGTGGTGTGCCTGGCGGGCGTGGTGACCGTGACCGCCATCGCGGTCATCGGCAGCCTGGCCAAGGACGTGGTGCTGGTGGTCGACGGCGAGCCGAGGGCCGTGCGGAGCTTCGCCTCCTCGGTCCTCGAACTGCTCGGCGACCAGGGAGTCAAGCTCGGCAGGGACGACGTCGTACGTCCCGCCGCCCATGCGCAGGTCATCGACGGCGCCCGCATCGAGATCCGGCGCGCCAGGCCGATCACGCTGACGGTCGACGGCCGCACCACGCGGCGGGTCGTCACCGCCACCACCGTGCGCGGCGCGCTGGCCGAACTCGACATCCCGGCCGGCCGCCTGTCGGCGCCGCGCCACCGCCACGTGCCGCTGACCGGCATGTCGCTGACCGTCTACACCAAGCGCACCGTGTACGTGTTCGCCAACGGCAGCACCCGCCAGACCCGCACCACCGCCAGGACCGTGCGCGAAGCGCTCCGGCAGAGCGGGATCCCGCTCCAGCCAGGCCAGCAGGTGCGGCCCGCCGCGCACACGTTCCCGGCGGAGGGCACCGTGATCACCGTGCTGCCGCCGCGCACCGTGCCCGTCGGGCTGGAGGTCATGCGGCTCAACTGGGCGGCGCTGGCCCACTGCGAGTCACGCGGCAACCCCAAGGCCGTCAACCTGCACGGGCCCTACTACGGGCTCTACCAGTTCAGCCTGCCGATGTGGCAGCTCGTCGGCGGCACCGGCATGCCGCACGCCTGGCCCGCCGAGGAGCAGACGTACCGGGCGCAACTGCTCTACCAGAAGGTCGCCGGCAAGTGGGAGGGCCAGTGGCCGAACTGCGGGGCGCACCTGTTCGGCACGCCTGCCGTCTCGTCGGCCAGCGCCTCAACCGGCCAGTGAGACGCCGAAGTCGGCCCCCTTCCGAGGCTGGACCGCGCGCAGGCCGTCGGCGTTGCGCGCGGCGACCGACACCGAGCCGTACGGGGCCGCGTCCGGCCGGCCCGCGTACAGCTTGTTGCCGCTGAAGGCCAGCGCCCAGCCGGTCAGCCCGCCGGCCGGCGCGAACCGCCGGTCGTCGGCGCCGTCGGCGGCGTCGACCACGCGCACCTCGCCGCCGTACGGGGCGCCGATCGCCAGCCTGCCGTCGTCCGAGGCGGCCAGCGCGAACCCGAACGCCTCCCCGCCGCCCTGCCGCACCTGGACCTTCGGGGCCAGCTTCTCGTCGTAGAGCTGCACGTACCCCGCCCCCGGAGCCCCCACGGCCGGCCCGGCGCCCGCCACCCACGCCACCGCGTAGCCGTAGCGGTCACCCGAGGCGTCGGTGGGGGAGTCGAGCTTGACCGTGGACAGCCGCGCCGCCAGCGCGTCCGCGACGACCACCACCGAGCCCGAGTCGACCTTGCCCTCGGCCACCTGCCGGCCCGCGCCGTCGTCGTTCTCGTACGGCACGCCGACCACCAGGCCGTTGCCCGGCCCCATCGCCAGCGACCAGCCGAACTGATCACCCACCTCGCTGTTGCCCCGCACGTCCACCGACTGCTGGCTGATCCGGCGCAGCGCTCCGGCGCCCTTGCGGACGTAGACGGCGCCCGCGTCGGCGAGCGTCCCGTCGTCCTCGTACGGCGCGCCGATCGCCACCAGGTCGTCCCGGGCCGCCAGCGACCAGCCGAGCCGCGCGCCGCGCTGCGGCCCTTGCGCCACCAGCCGCTGTGGCGCCGCCGCCCCGCCGCCGCGAATCACGTACGCGGCGCCCGCGTCGGCACTGCCCGCCACATCCGTGTAAGGGGCGCCCACGACCAGGTCGGCGCAGGCGTCGCCGTCGACCTTGGCCAGCGCCACCGACCAGCCGAACCCGTCGCCCTCCGCCAGCCCCGGCACCTCGACCGGGACGACCTTGTCGCCCGAGATCACGTACGCGGCGCCGCGCCGGTCGTCCGCGAACGGGTCGCCCACCGCCACGTCGTCCACCCCGTCGCCGTCGAAGTCGGCGGCCCCGCCGCACGCCGACCCGGTCGCCTGGACGGACAGCGGGCTCAGCGCCAGCAAGAGAACCAGCAGGATCTTCACAGCCTGACCTCGATCTGGTCGCCGTCCTTGAGCATCGTCGCCGACAGCGCCACCGGCTTGCGGTAGAGCGGCAGGTCGAACACGAACACGCCGTCGATCCGGTCACCCGGCCCGAGCGCCGCCACCGGCGGCCCGCCCTCCAGCGGGCCGTGGCTGCCGCCCTGGTCGTCGCGGAGCGTCACGGCCGGGTCGCCGAGCTCGCGTGACGTGCCGCCGGGGTTCAGCACGGTCCAGCGCAGCACGCAGAGCTGGCCCTGCGTCTGCGTCCGGCCGTCGTACTCCTTGAGGCCGCACTCGGGCGCGCTCGGCACGATCAGCATCGGGTCGTCGAACCCCGCGCCCAGCGTGAACCGGCGGCCCACGTCCCCGGCGGGCTGCCCGGCGGCCACCGGCGACGCGCTCGCCCCCGGGACGCCCCCGTCGCGGCCGGAGGTCGCGATCAGCACCGCGCCGGTGACGGCGATGGCCAGCAGGGCCGCCGCGCCGGCGATCAGCCACCGCGTGCCGCGAGGCCGCTGGTGCCCGGGGTCGGTGGCGCTGTCGGGAGGCGGCAGCGTGTGGTGGGCGGCTTCCTTCTTCGGAGGGTCGGGCGCGGCGGGCCGTACGGCGGTCGTGTCGCCGGGCGGGGGCGTCGTGAAGGTGGCCGTGATGTCCGGTTCGTCCACCACGTTCTGCGGCGCCCGCCAGTCGCTCAGCACCTCGGTCGCGACCAGTGTGGGCGGGTTCGCCGACGTCGGCGCGGCCCCTCCGACCAGGGCGAGCACCAGCTCCTGCGCCGTGGGACGCTGCGTGGGCTCCATGTCGGTCGCGCGCCGTACCAGCTCGTCCAGCGGCGCGGGCAGCACCCCCAGGTCCGGCTGCAGGTGCAGGACCCGGGTGGCGAGCGTGATCGGGTCGCCCCGCCCGAACGGATGCCGCCCGTTGCCCGCGTACGCGACCAGGCACCCCCACGCGAAGATGTCCGCCGCCGGGGTCACGCTCTGCCCGCGCACCTGCTCCGGCGCCCACCACCCCGGGCTGCCCAGCAGCTCACCGGAGAGCGTGAACCCGGTCTCCCGGTCGAGCGCCCGCGCGATCCCGAAGTCGATCACCCGGGGCCCCGACAGCGACAGGATGACGTTCGCCGGCTTGAGGTCGCGGTGCACCAGCTCGGCGACGTGGATCGCGGCCAGCGCCGCCGCCACGCCCAGCGCCACGCCGTGCAGCGGCCCGGGGTCCAGGGCCCCGTACGTGGCGATCTGGTCGGAGAGCGGGGTGCCGGCGATGTACTCGGTCACCATGTACGGCCTGCCGTCGCCGGTGTCGCCGTTGTCCAGCACCTGGGCCGTGCAGAACGACGCGACGCGACGCGCGTTGTCGACCTCCGCGTGGAACCGGGCCGCGAACCCCTCCTGGTTGGCGAACTCGGCCTTGACCACCTTGACGGCCACGAACCGCCCCGTCGGCGCCCGGGCGAGGAACACGGTCCCCATGCCGCCTTCGCCGAGCCGCCCGAGCAGCCGGTACGGTCCGATCTCCCGCAGATCCGTGGGGCGAAGCGGGGCGGCGCCCGTTGGCTCCATGAGGGACGTCCCTTCCTGTTCCACCCATCCTCCCCTCACCGGCCCCCGTTCGCCATCGCAGGTTCTTCGATGCGGGAGACTGTATGGATGATGAGGCTGCTGGGCCCCGCAGAAATACGTATTTTGGCGAACAAGCTAGATCTGCGGCCCACCAAAAAGCTAGGCCAGAACTTCGTGATCGACGCGGGGACCGTCCGGCGGATCGTCCGCGTGGCCGAGGTGACGGCCGACGACGTGGTCATCGAGGTGGGTCCCGGCCTCGGCTCCCTCACACTCGCGCTGCTGCCCGAGGCCCGTCACGTGGTGGCCGTCGAGATCGACCCGGTCCTGGCCGGGCAGCTTCCGCTCACCGTCGCCGAACGCGACCTCTCGGACAAGCTCACCGTCGTGGGCGCCGACGCCATGAAGATCACCGAAGCCGACCTCGCCGGACACGCCCCGACCGCGCTGGTCGCCAACCTGCCCTACAACGTGGCCGTCCCGGTGGTGCTCCACCTGCTGGAGGTGCTGCCCTCGCTGCGCAAGGGGCTGGTCATGGTGCAACTGGAGGTCGCCGACCGGCTCGCCGCCGCGCCGGGCTCCAAGGTGTACGGGGTGCCGTCGGTCAAGGCGGCCTGGTACGCCGACGTGCGGCGGGCCGGGCCGGTGGGGCGCTCGGTGTTCTGGCCGGTGCCGAACGTGGATTCCGGCCTGGTCTCCCTCACGCGCCGCGAACCGCCGTCCACCACGGCGTCGCGGGAAGAGGTGTTCGCGGTGATCGACGCGGCCTTCGCCCAGCGCCGCAAGACGCTCCGCGCGGCCCTGGCCGGCTGGGCGGGCAGCCCGCCGCAGGCGGAGGCGGCGCTGCGCGCGGCAGGCGTGGACCCTTCGGCCCGGGGCGAACAGCTCGACGTCGAGGCGTTCGCCCGGATCGCCGAGCACCGTCCTTAGCCTCCGTCCACAGCCTCCAGGCGTCGTGCGCCGAGTTGTCCACAGAACCTGGTTCGGGTCGATGACGCCCGGGTTCACCGGACGATCCTGGGGCCTCCCGTTTCAACGACAGGAGGCCGACCATGACCGTCCACCAGACCATCCCCGCCGCTGTGTCCGGAGCTGCCCTCACCGCCGCGCTCGCCCTCCCCATGTCTCCGGCAGCGGCGTCCGCGCCGGGAGACCCGTGCCCCGCGTCCGCCGCCGTCGCCTGCGCGGTCATCCGCCTGAAACCCGGCGCCCCCACCACCAAGGGCGCCGTCGCCGCGGCCGCCGCCCTGGCCCGGCTCGGCACCCCCTTCTCCTGGGGCGGCGGCTCCCCGTCCGGCCCCACCCGGGGCATCGGCAGAGGCGCGTCCACGGTCGGCTTCGACTGCAGCGGCCTGACTCTGTATTCCTGGGCCCGCGCGGGCGTCCGGCTCGGCCACTACACGGGCGCCCAGTTCCGCCAGGGCCGCCGCGTCCCGCTGACGGCCCTGCGCCAGGGTGACCTGGTCTTCTTCGGCGGCGGCTCCGGCGACCCCACCCACGTGGGCCTCTACGTACGCGGCGGCGTCATGGTGCACGCCCCGAAGACCGGCGACGTGGTCAGGACGACCCGCTTCCTCGACAACCCCTACTTCCGCGCCACCTACCGGGGCGCCGTCCGCCCGGGCTGACCCGCCCCCCGCCCGGCGCAGGTCTCGACCAGCGCCTTCACCAGGGGCGCCAGCAGCTCCCGGTCCTCCTCCCGCGCGGGCTCGTACTCGGTGATCCCCAGCCCGGCCACCGGGTGCCGCTCCGCGAGCGCCCGCACCATGCCCAGCAGCTCCTCGGGCAGCAACCCGCCGGGCACCGGCGCCCCGACGCTCCCGAACACCCCCGGTTCCAGCACATCGAGGTCCACATGCACGTACACCACCTTGCCCGCCGCCCCGTCCCCTCCGCTGCCCGCCCCGACGCCTTCCCCGCCGTCCTGCCCGCCGTCCGCCCGGCCGGCTGCCTCGACGGCGTCGAGCAGCGCACCCACGTCGGCCCCCCGCACGTGCCCCACGCCTGCCGCCCGGACGAACTCCGCCTCCCCGGCGTCCAGATCCCGCACCCCCGCGAGCACGATCCGCCCCGGGTCCAGCGGTGGCGCCGCCACGAGCCCCACCGGCCCCTCCCCGGTGAGCGCCCGCAGCACCATCCCGTGATACGCCCCCGACGGCGACGAATCAGGAGTGTTCAGGTCACCGTGCGCGTCGAACCACACCACCACCAGCCGCTCGCCGTACTCCCGCAGCGCCGCCTCGACCGGCGCCAGCTCCACCCCGCAATCACCCCCCACGACCACCACCAGCCCGGACCCCTCCGCCGAGGCGAGGGCCGTCCGCACCCGCCCGGCGGTCACGGCCAGATCGTCGTCCACCACGTCCACCCGCACCCGCGTGCCGGCCGGGACCATCCCGGCCAGCAACCGCGCCCCCTCACGCAGCCGTTCCGCCGTCGGCGCCCCGGACCCCCGCCACTGCGGCACCTCGACAACGGTCACTTCACCCATGACCCCCACCCCTCCCACAAACATCGCGAACCGCCCCATCATCCCGCCCAGCGCCAGCCGCCACACCCCCGCCCGCGCGGGCGAGGCCGCACCCTCGACCTGCGAGGACGCCCTTCCACAGCCCCCGAATCCCGGACGACGCCTTCCCACGCTCCCGGTCCCGCTACCATCGAGTGTCCTCGCCCCGTCGGCAGTGAAAGTGGCGGCAGAATCCATGAGTTCCGTGACCGTACGGGTGCCCGCCAAGGTCAACGTGCAGCTTTCCGTCGGCCCGCTCCGGGATGACGGCTACCACGACCTCGTCAACGTCTTCCACGCCGTCTCGATCTTCGACGAGGTGGTGGCCAGCGAGTCGGAGACCATCGGCGTCTCGGTGACCGGCGAATGGGCCGACCGGGTCCCGGTCGACGACAGCAACCTCGCCGTCCGCGCCGCCCGCGCCCTCGCCAAGCACGCGGGCCGCACCTACGGCGTCGACCTCGTCATCCGCAAGGCCATCCCGGTGGCGGGCGGCATGGCGGGCGGCAGCGCCGACGCGGCCGGGGCGCTGCTGGCCTGCAACGAGCTGTGGGGCCTCGGCCTGCCGCGCGAAGACCTCATGGAGATCGGCGCCGACCTGGGCAGCGACGTGCCGTTCGCCCTCATGGGCGGCACCGCCGTCGGCACCGGCCGGGGCGAACGCCTCGCCCCGCTCACCACCCGCGGCGCCTTCCACTGGGCCTTCGCGATCGCCGACGGCGGCCTGTCGACCCCCACGGTCTACGCCGAGTGCGACCGCCTCCGCGCCGCCACGTCGTCGAAGATCCCCTGGCCGGAGGTCGACCCCGACCTCATGGAGGCCCTGCGCACCGGCGACCCGCACGGCCTCGCCCTCCACCTCGCCAACGACCTCCAGCCCGCCGCCCTGGCGCTGCGCCCCTCCCTGGCCGCCACCCTGGCCGCGGGCCGCGCCGCCGGCGCCCTGGCCGCCCTGGTCTCCGGCTCCGGCCCCACCTGCGCCTTCCTCGCCGCCGACGCCGCCCACGCAACCCGCCTGGCCCAAGCCCTCGCCCAGACCGAAGGCACCTACACCGCCATCCCCACCTCCGGCCCCGCCCCCGGCGCCACCCTCCTCTAACCCCCAGCCCGCTCGGGTCGCCCGCCGGCTCAGCCCGCACGTTCGGGCCGCAGTTGGGGCCGCACGGCCCGCGCCTTGAGGCCGCGCGCTCGGGCCGCGCGCTCGGGCCGCGCGCTCGGGCCGCGCGCTCGGGCCGCGCGCTCGGGCCGCGCGCTCGGGCCGCGCGTTGGGGCCGCGCGGCTGGCCCGCCCACTCGGCCTGCCCGTTCCGGTCGCACGTTGGGGCCCGCCCGCTCGGGCCCCCCGCTCGGCCCGCCCGTTCTGGCTGCACGTGGGGACCGGCGGGGCGATCACCCGGGAGCGTACGGGCGTGCGAGTGTGCGTGCGTACGACTGCACGGGCGTGTGGGCGCACGGGCGTACGGGTGCATGGGTGTGCGGGCGCACGGGTGCATGGGTGTGCGGGCGTTGGGTGCGCTCGCGCGGGCCTTCGGGCGCACGGGCGTATGGGTGCACTCGCACGGGTGCACGGGCCGTCTGGTCGTTGCGGTTCGGCGGGCCCGGGGGCGGGGGCGTTCACGTCGGGGCAGGCGTATGGGCGGGGCTGAAGGTGGATGCGGCGGGTCGTCGGCCCACTGGGGGAGTTTCGTGCTCTCCGTGAGCCGATACGCTTGGAGAACGATGAACCTGGTCAATCTCGAGTCAGTCTCCCACGCCTACGGGCCCAAGCCGCTGCTCAGCGACGTCTCCCTCGGGGTCGAGATGGGTGAGCGCATCGGTGTCGTGGGCCGCAACGGCGGTGGCAAGACCACGCTGCTGAGCGTGATCGCCGGAGACGTCCGGCCCGACAGCGGGCGCGTGACGCACACGCGGGGCCTGCGTGTCGGCTTCCTGTCGCAGCAGGACCTGCTCGACCCGTCACACAGCGTGCGCGAGACCGTGCTGGGCGAGCTGGCCGAGCACGAGTGGGCGGGTGACCAGCGGGTCCGCGAGATCCTCGGCAACCTGATCGGCGACCTCGACCTCGACGCCAAGGCGGGCGACCTGTCGGGCGGCGAGCGCAGGCGTACGGCGCTGGCCCGGCTGCTGATCGGCGAGCACGACCTGATCATGCTGGACGAGCCGACCAACCACCTCGACATCGAGGCGATCGCCTGGCTGGCCGCCCATCTGGCGGGCCGGAAGGGCGCGCTGGTGGTGGTCACGCACGACCGCTGGTTCCTCGACGCGGTGTCCACCCGTACGTGGGAGGTCGTCGACGGCCGCGTCGAGCGCTACGAGGGCGGATACGCCGCGTACGTGCTGGCCAAGGCCGAGCGGGCGCGCATCGCCCAGGCCGCCGAGGAGCGCCGCCAGAACCTCATGCGCAAGGAGATCGCCTGGCTGCGTCGTGGCCCGCCCGCGCGTACGTCCAAGCCGAAGTTCCGGATCGAGGCGGCGCAGGCGCTGATCGCGAACGAGCCGCCGCCGCGCGAGACCGTCGAGCTGATGCGCTTCGCCGCCGCGCGCCTGGGCAAGACCGTGTACGACCTCGAGGACGTCACGCTGCACGCCGGCGGTCCCGGCGCGGGCCCGCTGGTGCTCGATGACTGCACCTGGCAGTTCGGCCCCGGCGACCGCATCGGCCTGATCGGCGTCAACGGGTCCGGCAAGTCGTCGGTGCTGCGCCTGCTCGCCGACACGATCAAGCCCGACTCGGGCCGGGTGGTGCGCGGCAAGACCGTACGCCTCGCGCACCTGTCGCAGGAGCTCGCCGAGCTCGACCCCACGCGGCGGGTCCTGGAGACGGTCGAGTCGGTGCGCAAGTACATCCAGGTCGGCAAGAAGGAGTGGACGGCCTCCCAGCTGCTCGAACGCCTCGGGTTCAAGGGCGAGGCGCAGTGGAAGGTCGTCGGCGACCTGTCCGGTGGAGAGCGCAGGCGGCTGCAGTTGCTGCGCCTGCTCATGGACGACCCGAACGTGCTGCTGCTCGACGAGCCGACCAACGACCTCGACATCGAGACGCTGAACGAGCTGGAGGACCTGCTCGACGCCTGGCCCGGCACGCTGATCCTGGTCACGCACGACCGCTACTTCCTGGAGCGGGTCACCGACCGGTGCGTGGCGCTGCTCGGCGACGGCCGGCTGTCGTTCCTGCCGGGCGGGGTGGACGAATACCTCGAACGCCGCGCCGCCGGCACCGCCGTGACGGCTCGCGTCGCCGGCACCCCCGCCGGGCAGCCCGCCGCCCAGTCGGCCAACTCGGCGGCCCAGCCCGCGCCTCCGTCCGGCGAGGTCTCCGGCCTCTCGGCCAAGGAGGAGCGCGAGCTGCGCAAGGAGCTCAACCGCCTCGAACGGCAGCTCGACAAGCTCAGCGGCCAGGAGGCCAAGCTGCATGCCGCGATGGCCGACGCGGCCAGCGACTACGCCAAGCTCGGCTCCCTCGACGCCCAGCTCCGTGACCTGCACGCCCAGAAGGAGAGCGTCGAGGCGGAGTGGCTCGAACTCGCCGACCGCCTGGGCGACTGACGCCGCCGACCCCGCCTCGGGTGAACGCCGTACGGGCCCTCGGGCCTCAAGGTGACCGGGGGTGCGATGGGGCCTTCCGGGCGCGCGGGTGGTGGCTGTCCCCTGGGGCATTTCCGTGCCCGACCCTGCTGGGAGCCCCGTGCCGGGTGGCCTGTGCGGGCCGCCCCCGTGTGAGGGAAGGGGCGTGGAGCTCAGCCGGGGGTCAGCTGTCGAAGGGCGCGAGGAGGGTGCGGAGGAGGGCGGCGAGGGTTCGCTGGTCGTCCGGGGCGAGGGAGGACAGGAGCTCGTGCTCGCGCCGCAGCAGGTCGGAGAAGGCGGCGTCGACGCGGGCGAGCCCGGTGTCGGTGAGGGAGACGAGGACGCCGCGCCGGTCCTCGGGGTCGGGGCGGCGGCGGACGAGGCCGGCCTGGGCGAGGCGGTCGATGCGGTTGGTCATGGTGCCGGAGGTGACGAGGGTGGCGCGCAGGAGGGCGCCGGGGCTGAGCTCGTACGGCTTGCCGGCGCGCCGGAGGGCGGTGAGCACGTCGAACTCCCAGGGTTCGAGGTCGTGTTCGCCGAAGGCGGCCCGCCGGGCCCGGTCGAGGTGCTTGGCCAGCCTGGACACCCGCGAGAGCACCTGGAGCGGTTCGACGTCGAGGTCGGGGCGTTCGGCCCGCCACGCCGCGACGAGCCTGTCGACCTCGTCCTGCGCATCGTGCGTCATGGCATGAGTGTACTGTCTTGACATCGAGATACATATCTCGATACCAATTATCTTCATGTCAAGAGATATGTGGGACCCGGCCACGTACGACAGGTACGCCGACGAGCGGTCGCGGCCGTTCTTCGAGCTCCTCGCCCGGGTACGGGCCGACAGCCCCGATTATGTCGTGGACGCGGGCTGCGGCACCGGCGAACTGACCACGGAGCTGGCCCGCCGCTGGCCGGAGGCGACGGTGGACGGCTTCGACTCCTCCCCGAACATGATCACCAGAGCTCGCTCGATCGACGGCGCCACGCCGAGCTTCGCCGTCGCCGATGTGACCACCTGGCACCCCGACCGCCCCGTGGACGTGCTGGTCAGCAACGCGGTCCTCCAGTGGGTCCCCGAGCACCGCGACCTGATCGAACGCTGGGTCGAGGCGCTGAGCCCCGGCGGCTGGCTGGCCTTCCAGGTCCCCGGCAACCATCGCGCCCCCAGCCACGCGGCCATCCGCGAGCTGTGCGCGTCGCGGGAATGGTCGGACCGGCTCGGCGACCTCGACAGGGGCGACCCGGTCGGCACGCCGGTGGACTACGCGGACCTGCTGAGCGGCTGCCGGGTGGACGCCTGGGAGACCACGTACGTGCACATCCTCCAGGGCGAGAGGCCGGTGCTCGACTGGGTGTCCGGCACCGCGCTGCGCCCGGTTCTCGACCGGCTGCGCCCGGACGAGGCCGAGCGGTTCACCGCCGAGCTGGCCGGGCTGCTCGCCGACGCCTATCCCGCGAGGGAGTACGGCACCCCGTTCCCGTTCCGCCGGATCTTCGTGGTGGCTCAGAAATGATCACAGCGCTGCACCATGTCCAGCTCGCCGCGCCGGCGGGCAGCGAGCCCGAGCTGCGGGCGTTCTACGCGGGCGTGCTCGGGCTCACGGAGGTGCCCAAGCCGCCGGAGCTGGCCAGGCGGGGCGGCGCCTGGTTCCGGGGCGACGGCGTGGAGGTGCACCTCGGCATCGAGGAGGACTTCAGGCCGGCCCGCAAGGCGCATCCGGCGTTCCTGGTGTCGGACCTGGACGCGCTGGTGGCCAGGCTGCCCGACGCGGTGCCGGACGAGCTGTTCCCCGGCTACCGGCGCGTGTACGTGTCGGACCCGGTGGGCAACAGGATCGAGCTGCTTCAGCCCGTGTGATGTTCGTCCCGGGGTGACATCATTGTCCGGAGAACCGGACTCTTGCGAGGTGTCGTGGGCATCGAGATCGAGGACAAGTTCGACGTTCCCCCCGGCTTCGAGGTGCCGGACCTGACCGGTCTGGCGGAGGTCGTCGGCCCCAAATCCTTCCGGCTCGTCGCCCTTTATTACGACACACCCGATCTGCGGCTGGCGTCCAGGGGCGTCACGCTCCGGCGCAGGCGGGGCGGCGCCGATCCCGGCTGGCATCTGAAGCTGCCCAAGGCCAAGGGCGTGCGCCAGGAGATCACCCACCCGCTCACCCGCAGCACCAGGATCGTCCCCGCTGAGCTGGCCGAGCTGGTCCGCGCCTACACGCGGGGAGCCGAGCTCCAGGTGGTCGCCGAGCTCGACACGCGCCGCAGCATCACGGTCCTGCGCGACGGCGACACGAAACTCGTGGAGATCGCCGACGACCGTGTCAAAGGCACGGTGTTCGGCAAGAACGGCGAAACCGGCGGCGATACCGTCACCCGCTGGCGCGAGGTCGAGGCCGAGCTGCTGGAGGGCGACGCCAAGCTGCTGGCCAAGGTGGGCAAGCGGCTGACGAAGGCGGGCGCCTCGCCGTCGGCGGCGGCCAGCAAGCTGGCCAAGCTCCTCGGCCCGCCACCGGTCCCGCGCGCCGAGCTGGAGCCGGGCACCGCGGGTCACGCCGTCGCCGGCTACCTGGCGGGCCACGTGGCCGCCCTCCTCTCCCAGGATCCCCGGGTACGGAGGGCCGAGCAGGACGCGGTGCACCAGATGCGCGTGGCCGCCCGCAGGCTGCGCAGCGCGCTCAAGGCGTTCAAGCCGATCGTCCGGGGCACGGCCGAGCTGCAGGAGGAGTTGCGATGGCTCGGCGAGGTGCTGGGCGAGGCCCGTGACCTGGAGGTGACCAGGGCCAGGTTCGCCGCCGAGCTGGACCGGCTGGCGCCCGAGCTCGTCACCGGCCCCATCCGCGTCCGCCTCGGTGACGACCTGCTCAAACGCGAGCAGGAGGCCTACGGGCGCATCCGCGAGGAGCTCAGCGGCGAGCGCTACTACCGGCTGCTGGACGCGCTCGACGGGCTGGTGGCCGCGCCCCGGCTGACGAAGGCCGCGGCCGAGCCCGCCGCGAGCACCCTTCAGGACGTGGCGGAGGCGGGCTGGGCCCGGGTGACCGGGGCGTACGAGACCGCGCGGGCGATCGCCGACCCGCAGGCGCGCGAGCTGGCCATGCACGACGTGCGCAAGGCCGCCAAGCGCGCCCGCTACACCGCCGAGGCGCTCCAGGGGCCGCTGGGCAAGCCCATGGCCAGGCTCGCCGAGCTGGCGGAGGACGTACAGGAAGTGCTGGGGGCGCACCAGGACGGGGTGGTCGCGCAGGAGACGCTGGCCCGTGAGGCGCAGGCGGCCAGGGAGGCCGGCGAGGACACGTTCACGTACGGGCTGCTGGTCGGGCTCGAACGGGCGGCGGCCGAGCGGGCGCACGCGGAGTTCCCCCGGGTGTGGGCGGAGACGACGCGGGCGGTGGCGAAGCTCACGTCTCGTGGTGCTCCACGCTGACGACCCGCTCGCCCACCCGGTGCAGCACGGCGAACGCGCCCTTGCGCAGGTGCCGGTCAGTTCCGCCGAGCGCGGCGATCAGCCCGGGCAGCACCTTGCCGTGGCTGCACACGACGGCGGGCCCGGTCAGCTCGCCGACCAGCGCCGGGGTCTTGCGCGGGTCCTGGCTCTCCTCGGCCAGCAGCGCGTCGCGGGTGATGTCGCGGGTGTACGGCTCCAGCGTCTGGACGCAGCGCAGGCTGGGTGAGCTCAGCACGGTCCTGGGCCGGTAGGCGGGCAGGACCGTGGCCAGCGTCGCGGCCTGGGCCCTCCCTTCGGCGTCGAGCGGGCGCAGGGCGTCGTCGCCGTGCCACGCCTGGCGGGAGCCCGCCGAGCCGTGCCGCACCAGGACGAGCGGGACCGTGTCCAGCGGCGCGGCGGGCAGCGCGCGCAGCAGGCCCGCGTCCCACTCGTAGGTCAGCAGGTCGCGCGCCCGTTCCGGGGACAGCCAGCGCAGCTCGTCGACCTCGTCACCGGGCGTGAACGGGTCCTCGGCCGCCACCCGCCCGGCCCAGTAGTCGACCCGCTTGAGCCGCGTGCCGAGCAGGTAGTGGACCGGGGGCAGAGCGCGGCCGAGCGTCACGGTCAGGCCGGTCTCCTCGCACACCTCGCGCAGCGCGGCGGCGATCACGTGCTCGCCGGGCTCCAGCTTGCCCTTGGGGAAGGTCCAGTCGTCGTAGCGCGGCCGGTGGACGACGGCCACCTCGGGGGAGCTCTCCTCGCCGCGCCACACGACGGCGCCGGCGGCCAGGATCGGGTCAGTCGTCAATGGTCCTCCAGCGGCGCGTGCCGATCAGGTGGCTCTGCAGGTCCTCGCCCTGGTGGCGCACCCACGCGCCGTCGGAGCCGAGCCACCACGTGCTCGTGGTCTCGGCCATCGCCTGGTCCATCAGTTCGATCAGGTACGCCTTGTGCTGCGGCGAGGTGACCTTGACCAGGGCTTCCACCCGGCGGTCGAGGTTGCGCCGCATCAGGTCCGCGCTGCCGATCCACACCTCGGGCCGCCTGCCGAGGCCGAACTCGTACACCCGGGAGTGCTCCAGGAAGCGTCCCAGCACCGAGCGGACGCGGATCGTCTCCGACAGACCGGGGATGCCGGGCCGCAGCGTGCACACGCCGCGCACCCACAGGTCCACCGGCACGCCGGCCCGTGACGCGCGGTAGAGGGCGTCGATGATCGGCTCGTCGACCAGCGAGTTCGTCTTGATCCTGATCCGCGCCGGGCGGCCCGCCTGCTGGTGGGCGATCTCCCGCTCGATCCTGGCCAGCAGCCCGCCGCGCAGCGAGTGCGGCGCGACCAGCAGCCGGCGGTAGGCCGAGTGGTTGGAGTAGCCGGTCAGGTGGATGAACAGGTCGGTGACGTCCTCGCCGACCAGCGGGTCGGCGGTGAGCAGGCCGAAGTCCTCGTACTGCCGGGCGGTCTTGGGGTTGTAGTTGCCGGTGCCGATGTGGCAGTAGCGGCGCAGCTCGCCGGAGGCCTCCTGGCGGACGACCAGCGCGAGCTTGCAGTGCGTCTTGAGCCCGACGACGCCGTAGACGACGTGGCAGCCGGCCCGTTCCAGCTTGCGGGCCCAGGAGATGTTGGCGTGCTCGTCGAACCTCGCCTTGATCTCCACCACGACCACGACCTGCTTGCCCGCCTCGGCGGCGTCGATGAGCGCGTCGACGATGGGGGAGTCGCCGCTGGTCCGGTAGAGGGTCTGCTTGATCGCCAGCACCCTCGGGTCGGCCGAGGCCACCTCGATGAAGCGCTGCACGCTGGTGGCGAACGAGTCGTACGGGTGGTGCAGCAGCACGTCGCGCTCGCGCAGCACCGCGAACAGGTCGTCGGCCGAGCTGATCGCCTCGGCGGGCACGAACGGCCGGTAGCCGAGCTCGCCCCGGTCCAGGTCGGCGATCGCGTGCAGCCCGGTCAGGTCGAGCGGCCCGGCGATCCGGTAGATCTCGTGCGGAGCCAGCTCCAGCTCCTCCACGAGCAGGTCGAGCACCTCCTGGGTGATGGTGTCCTCGACCTCCAGCCGCACCGGCGGCCCGAACCTGCGCCGCCGCAGCTCCTTCTCCAGGGCCTGCATGAGGTTCTCGGTGACGTCCTCGTCGACCTCCAGGTCCTCGTTCCTGGTGACCCGGAAGACGTGGTGCTGGACGATCTCCATGCCCTTGAAGAGCTGGCCCAGGTGTGCGGCGATGACGTCTTCCAGCGGTACGAACCGGTCCTTGGACGCGGTCACGAACCGGGGCAGCTGCGAGGGCACCTTGACCCGGGCGAACACGGTGTGGTCGGTGGCCGGGTTGCGCACCACGACAGCCAGATTCAGGCTCAACCCTGAAATGTACGGAAACGGGTGGGCAGGGTCGACGGCCAGCGGCGTCAGGACCGGCCGGATTCGCTCACGGAAGAGCTTGCGCAGCTCGGTGCGTTCCTCGCGGCCCAGGTCGTCCCAGCGGACGATCTCGATGCCCTCGGTCGCGAGCTGCGGGCGGATCCGCTGGTGGAAGGCCGCCGCGTGCCGCCGGGCCAGATCGTCGGCGACGGTCGCGATCCTGGCCAGCTCCTCGCTCGGCTTGAGCCCGCTCTTGGTGCGCAGCAGCAGGCCGGTCGCCATGCGCCGCTTGAGCCCGGCCACCCGGACGCGGAAGAACTCGTCGAGGTTGCTGGCGAAGATCGCCAGGAAACGGACCCGTTCCAGCAGCGGCAGTGACGCGTCCTCGGCCAGCTCCAGCACGCGTTCGTTGAACTGCAGCCAGCTCTCCTCGCGGTTGAGGAACCTCTCCTGTGGCAGGGGTAGATCGTTACCGGAATGCAGCAGTTCAGCGGACATACGTGGAATATGCCCGGTCCGGTTGAACAGAACGTTAACTTCCCCGCAACGACTTATTCGCCTGGCAGGACGCCTGGCTCTCAGTCGCCCGGCTCGCCCTGTCCGAGGCGGGCGGCCCGCTCGGCCAGCCGGGCCTCACGCTGGCGCAGCTTGTCCTCGCGCTCGCGGACCTTCTCGGCTTCCTTCATGAGCCGCTCGCGCTCCTTCTCGGCCTCTTTGAGCAGGCGCTCGCGCTCTTTCAGCTCGCGCACCCTGGCCTTCTCGGCCTCCTTCAGCTCGCGCTGGCGGATCTTCTCCGCCTCCTTCTGCTCCCGCTCGCGGGCCTTCTCCAGCTCGCGCAGCTCCTTGTCGCTGGTGCGCGGCGCGACGGCGGGCTGCGGGACGGCGGGCTGCGGCACGGCGACGGGCTGCGGCCGGGTGGCCAGGGTGATCGTGGGCTGCGGGTTGAGCCCGGTCAGGCCGTTCCAGGCCAGGTTGACCAGGTGGGCCGCGACCTCCTCGCGGCCGGGCTTGCGCACGTCCAGCCACCACTGGCCGGTCAGTGCCACCATGCCGACCAGCATCTGGGCGTACATGGGGGCGAGCTTGGGGTCGTAGCCCCGGCCGACGAACTCGTCGGCCAGGACGTCCTCCACCTGGCTCGCGATCTCACTGATCAAGCTGGCGAACGTGCCGGTGCCCGACGCGGCGTGCGAGTCGCGGACCAGGATGCGAAACCCCTCGCTGCTCTCCTCGATGTAGCGGAGCAGGGCCAGCGCGGCCCGCTCCAGCTTGACCAGCGAGTGGGTGGCCGACAGCGCCTCGGTGATCATGGCGAGAAGTTTCTGCATCTCGCGGTCGACGACCACCGCGTAGACGCCCTCCTTGCCGCCGAAGTGCTCGTAGACCACCGGCTTGGAGACCTGGGCGGTCGCGGCGATCTCCTCGATGGAGGTCCCGTCGAACCCCTTCTCAGCGAACAGGGTGCGACTGATCAGTATCAGTTGCTCTCTTCGTTCTCTTCCGGTCATACGCCTGCGAGATCGGGATTCGGTCACGGTTCCCATAATGGCGTGCTGTCAGGAGATTCTCTTGGCCGCCAGGCGTTCCGGAGTGGGCCAGCGCACGTCGTGCGCCCAGCCGAGCCGCTCGAAAATCCGGATGACGCCGGCGCTCAGGTCGATCTGCCCCTTGAGGACGCCGTGCCGGGCGCAGGTGGGGTCGGAGTGGTGCAGGTTGTGCCACGACTCGCCGAACGACGGGATGGCCAGCCACCACACGTTGCGCGACTTGTCGCGGACCTGGAAGTCCTCCTCGCCGAACACGTGGCAGATGGAGTTGATCGACCAGGTGACGTGGTGCAGCAGGCCGATGCGCACGAGCGAGCCCCAGAACAGCGCGGTCAGCGCGCCCTGCCAGGACCAGGTGACGAGGCCGCCGATGACGCCCGGCAGCAGGATCGAGGTGAGCGCGAGGGCGCCGAACCAGCGGTGGAGCTTCATCACGTCCGGGTCCCTGACCAGGTCCGGGGCGTACTTCTCACGGTTGACCCGGTCGGCGTCGAACAGCCAGCCCATGTGCGCGTACAGCAGGCCCTTGGTCATGGACCTGAACCCGGGGCCGAAGCGCCACGGCGAGTGCGGGTCGCCCTCCTTGTCGGAGAACTTGTGGTGCTTGCGGTGGGTGGCGACCCAGTCGAGCACCGACATCTCCAGGGAGAGGCTGCCCGCGATCCCCAGAGCGATCTTGAGCGGGCGCTTGGCCTTGAACGAGCCGTGGGTGAAGTAGCGGTGCAGGCCGACCGTGACGCCGAGACCGGAGATGACGTAGAAGACCGCCGCGATCACCACGTCGCTCCAGCCGATGAGCCCCCATCCCCACGCGATCGGCACGGCGGCGCCGATAGCGATCAGCGGGAGCCCGACGACCAGCGCGAACGTGATCAGTTCGGCCTTGGTGCGCGGTTCGGGTTCGAAGTCGGGCTTCGGTCCTGGGGTCGAGCGTTCGGCGAGTACGGTCATCGGCTGCCTCTCACGAGCTGTTTGCGGTGATTGTCCTGGCTACGCAAACGTAACCTACGCCATCGTAAGTTAGGAAGCCCTAAGCGGCGATGTGTGTTTCGCAACGGGCTTGTCAACGACATGCGTGGGTTTCATGGCTTGCGGCTTTTGGGACGGTCTGTTATGCCGTCTCCCTGCCCAGAGAACGCCCTGACACTCAGATGGGGGCGAAGGTGGGCGCGGAATCGGTATCGTAGGGGGTGTGTCGGACGCCACGGTGTCCGATTAATCCCGGATCGTCTAATCGGCAGGACAAGTGGTTTTGGTCCACTTTGTAGGGGTTCGAGTCCTCTTCCGGGAGCCTTTCGGGCGTCCCCCCTCGCGAGAGAGCCCAGGACGGGCAGGTATCCTCACGATGTCGGGAGGGTAGCGGTGCGGTAGCCACTGCCCTGAACCGTCCAGCCACAGGGAGCCTCAGTCCGTGAGTGTGCCGCGCCCGGCAGCCGTCGTCGTCCTCGCCGCCGGCGAGGGGACCCGGATGAAGAGCCAGACCCCGAAAGTCCTGCACGAGCTGTGCGGCCGAGCCTTGGTCGACCACATGCTCTCCGCCGCCCGTGACCTCGGTCCCGAGCGGCTCATCGTCGTCATCGGCCACGCGCTCGAACGCGTCGGCGCCCACCTGGCCGAGACCAGCCCCGACGCCCGCGCCGTCGTCCAGCGCGAGCAGCGCGGCACCGGCCACGCGGTCCGCACCGTGCTGGAGGAGGTCGGCGCCATCACCGGCACCGTCCTGGTCACCTACGGCGACGTGCCGCTCCTGCGCGCCGAGACCATGGCCGAGCTGCTGCGCAAGCACGAGGCCGACGGCAACGCGGTCACCGTGCTCACCGCCGAGGTGCCCGACCCCACCGGCTACGGCCGCATCGTCCGCGACCCGGACGGCGCCGTGCTGGAGATCGTCGAGGAGAAGGACGCCACCCCCGAGCAGCGCGCCATCAAGGAGATGAACTCCGGCATCTACGCCTTCGACGGCGCGCTCCTGGCCGACGCCGTCAAGCGGGTGTCCACCGACAACGCCCAGGGCGAGGAGTACCTCACCGACGTGCTGTCGATCCTGCGCGGCGACGGCCACCGGGTCGGCGCGCACGTCGCCGCCGACCACGCCGAGGTCGAGGGCGTCAACGACCGCGTCCAGCTCGCCCACGCCCGCAAGGTGCTCAACCAGCGCCTGCTGGAGCGCCACATGCGCGCCGGCGCCACCATCGTGGACCCGGCCAGCACCTGGATCGACGTCGGCGTCACCATTGAGCCCGACGCCGTCATCCACCCCGGCACCCAGCTCCACGGCAGCACGGTCATCGAGGCCGGCGCCGAGGTCGGGCCCGCCACCACGCTCACCGACACCCGGGTCGGCGCCGGCGCGGTCGTCCGCAACGCCGTCGCCGACAGCGCCGAGATCGGCCCCGAGGCCAGCGTCGGCCCCTACTGCTACCTGCGCCCCGGCACCGTCCTGGGCCGCAGGTCCAAGGCCGGCACCTTCGTCGAGATGAAGAACTCCCAGGTCGGCGAACGCTCCAAGGTCCCACACCTGACCTACGCGGGCGACGCCACGATCGGCGACGACGTCAACGTCGGCGCGGCCGTGGTCTTCGTCAACTACGACGGCGTCAACAAGAGCCGCACCACCGTGGGCGACGGCGCGTTCGTCGGCTGCGACACCATGCTCATCGCCCCGGTGACGATCGGCGACGGCGCCTACACGGCCGCCGGCTCCGTCATCGACGGCGATGTGCCGCCCGGCGCGATCGGGGTGGCGAGAGCGCGTCAGCGCAACATCGAGAAATGGGTCTTGCGCAGGCGCGCGGGCACGAAGTCGGCAGCCGCGGCCGAGCGGGCGCTGGCCGAGCAGCAACAGCAGGAGAGCAGCAGTGACCAGCATTAAACAGCCGGGCGAGAAGAACCTCATGCTCTTCTCCGGCCGCGCGTATCCGGAGCTGGCCGAGGAGGTCGCCGAGCACGTGGGCGTCTCCCTTACCCCCACCAAGTTGATCGACTTCGCCAACGGCGAGATCTACGCCCGCTACCTGGAATCCGTCCGGGGCTGCGACGCCTTCGTGATCCAGAGCCACACCGGCCCGATCAACCAGTGGATCATGGAACAGCTCATCATGGTCGACGCGCTCAAGCGGGCCTCCGCCAAGCGCATCACCGTGGTCATGCCGTTCTTCGGCTACGCCAGGCAGGACAAGAAGGGCCGCGGCCGCGAGCCCATCACCGCCCGGCTGATCGCCGACATCTTCAAGACCGCGGGCGCCGACCGGCTCATGTCGATCGACCTGCACACCTCCCAGATCCAGGGCTTCTTCGACGGCCCGGTGGACCACCTGTTCGCCATGCCGGTGCTGGAGAGCTACCTGAAGAACAAGCTCGACCTGGCCAACACCACGATCGTCTCGCCCGACACCGGCCGGGTGCGGCTGTCGGAGCGCTGGGCCGACACGCTCGGCACCCCGCTGGCCTTCATCCACAAGCGGCGTGACCTCGACGTCGCCAACTCGGTGAAGGTCAACGAGGTCGTCGGCAAGGTACGCGGCCGGACCTGCGTGCTCATCGACGACATGATCGACACCGCCGGCACGATCTGCAAGGCCGCCGACGCCCTCTACGAGCAGGGCGCCACCAACGTGATCACCGCCGCCACGCACGCGGTGTTCTCCGACCCGGCGGTCGACCGGCTGAAGAACTCGCGCATCTCCGAGGTCATCGTCACCAACACGCTGCCGCTGTCGCAGGAGAGCCGCTTCGACAAGCTGACCGTGCTGTCCATCGCCCCGCTGATCGCCCGCGCCATCACCGAGGTGTTCACCGACGGCTCCGTCACCAGTCTGTTCGAGGGAGACACCTGAGCCCGGTAGGCTGTGAGGGTTGCGCTCGTAACGCCTTCCGCTAGGGCGGGTGAGGGGGAGCGCAAAACCCCGTCGAACTCTGCATCCCTAGGAGATGTCGTGTCTGAAGTCCGTATCGCCGCCGAGCAGCGCACCACGTTCGGCAAGGGCGCCGCCCGCAAGATCCGCCGCGCCGACAAGGTGCCCGCCGTCCTCTACGGGCACGGCATCGACCCCAAGCACCTGACCCTGCCGGGCCACGAGGTGCTCCTCGCGCTCCGCACGCCCAACGTGCTGATCCGCCTCCACGGCGAGGGCGTCGACGAGCTCGCGCTGCCCAAGGGCGTCCAGCGTGACCCGATCAAGGGCTTCGTCGAGCACGTCGACCTGCTCCTGGTCAAGCGCGGCGAGAAGGTCACCGTCGAGATCCCCGTCACCGCCGTCGGTGACGTCAACTCCGAGGGCCTGTTCGACCAGCAGCTCATGAGCATCGCGGTCGAGGCCGAGGCCACGCACATCCCGACCGGCGTCGAGGTCAGCGTCGAGGGCCTGGAGGTCGGCGCCTCGATCACCGCCGGCCAGCTCGACCTGCCCAAGGGCACCACGCTGATCGCCGACCCGGAGACCGTGGTCATCCAGGTCAACGCCAAGCCGACCGAGGCTCCCGCCGAGGAGGAGGGCGCCGAGGGCGAGGCTGCCGAGGGCGAGGCCGCCGAGGCCGCTGCCGCCGAGTAACCATCCCGGTCACGGGGCAGTCGGCATGCCGGCTGCCCCTTTCCGCTTGAGGGGAAGCACATGGACCGCTGGCTGATCGTCGGGCTCGGCAACCCCGGCCCCGAATACGCGGGCAACAGGCACAACGCGGGCTTCATGACGCTCGACGAGTTGGCCGCCAGGGCCGGCGGGCGGTTCAAGGCGCACCGCAGCCGGGCCGAGGTGCTGGAGACGCGGGCCGCCGTGCTCGCCAAGCCGCTCACGTACATGAACCTTTCCGGCGGGCCGACCAAGGCGCTCGCCGACTTCTACAAGATCGGCCCCGACCGGCTCATCGTGGTCCACGACGAGCTCGACGTCCCGTACGGGGCGCTGCGCGCCAAGCTGGGCGGCGGCGACAACGGGCACAACGGGCTCAAGTCGATCACCAAGGTCCTCGGCACCCGCGACTACCTGCGCGTACGGTTCGGCATCGGCAGGCCGCCCGGCCGGATGGACCCCGCCTCGTTCGTGCTGAAGGACTTCGCCACGGCCGAGCGCAAGGACCTGCCGTTCCTGGTCGACCGGGCGGCCGACGTGGTGGAGTCGCTCATGGAGCGCGGCCTCGACGTCACGCAGAACGAGTTTCACCGCGCCGATCTGAACATTTCCGGCCCTCCACGCTGATCCGCTCATAACGCCGTTCCCGCCTGGGCAGCCTGCACGCAGGGCTACGATCTAGTGACATTCCGTTGACGAACGTCACCTGGAGGCGTGCGTGCAGGACGGGTTGCTGACCGTCGCCGGAGCCGAGCCCAGCGTCGCCTGGCGCGCCGGGCCGCGCGTGCCCGGCTGGGTGCGCGCCTACCAGCTCCGGGCGATGGGCGCCGACCTGCTCGCCGCCGGCGCCGGGTCGGCCGCCGCGTTCTGCTTCCGGTTCGGCCACGTCAGCGCCCACGCGCTCCCCTATCTGCTGGTCAGCGTCGCGCTGCCCGCCGTGTGGCTGGGCGCCGTCGCGCTCAACCGGGCCTACGAGCCGCGCCTCATCGGCGAGGGCTCGGAGGAGTTCCGCCGCATCGTGCGCTGCGGGGCCGCGCTCACCGCCCTGCTCGCCATCGGCTCCTACCTGACCAAGGCCGACGTCGCCCGCGGTTACGTGGTGCTCGCGCTGCCGCTGGTCACGTTGCTGACGCTGGCGCTGCGCCACGCCCTGCGGCGCGCCCTGCACCGCCGCCGGGCGCGCGGGGAGTGCCTGCGCCGCGTGGTGGCCGTCGGCCACGCCGCCTCCGTGGACGAGCTCGTACGCCTGTTCCGCAAGGAGCGCTACCACGGCATGGACGTCGTGGCCGCCTGCCTGCCCGACGACGCCGCCCTCGACAGCGTGGCCGAGGTGCCCGTCGCCGGCCACTTCAGCGACGTGCCGCTGGTCGTCGAGCAGGTAGGCGCCGACACGGTCGCCGTGCTCGCCTGTCCCGAGATGGACGGCCTGGCGCTGCGCCGCCTCGCCTGGCGGCTGGAGGCCACCCAGACCGAGCTCGTCGTGGCCCCCGCGCTCATGGAGGTCGCCGGGCCGCGCACCATGATCAGGCCGGCCGCCGGGCTGCCGCTGCTGCACGTCGAGCACCCCGAGCTGACCGGCGCCAGGCAGCTCGTCAAGAACGTCTTCGACCGGCTGGTGGCCGCCGTCCTGCTCGTGCTGCTGGCCCCGCTGCTGGCCGGGCTCGCGGTCGCCGTACGCGCCACCAGCCCCGGGCCCGCGCTGTTCCGCCAGGTCAGGATCGGCAGGGACGGCAGGCCGTTCACGATCGTGAAGTTCCGCACGATGCGGCGCGGCTCCGAATATCAGAAGATCACCCTGGTCAGCGACGGCGACGGCCCGCTGTTCAAGATCCGCAACGATCCCCGGGTGACGCCGCTCGGCATGTTCCTGCGCCGCCACTCGCTCGACGAGCTGCCCCAGCTCCTCAACGTGCTGCTCGGCCACATGTCGCTGGTCGGCCCGCGCCCGCCGCTGCCGGAGGAGGTCGCCGGCTACGGCGACGACGTGCGCAGACGGCTGCTCGTCCGGCCGGGGCTGACCGGGCTGTGGCAGGTGAGCGGCCGGTCCGATCTGTCATGGGAGGAATCGGTCCGGCTCGACCTGCGTTACGTGGAGAACTGGTCCCTCATGTTGGACCTGCAGATCCTGTGGAAGACTTGGTCGGCCGTCGCACGCGGGCAAGGAGCTTACTGATGACGATTCGCGACGACCACGCCCTCGCCGCCGACCTGGCGACCGAGGCGGGCGAGCACCTGCTGGCGGTCCGGGACCGCGTCGGGTTCGCCGACCAGGCCGCGCTCAAGGCCGCCGGTGACCGGGCTTCCCACGAGTTCCTGATGGAGGCGCTGGCCAGGCTGCGGCCCAGCGACAGCGTGCTGTCGGAGGAGGCCACCCGCGAGGAGCGGCTCGACCCGCGCAGGCTGTCGGCCGACCGGGTGTGGATCGTCGACCCGCTCGACGGCACCCGCGAGTTCTCCGAGGAGGGCCGCGCCGACTGGGCCGTCCACGTCGCGCTGTGGGAGCGCGGCACGCTGAGCGCCGGGGCCGTGGCGCTGCCCGCCCAGGGCCGCACGCTCGGCACCGCCGAGCCGCCCAAGCTGCCCGCCCACGAAGGCGGCCGCTTCCGCATCGCGGTGAGCCGCACCAGGCCGCCGGAGTTCGTGCAGAAGCTCGCCTACCTCGCCGGGGCCGACCTGGTGCCGATCGGCTCGGCCGGGGCCAAGATCTGCGCGGTGCTCACCGGAGAGGTCGAGGCGTACGTCCACGCCGGCGGCCAGTACGAGTGGGACTCGGCCGCGCCGGTCGCCGTCGCGCTGGCCGCGGGAGCCCACGCCAGCCGCGTCGACGGCTCAACCCTGACCTACAACCAAGCCGACCCCTCCCTAC
This sequence comes from Nonomuraea sp. NPDC023979, assembly GCF_040639085.1. Classification (NCBI taxonomy): domain Bacteria; kingdom Bacillati; phylum Actinomycetota; class Actinomycetes; order Streptosporangiales; family Streptosporangiaceae; genus Nonomuraea; species Nonomuraea sp. NPDC023979. The sequence goes on from NZ_JBEZZG010000006.1 coordinate 222,757, forward strand.
CGGATATTCTGGTTTCCCTACCGGACTTGGCGTCTACCCTGCTCGCCGGGATTCGGGACCTGCACCGCTAAAAACGCCCCGAGGAGAGCGCTTATGCTCCAGCGCGACTACACGACGTCGCAGCTCGACGTACTCGAAGCCGAGGCCATCCACATCATGCGCGAGGTGGCTGCCGAGTTCGAGCGCCCCTGTCTGCTCTTCTCCGGCGGCAAAGACTCCATCGTCATGCTCCGCATCGCGGAGAAGGCGTTCTGGCCCGCGCCGATCCCGTTCCCGCTCATGCACGTCGACACCGGCCACAACTTCGACGAGGTCATCGAGTTCCGCGACCGCCGCGTCGAGGAGCTGGGCGCCAAGCTGATCGTGGCCTCCGTGCAGGAGTCCATCGACCAGGGCCGCGTCGCCGAGCAGACCGGCCGCCGCGCCTCCCGCAACCGCCTGCAGACCACGACGCTGCTCGACGCCATCGAGGCCAACCGCAACGACGCCGTCTTCGGCGGCGCCCGGCGCGACGAGGAGAAGGCCAGGGCCAAGGAGCGCGTCTTCTCCTTCCGCGACGAGTTCGGCCAGTGGGACCCGAAGAACCAGCGCCCCGAGCTGTGGAACCTCTACAACGGCCGCATCGCCCAGGGCGAGCACATCCGCGTCTTCCCGCTGTCCAACTGGACCGAGCTCGACGTGTGGGACTACATCCGGCGCGAGGGCATCGAGATCCCGTCGATCTACTTCGCCCACACCCGCAAGGTGTTCGAGCGTGACGGCATGCTGCTGCCCGACGCCGACGTGGTCCAGCGGGGCGACGACGAGCCGCTGTTCGAGGCCGTCGTCCGCTACCGGACCGTGGGCGACATGACCTGCACCGGCGCCGTGCAGTCCACGGCCGCCACGGTCGAGGAGATCATCGAGGAGATCGCGGCCACCCGGATCACCGAGCGCGGGGCCACCAGGGCCGACGACCGCGCCTCGGAGGCCGCCATGGAGGACCGCAAGCGGGAAGGCTACTTCTAGACCGATGGACATTCTGCGTTTCGCCACGGCGGGAAGCGTCGACGACGGCAAGTCCACCCTCATCGGGCGGCTCCTGTTCGACTCCAAGGCGATCTTCGAAGACCAGCTCGAGGCCGTCGAGCGCACCTCGCGCGACCGCGGCACCGAATACACCGACCTGTCGCTGCTGACCGACGGCCTGCGCGCCGAGCGGGAGCAGGGCATCACGATCGACGTCGCCTACCGCTACTTCGCCACGCCCCGGCGCAAGTTCATCATCGCCGACACGCCGGGCCACATCCAGTACACCCGCAACATGGTCACCGGCGCCTCCACCGCCGACCTGGCCATCATCCTCATCGACGCGCGCAAGGGCGTGCTGGAGCAGTCGCGCAGGCACGCCTTCCTGACCTCGCTGCTGCGCGTCCCGCACCTGGTGCTCGCGGTCAACAAGATGGACCTGGTCGACTACTCGCAGGAGCGCTTCGAGGAGATCCGCGAGGAGTTCACCGCGTTCGCCTCCAAGCTCAACGTGGCCGACCTGACGTTCATCCCGATCTCCGCGCTCAACGGCGACAACGTGGTGTCCCGCTCCGAGAACATGCCCTGGTACCAGGGCACCTCGCTGCTCCACCACCTGGAGAACGTGCACATCGCCTCCGACCGCAACCTGACCGACGTGCGCTTCCCGGTCCAGTACGTGATCCGCCCGCAGCGGGCCACCGACCACGCCTTCCACGACTACCGCGGCTACGCCGGCCAGGTGGCGGGCGGCGTGCTCAAGCCCGGCGACGAGGTCGTCCACCTGCCGTCCGGGCTCACCACCCGGATCGCCTCCATCGACACCTTCGACGGGCCGGTGGAGGAGGCGTTCCCGCCCATGTCGGTGACGCTGCGCTTCGAGGACGACCTCGACATCTCGCGCGGCGACATGATCGCCAGGCCCAACAACCAGCCGCAGGCCGCCCAGGACCTGGAGGCGATGGTCTGCTGGATGGCCGACACCTCCAAGCTGACGCCGCGCTCCAAGCTGACGATCAAGCACACCACCCGCACCGCGCGGGCGCTGGTGCGCGACCTGCAATACCGGCTCGACGTCAACACCCTCCACCGTGACGAGGAGGCCACCGCGCTGGGCCTCAACGAGATCGGCCGGGTGACGCTGCGGGTGACGCAGCCGCTGTTCGTCGACGACTACGGGCGCAACCGGCTCACCGGCGGTTTCATCCTGATCGACGAGACCAGCAACAGCACCGTGGCGGCGGGCATGGTCATCGACTCCCGCTGAGCTTCGCTCCCGAAACGGCCGGTCGCGCTTCCCGCGGCCGGCCGTTCCGCGTTAGGTAGATCATTGCCGGTTCCTTGGCCGAATGATTACTCTCCGCGCTAGTGTCTCCACGTTCCGTGTTGGCGATGCGAGAGTCCATGCCCGTGAGCGAACCGCGCGTGATCTTCCTTGGCGGCCTCGGCCGCAGCGGCACGACACTGCTCGAACGGCTCCTCGGCGAGCTGCCCGGCGTCGTGCCCCTGGGCGAGGTCGTCCACCTGTGGGAGCGCGGCGTGCTGGCCGACGAGGCATGCGGGTGCGGCCGGGCGTTCAGCGTCTGCCCGTTCTGGGTGCGCGTCGGCGACCGCGCGTTCAACGGCTGGACGGCCATGCTCGCCGAACGGGTCGTCGCCCTGCGCCACCGCGTCGACCGCACCCGGCGGGTGGCCCGCATCGCCCACGCCGACCTGGCCGAATACGTACGGGCCTACCGTCGCGTCTACCGCGCGGCCGCCGAGGCCGCCGGCGCCCGCGTGGTGATCGACTCCAGCAAGCACGCCTCCCTCGCCTACTGCCTGGTCGAGGCCGGGGTCGACGCCCAGGTGGTGCAGGTGGTGCGCGAGCCCCGCGCCGTCGCCCACTCCTGGAGCCGCAGCGTGGCCAGGCCCGAGGACGGGCAGCCGATGACCCGCTGGACCCCGCTGCGCACCGCCGTCCACTGGAACGCCCAGAACTTCGCCCTCGAAGTCCTCGCCCGGCGCGGCGCCCCCGTCACCCGCATCCGCTACGAGGACCTGCTGGCCGCGCCGGAGGCCACGCTGACCGGGCTCGCCGGGGTGCTCGGGCTCACCGAGTTCCGGCTGCCGTTCCTCGACGGCACCACCGCCTACCTGACCACCAGCCACACCTCCTCGGGCAACCCGATGCGCTTCAAAGTGGGCCGCGTCGAGCTGGCCCGCGACGACGCCTGGCGGCAAGGGCTGCCGCGCCACCACCGAGGGCTGGTCGCCGCGCTCACCTGGCCGCTCCGGGCCCGCTACGGCTACGGCAGGGCGACCGCATGACCGGTCCCGTCGGCGTGGTCGTCCCCACGCGCGGCGACCGGCCCGGCCTTCTGCGCGAGGCCGTGCTCGCCGCGCTCGCCCAGGACCACCCGGTCGACGTGGTCGTCGTCGCCGACGGCGTGCCGCCCGAGACCGTGCGGCGGCAGGTGCCCGCCCAGGCGAGAGTGATCGGCAACCGGCTCAGCCCGGGACTGCCCGGGGCGCGCAACACCGGCATCGCCGCCTGCGACACCGAGCTCGTCGCCTTCTGCGACGACGACGACCTCTGGCTGCCCGGCAAACTCGCCGCCCAGGTGCGGCTCGCCGTCACCGGCGCCGAGTTCGTGAGCTGCGGCATCGAGATCGAGTACGGCGACCGCCGCGTCACCCGGCTGGCCGGGGCCGACCGGGTCACGGCCGCCGACCTGACCCGGTCGCGCATGGTCATGGTGCACTCCTCGACGTTCCTGTTCCGGCGCGGCGCGCTCTGGGTCGACGAAAGCGCCCCCGCCGGGCAGAACGAGGACTGGGACCTCGCGCTCCGCGCCGCCCGGCGCCACCCGATCGCCTGCGCCGACCGGCCCCTCGTCCGGGTCCGGTGGGGGGCCTCCCACTACGTCGCCCGCTGGGCCGACCGCATCGCCGGGCTGGAGTGGATGCTCGCCCGGCATCCCGAACTGGCCGTGGATCCACGCGGCGCGGCACGGATCTACGGCCAGCTCGCCTTCGGCCACGCGGCGCTCGGCCGCCGCCTCGACGCGGCCCGCTGGGCTTCCCGCGCCCTGTCGGCCCGCCTCGGCGAACCCCGCGCCCCCATCGCGCTGGCCGTCGCCGCCGGCCTCATCCCCGCCCCCCGCGTCCTCGCCCTCCTCCACCGCCGAGGCCACGGCATCTGACCCCGCCCCACCGGACAACGGACCCCACCATGCCCTCACCCACCCACCCGTTCCCACCCCCTTCGGCCCCGCCAACTCCCAGCACCCACGACACCCCGAGCGCCCCACCACCCCCCGGAGCCCCCCACCGCCCCCCGGACACGCTCACCCGACCACGCGACACCACCCCGGCGGCCGACTCCCCAACGGAGACGCTGCCGCGTGCCGCTGTCCCGGAGGGGGCGGGCGCTGGGGCGCTGCGGCGTGGCGCGGCTGTGGGCGCGCGTCGCTCGCAGGCGACCCAGGAGGCGCTGCCCGGCAGGCTGCGTGCCGCCGTCCTGGAGGGGGCGGGCTCAGCTCCTGGGGTGCTGTCGGCTGGACGGCGGGTGGTGGTGGGTGGGGTGGGGGTGGATGCCGCCACCGAGGCCGAGGTGGTGGATTGGGTGAGCGGGGAGGTGGAGGCGGGCCGCGGGGGCCAGATCGTGACGCCCAACGTGGACATCTGCCGGGCCGTGGCGCGGGATGCCGGGTTGCGGGAGCTGGTGCGGCGGGCCGAGGTGGTGGTGGCCGATGGGATGCCGCTGGTGTGGGCGTCGCGGATCTCGGGGACGCCGCTGCCGGAGCGGGTCACGGGCGCGGACCTGATCTGGTCGCTGAGCGCGCGGGCGGCGCGGCGCGGCTGGCCGGTCTACCTGCTCGGCGGGCCGCCCGGGGCCGCCGAGGGCGCGGCGGGGGAGCTGGCGCGCCGCTGTCCGGGGCTCGACGTCCGGGGCGCGGTGTCGCCGCCGTACGGGTTCGACGCACGCCCGGCGGAGCGCGAGCGGGTGATGGGCGACGTGGTGCGGGCGCGGCCCCGGCTGGTGTTCGTGGGGCTGGGCTTCCCCCGGCAGGAGCTGCTGATCGGCGACCTGCGCCAGGAGCTGCCCGGCGCCTGGTTCCTGGGCTGCGGGGCGGCGATCGCGTTCGCGGCCGGGACGGTGCCGCGCGCTCCGGGGTGGATGCGGCGCGCCGGGCTGGAGTGGGCGTTCCGGCTGGGGTCGGAGCCGGGCCGGTTGGCCAGGCGCTACCTGGTGGACGATCTGCCGTTCGCGGTGCGGCTGCTGCTGGAGGCCAGGCGCGGGGTCATGCGGCGGTGAGGGCGCGGACGCGGGCGATCTCCGCCGGGGTGAGGCCGCGGGCGGCGGTGCGCAGGGCCTGGCGGGAGTCCATCGGCCGGTAGGCGGTGCGGGACAGCCCTGTCCAGGCGAAGCTCCGGCCTGGTCCGGTGGGGGCGGTGCAGGCGTGGGTGATGCGGCGTTCGGCGGCGGGGGTCCAGGTGAGCCCGGCGTGGTCGTACAGGGTGCGGAAGCCGGGCAGGGGGTCGGCGGCGAGGTCGTCGTACGAGGTCACCTGGATGCCGGGAAGGCAGGAGAGGATCGTGCGCGTCACCCGCCACAGCGCGGCGGCCTTGGCGAGCCGGTCCTGGGAGCCGATCAGCGGGCGCAGCAGCTCGACCTCGGGGTGGTCGCGGACGAGGAGGGGCTGTTCGAGCAGCTCGTGGAAGTAGACGGTCCAGCCGAGCCGCTGCCAGCTTGCCACGAAGGCGACGGGGTCGCGGACGAGCGCGATGACGCGGCAGCCGAGCCGGGTGGCGAACCAGCCGGCCGACAGCACCGCGAACGGGTCGTCGAGCAGGGCCCGCCGCCCGGTCAGCCGCCCGAGCCCGAACGCGGCGCCGTAGCGGATCATGCGGGCCAGGTCGTACGGGGTGCGGTTGGCCCGCAGTTGGGCCGCCCAGCGGTAGCGCAGGGCGACGGTGTCGCGGAAGGCGGGCAGCCAGGCGTCGGCGTTGTCGTCGCAGATGTACTGGAACCGGTGGGTCACGTGGGCGCGCAGCACGCCGGGGGAGCGGCCGGGCGGGTGTTGCGGGTTGAGCGGTTCGTTGACGTAGACGAGTTCGCCGCCGGCGGCCAGCATCTTGCCGGTCCAGCTCGTACCGCTTCTGGGCAGCCCGGTGACGAGCACGGGCGGGTTCACGCGGCGGCCCAGGCGCGGAGGCGGAGGGCGCCGAGGCTGTGGCGGCCGAAGGGGCGCAGCCCGTAGCGGCGGTGGAGCTGCCAGAGCGGCAGGGCGTTCTTGACGAGCAGCCCGCCGGCCCAGCCGAGCGCGGCGCCGAGCGCGCCGTGGGCGGGGATGAGCGCGAGGTCGAGCAGCACGGTGACGCCGAGCGCGGCGAGCAGGTTGAGCAGGCTGCCGGTGGTGTGCCCGGCGGCGGTGAGGACGACGTCGACCATGCCGCACGCGGTGGCCGCCATCATGGCGGCGGCGAGCACCAGGGCGACGGGCGCGGCGGCGTCGTAGCCGGCGCCGAACAGGTCGAGCAGCCAGGGCGCGAGCGCGGCGTAGCCGAGCCAGACGGGCCAGGTGAGCAGCACCAGCCACATGGTGGTGACCTGGTAGAGCTCGCGGGCGCGGGCGAGGTCGCCGTCGGCGAGCGCGCTCACCAGGCGGGGTTGCGCGGCGCGGGAGAGCCCCTGGTTGGCGAGCTGCCCGACGACCTTGAACCGGGTGGCGGCGGTGTAGACGGCGGCCTGGACGGGCCCGCCGAGCGCGGCGACGAGCACGATGTCGAGCCGCTGGAACACGGCCTGGACGGCGCCCGCCGCCGACCGGGGCGCGGTGTGACGCCACAGGTCGCGCCCGGTGCCGGGCAGGTAGGGCGTGCGGGGCGCCCGTCCGCGCAGCGCCAGCCCGGCCAGCATGGCCACGATCAGGTACGGGGCGGCCCAGGCGAGGGGCAGCGCGGAGCTGTGGGCGAGGGCGGCGGCGACGAGGGCGAGCTGGCCGACGGGCAGCACGATCCCGTCGAGCAGCACGGTGGGCCGCATCGCCCCGAACCCGCGGGTGGCCGCGAGCAGCACGTCGGCCACGGCGATCGCGGGCAGCGCCCAGGCCAGCGGCCCGAGCTGCGGGTGGAGGACGATCCCGGCCGCGGTGGCGACCACGGCGACGGGCACCACCGCTGCCCTGACATATCCGGAAACGCCGAGATAGCCGTACGTCCCGGCCCGCGCGATGAAGTACACCAGCCCGTTCCCCGCGTCCAGCTTGGCCACCCCGGCGGCCAGCAACGCCAGCGCGGTCACCGCGAAGAACTCGCCCGCCTGGGCGGCAGGCAGCCCTCTGGTCACCACCACCACGAGCGCGAACTGGGCCAGCGCCCCCACCGCGGCCCCGGCCAGCCCCGCCGCGCCGCTGCGCGCCAGACCCGTCACCGCCACGACGGCGCACCCCCCAGCCAGCGCACCAGCCGCGCGTCGTCCGCCTCGAACCGCTCGCGCAGCGCCCGCCGCAGCGACGCGGGCAGCGGCCTCGGCAGCGCCCGCCCGTTGTGGCGCTCGAACGCCGGGTAGCCGAGCCGGGGCACGCCCAGGAAGTCCAGCACCCGGTCGTAGACCGGCTCGGGCTCGGCGAAGAACCGGTGGCTGTCGAGCACCAGGATGCGCTCCCGCCCGAACAGCGGCTCCAGCCGGTCGAGCTGCGCGGCGTAGCGGCCCCGCGCCACGTAGGCGTGGTGCCGGTGTGAATGGTGCACCGAGTACGGCCGTGCCCGCAGGCTCTCCTCGGCCCCGGCCAGCCGCCGCTCCTCCAGTTCGAGTGCGTACTCGAAGCTGGACTCGGTCTCGTACCCGCGGGCGAGCTCGTGGGCGTGTGCCGAGCACGCCCGCTCGACGGGGTCGCGCACGAGCACGATCAGCTTGACCCCCGGCAGGTCGGCGGCGATGCGCTCGCCGGCCAGCGGGTGGAACAGGTAGTAGGGCGACGACTCGAACGCCTGCGCCGGGGCCCCGTGGCGGCGAGCCAACAGTGCCGCCCCCACGCGCAGCGGGAAGTGCCCCCGGTACCACGGCAGCCCACGCCGGTAGCCGGTGTCGAAGTAGTGGACGCCCTTGTGCAGCACCGGTTTGAGCAGCAGCGGGTGCTGTGCCAGCGCCCGGTAGAGCGAGGTGGTGCCGCACCGCTGCGCCCCGATGATGAGGAACGACGGCAGTACGCGCGCCCCCGAGGTGAACCGCCCGGCCCCGCGCGACACCGACAGCACGGGCCGCTTCATCGGCTTCACAGGATCGGCTCCTCGTGGTCGACGAGCGGGGACAGCCAGCGTTGCGGCGGCCCCAGCGGCTCGTGCCCGTCGGTGGCGTGCCGGTCGGCCAGCGCGACGAGGTAGAGCAGCGCCGTCCGCCTGGCCTGGGCCGCCGAGAGCCCGTAGGGCGCCAGCACCCGCAACGCCTGGGCGAGGCAGGCACGCGCGGCGGTGGGCGGGTCCATGCGCCGCAGCGCCCGCTGGAAGAAGTGGTGCATCGCGTCGAACCCGTGCGGCACCCCGGTCGCGTAGCGCTCCCAGTCCCACACGAGCAGCCGCCCGTCGGCGGCGGGTGCGATGTTCCACGGCGCCAGGTCGCCGTGCCACGCGCCGTCGCCGGTGGCGGCGATCTCCTTGACGGCGCGGACGAGCAGCGGCTCGGGCACCCGGCCGCGCCGCGCGGGCAGCGGCGACAGCGCGAGCACGCCGAGCCCGCGCCAGGTGCCGTGGTAGAGCACGCTGGGCGCGACGACGCTCTTGAGCGGCCGGTCGGCAAGCCGGGACAGCACGGCGGCCTCGTTGGCGACCAGCGCGCGCGCCCGCTCGCTGTCGCCGATCTTCACGTACGCCAGCCGCGCCCCCGCCGAGTATGCCTCCAGGACCGGTTTGCGGTTGGCCCGGCGGGCGGGCCGCACGTGCACGACGAGCTCGATCGGCGTGCCGAACACCTCGCCGAGGTGGTCGCCGATCGATCCCTCGGCGGGCAGCATCACCCTCGGCCCCGGATGCCACCAGCGGCGCGGAGCCAGTCGCCGGGGCAGGTAGGGGTGGGGCAGCACCGTGTAGGGGCGCGGTGACCCGGTGCCGGGAAAGAGCAGGTCGAGCGTGTCGCCGAGATAGCGCAGCCGGATCCTATGGTCGTGCATGCGTGTTCCTCCACAGGAGGGCGAAGGAGATGAAGTAGAGGCTCAGCGGTGTGACCAGCCCGTCGTAGACGAACATGTAGAGCAGCACCAGGCACATCACGAGCACCCCGGCCAGCCCGATCGGCGTCCGGTCGGGCCAGTGGCGGCGGATCGCCCCGGCGAAGAACGCCACGTAGAGCACGGCCCCGGTGAACCCCTGGGTGATCATCAGCAGCCAGAGCTGCCCGTCGGCGCCCAGCGGCGGATGGCCGCAGCCCGCGCACCAGCCGGTCTTGCCGGTGGTGATCGTGCGATGGCTGCCGAGCGCGTTGCGCGTGTTGCCGTAGCCGGCGACGGGGGAGTGGGTGGCGGCCTCGATCGTGGCCGACACGGTGAACGCCCGGATGTCGTTGGAGTGCGGTTTGTCCAGGCGTTGCATGACGAGCCCGGCCAGCGGGCTGAGCGCGAACACCAGCGCCGCCGCCACCGCCCCGGCGCACAGCATGAGCCTGGTCCGGCCGCCCACCCGGACGATCAGGTACGCGACGGCCAGCCCGAGCCCGATCCACAGGCCGCGGTTGAGCGAGTAGACGATCGGCACGGCGGCCAGCGCGACCAGCGCCACGGCGACCACCCGGCGGCGGCGCGACCCGTACACCCACCAGCCGACCACGAACCAGACCAGCAGCACCGACACGTTGCTGCCCCACGCGTTGGCCCATTCGTAGGGGGCCTCCGGGCGCGGCATGGAGTAGCCGAGCACCTTCTGCGTCTGGGAGGCGGTCGGGTGGATGAGGTTCTGCACGAACGGGTTGCCCGCCAGCCAGTCGGGCAGCAGCATCTCCACCGGCGAGGTGAAGGAGAATCCGGGCGCGAGCAGCCCGAGCAGCCCGCCCGCCACGGTCGTCACGAACAGCACGCCGAGCATCCGCACCAGCCGGAGCTGCGGCAGCTCCCGCTCGGTGAGGTTGCCTAGGTAGAGCACCATGATCATGAGTGACAGGTAGAGCGCCAGCCGCATCCCGTAGCCGGCCAGTCGGCCCGCGCCGAGCTCGCCGTAGGTGCCGGGCGGCATCTCGCCCAGCATCAGCGCGCTGATCAGGTAGCCGCCGATGAGCAGCGCCCACAGCCCGAACCCGCGCGGCACCCGCACCGGCCGCCGCCGGAACAGGATGACGGCCATGGGCACGGCCAGCACGACCACCGACAGCCCGCCGAAGCCGAGCGCCCACCAGACCGGATAGCCGAGCAGCAGCGCGCCGATGGGCCAGGCGGGCCCTTTCACGTCGGCTTGCCCAGCGAGCCCACCGGGCGGTTCACGGGCTTGTGCGCGGGGGTGTGCACAGGCGTGCTCATCGGCGTCGTCAGGGCGCCGCTCTCGGCGAGCTCGCCGCTCGCGACCAGCTTGCCGAGCGTGTTGGGCCGGCGCGGCTCGGGCGCGGGCGCGGGCGTCAGGTCCGTCGTCGTCACCACGCCGATGACGGGCACGCGGTGCCGGCCGACCTGTCGTACGGCGGCCGCGACCTGCTCGGCGGTGGCCTCGCCCAGCCCGACGAGCAGCACCGCCGCGTCGGCCCGGCCGAGGTCGCCCACCTCGGCGCCGTTGAGCACCGACAGCGGGGCGCTGGCGGCCAGCGGCGCGATCACGGACGCGGTGCCGAGCTCGGCGGGCACGGCCTTGACCAGCAGCCACTTCCCGGGGCAGGCGGAGACGACGGAGGTGGCGAGCTCGGCCGGGCGTGCCAGGTCGGCCAGGACGGGCAGCCCGGTCAGCCGTTCGACGTCGGCGGCGGTGCGCAGCCGGGTGTCGAGCCGGTCGCGCAGGCTCGCCGCGCCGGCCCCGGCCAGCAGCCCGGCGACGAGCCCGGAGGCCAGGTGGAGCGGCAGGCTGGGCGAGCTGGGCGCGGACGGCGGCTCGGCCGGGCTGATGACCGAGCCGGGCGTCACCGGGACCGTCTTGAGCGCGTCGTACTTGAGCGTGAGGCTGTTGGCCTGCCGGTTGAGCACGCCCTGCCGGTGGAGCGCGAGCGTGTGCTCGGCGGTGCCGCGGCGCAGCCCGCCGAGCTGCGTGACGGCCTTGGCGAGCGCGGCGTTGACCTGCTTGAGCTTGGCCAGGATGAGCTTCTGCTGGGAGGTGATGGCGGCCTGCGCGCCGTCGGCCCGGTGGGCCAGGTAGGCGTCGGCGTAGGCGCGCGACTGGGTGGTGGCGGCGACGGGGTCGGGCGAGGTGACGGTCATGAGCAGGACCGCCGAGTTGGGCGGCACCGTGACCTCGACGGGCTCCGGCTCGGCGATGCCGGCGATCTGGGCGGCGGCAGCGGCGACGACGCCGGAGCGGGCGATCTGCGCCTCGGTGTCGAGGTTGAGCTGCTCGCGCTGCCTGGCGGTCACCTGGTTGCCCTGCTCGGGCACGCCCACCGGGGTGACGAGGACCTGGGTGGTGGCGGTGTAGGCGGGCGGGGTGAGCCGCATCAGCGCCAGCCCCATCGTGCCACCGGCCAGGAAGCAGCCCAGGAACAGCAGCCAGCGCCTGCGGAGCAGCGAGAGGTGCGCCCCCAGCTCGGTGCCGGAGCGGTGGGCCGGGCAGTCCGGCGTCGAGCTCATGGAGGCGCGTCTCCCTGAAGTGCGTAGCGGATTGTCGCGCTTCTGCGACTCTGCGTCACGTGCCGAGGTGTGCGCCCACTATAGGCGGGCCGGATATTACCCAGGTCGATTACCCAAGATTTTCTCCCGTACGGGCAGCAATTCGTCCTTCAATAACCCGCGATAAAGGGATTTGTACGGCGGCCGTACCGCCTCTGATCTGCGGTCTCGGCTGACGATCCGGCATGGGCGTGGCATGGTTCAGGGTTGACGGGCGGGGGCTTGAATGAGGGGGGCGGGTCATTTTGCCGCATAATTCGCCACATATCATCGCGTGGGCTCTGGTGCCGGCGCTGGTCGTCGTGCTGTCCGCCTGCTCGGCGGCCGACGAGACGCCGGCCGCGGCCCGGGCGAGCCTGCCGCCGGTGGTGGCGACCCCGCCCGAGTGCGCCGTCACCAGCAGGCTGATCCCGTCCTGCGGCGCCTGGTGGGGGATCGCGCCGGAGATCTTCACCGGCGCGGGCGTGACCCGGGCCCTGGAGAACGCCGAGCACCGCATGGGCGCCAAGGCCGACATCCTGCACGTCTACCACCGGGGCAGGGAGCTGTTCCCGACCGACGAGGAGATCCGGCTCGCCCGCGACCCGGCCAGGCCCCGGCTGCTGCTCGTCAACTGGAAGCCGTCGTTCGGCCACACCTGGGCGGAGATCGCCGACGGGGCCATCGACTCCCGGATCGACCGGCTGGCCCGCTACCTGCGGCGCACGTTCCCCGAGCGATTCTTCCTGACCATCCACCACGAGCCGGAGAACGACGTCGACGCCGCGGCCGGCTCCGGCATGCGGGCCGGCGACTACGCCGAGATGTTCCGCCACGTCGTGCTCCGGCTGCGCGAGCGCGGGGTGAAGAACGCGGTCACCGTGATGACCTACATGGGCGCGCCCAACTGGGCGTCCAAGCCGTGGTTCGAGGAGCTCTACCCGGGTGACGACGTGGTCGACTGGGTGGCCATGGACCCCTACGCCGACGGCCGGGTGCAGGACTTCGGCACGCTGGTCAACAAGACGCGCGAGGACTTCGACGAGTGGCCCGGCTTCTACCGGTGGATGCAGTGGCGCTTCCCCGGCAAACCGGTCATGGTCGCGGAGTGGGGCGTGTTCGAGCGGGCCGACGACCCGGCGTTCAAACGGGCCTTCTACGAGTCGGTGCGCCGGCAGATCCGCCGCTATCCGCAGATCAAGGCGCTGGTCTACTTCGACTCGCCGCACGCCCCGAGGGGCAACACCAGCTTCGACACCGAGCCGACGGCCGACCGGGCGTTCACCGAGCTCGCGAGAGATCCGCACTTCCGCGCGACTCGCGTGCCGCGGCCCTGACCCGCCACCGCCAGCCCGCCACGACGACCGCCGTCGCCGCCACCAGCGCGATCACGGTGACCGTGTTGGGCACGTCGAGCAGCTTGAGCGCCGAGGCCAGCAGCACGATCGCGAGCATCGCCCTGATCAGCCCGCCCGGCGCCCGCGAGGAGATCCGCGCGCCCAGGTAGACGCCGGGGATCGAGCCGACGAGCAGCGAGAGCGTCAGGTCGGCCTGGAAGTCGCCGAACAGCAGGTGGCCGAGCGCCGCCGACACGACCAGCGGCACCGCCTGGACCAGGTCCGTGCCGACGAGCTGGTTGGCCTTGAGCGCCGGGTAGAGCGCGATCAGCGCCACGATGATGAGCGACCCGGAGCCCACGGACGACACTCCGACGACCAGGCCGCCTACCATACCGACCAGTAGGGTCGGTATTGGGCGCACGACGATCTCCCGGGCCTCCGCCGTTCCGCCCCGGTCGCCCAGCCACGCCTTGGCGGCCAGCCCGGCGACCGCGAGCAGCAGGGCGACGCCGAGCGCGTACTTGACCCCGTCGCCCACCGCGAACGCCCGCGCCAGGAACACCCCGCAGAACGCCGTCGGCACCGAGCCCGCGCAGAGCCAGCCGACCAGCTTGAGGTTGACCGTGCCCCGGCGCAGGTGGACGACGCTGCCCACCGGCTTCATCACCGCCGAGGCCACCAGGTCGCTGGAGACCGCGGCCAGCGGCGGGACGTTGAAGAACAGCATCATCATCGGCGTCATCAGCGCGCCGCCGCCCATGCCGGTCAATCCGACGACGATCGCCACCAGGAACGACCCGGCGATGAGCGGGAGGTCGATCATCGCACCCACCCGCCGCCGCGCAGCGTGTCGAGCACCCGCCCGACGGCCGCCTCGACCGACAGGTGCGTGGTGTCGATCGTCAGGTCGGCGTCGTCCGGTTCCTCGTACGGATCGGAGACGCCGGTGAACTCGGGGATGAGGCCGGCCCGCGCCTTGGCGTACAGGCCCTTGCGGTCGCGGCGCTCGCACTCCTCCAGTGGCGTGGCGACGTGCACGAGCAGGAAGTCGGCGCCGACCGACTCGGCCATCTCGCGCACCTCGGCCCGCGTCTCCGCGTAGGGGGCGATGGGGGCGCAGATGGCCAGGCCGCCGTGGCGGGCCGCCTCGGCGGCCACGAACCCGATCCGCCGGATGTTGAGGTCGCGGTCGGCCTTGGAGAACGTCAGCCCCTTCGACAGCAGGTGGCGCACCACGTCGCCGTCGAGGTAGGTGACCGTGCGGGTGCCCAGCTCCAGCAGCGCGTCGCGCAGGCCGCGGGCGATCGTGGACTTGCCCGACCCCGACAGGCCGGTGAAGAACACCACCAGGCCGCGCCGGTGCGGCGGCCCGGGGATGCGCACCGGGTCGGGCCCGGCCAGGTGCTCGCTCGCGCCGTAGGCGAAGGCGACGTGCTCGCGCAGCTCCAGGTCGATCTCGGGCTCGTCGCGCGGCGCCAGCGGCACCGGCACCACCATCGTGCCCTCGGGGAGCTGGTCCCTGGCCCGCAGCGCGGCCCTGACGACGCCCGGCCCGGCCTCGCCGTACGCGAGGGGGAGCAGCAGGATGACGGCGCCGAGCTCCTTGGCGGTGGCGACGATCTCGCCCAGGTCGTCGAGCGGCCCGCGCATCGTGACGGCCAGCGCGTCGCGCCCGCCCAGGTCGACGCGGACCTCGTCGGGCGTGCGGCGCAGCCGCGCGAACGGGCCGTGCTCGGGCGCGCCGAGGCCCTTCACCGGGCCGGCCGCCAGCCCGTCGTGACCCCGCTCGGTCACGCTCAGCACGGCCAGCGGCACGCCCTCGGGGTCGAGCAGCGTGACCTCCTCGCCCGGGGTCACCTCGTCGGGCAGGGTGATCGTGACGGGCGCGGGCCACGGGGTGCCGTCGGCCAGCGTGCCGCGCTCGTGCACCGTGTGGAGGTCGTCGTGGCCGAGAAACCCCGTCAGCGGCTGGAACGCCCCCGAAAGCAGCAGCTCAAGATCGGCCAGCTCGCGCGCGTCGGGGGTCCACTCCACGATCGTTCATCCCAACTATCCCGATTACATTGGTAGGAAAAAATACCACTGTACTCGGTGTGGCCGCTAGATCAGACGGGCGAAGTGATACTCGGGCTTCCTGATGACCATCGTGATCTCGTCGTGGGTGGCAGGGTATCGCCCGCGGGTCAGCCGGGAGGCCAGGCCGACGAGCGCGCCGCCCACCCGGCCCATCGCGGGCCCGCTGGTCGCGGTCTCCTCGTCGGTGATCAGCAGGCCCCGGGTCAGGCAGAACGCGTGCATCCCGTCGGCCGAGGCCAGCGGCCCGTGCACGACCGGGAGCGGCCCCGGGGTGCCCGGCACGACCAGCCGCCGCCACAGCAGCCGCCGCACCCAGGCCGGCGTGAGCCGCTCCAGCAGCGCGTAGGCCGAGTTCCTGTCGCGCATCCGCAGCAGCACCAGGCCGCCCGGCCGCAGCGACTGCAGCAGCCGGTCGAAGACCAGCTCCGCGTGCTCGATGCGCTCCAGCAGGAAGGAGAGCTGGATCACGTCGTAGGCCCGGGGCGGCAGCGCCGCCGAGCGCAGGTCGCCGAGCGTCCAGGCGACCAGGTCGGCCCGCTCCTCGACCACTCTGCGTATCGCGGGCAGGTCCTCGTCGACCCCCGTGACGCGGACGTCGATGCGCCCCAGCGCCAGCGGCTCGTCGTGGGCGCACCCGGCGACCAGCACGTCGAGGCGCCGGCCGAGCTGACCGGTCCACTGCTCGCGGATCCGCTGAACAAAGAGATCGCCCCCTTGGGCGACCGACCGCACGTCAGACATGTGACCCACAGTAATCAATAACTGCCGAAGAGTAAGGGACATCGGTCCCTCGCGAGCGTTTCCGCGCGTGATGGCGGCGGACGGGTGAGGGGCACCCGGCCAGTAGTCTGGAACGACCACACCCCCGCTGCCGTTCGGCCGGGGGTAGTCGTGTTGCCATGGGGCTGACTGATGAGTCTTTCCGGACTGCTTGACCTTGTCTCCGCCGACCCGAGCCTGGCCGCCGCCCTCGAACAGGGCGGCGACGTGGCCCTCGTCGCGCCCGCCGCGCTGCGGCCCTTCGGCGTGGCCGCGCTGGCCGGGCACGACCAGCGCGCGGTCCTGGCCGTCACCGCGACGGGCCGCGAGGCCGAGGACCTGGCGGCGGCGCTGACCAGCCTCATCGAGCCCAGCACGGTCGCGGTGTTCCCGGCCTGGGAGACGCTGCCGCACGAGCGGCTCTCGCCCCGCTCCGACACGGTCGGCCAGCGGCTGGCCGTGCTGCGCAGGCTGGCGCACCCGGTCAAGGGCGACATCGCCGCCGGGCCGCTCAACGTGATCGTCGCGCCGATCCGGGCGCTGTTGCAGCCGATCATGAAGGGCCTGGGCGACCTGGAGCCGATCCGGCTGCGGGCCGGCGACGACGCCGATCTGGACGAGGTCGTGGCCAACCTGGTGGGCAACGGCTACCACCGGGTCGACATGGTGGAGAAGCGCGGCGAGGTCGCGGTGCGCGGCGGGCTGCTCGACGTGTTCCCGCCCACCGAGGAGCACCCGCTGCGGCTGGAGTTCTGGGGCGACACGGTCGAGGAGATCCGCTGGTTCAAGGTGGCCGACCAGCGCTCGCTGGAGGCGGCCGAGGACGGGCTGTTCGCGCCGCCCTGCCGCGAGCTGCTGCTGACCGGCGAGGTCCGGGCCAGGGCGCGGGAGCTGGCCGAGCGGCACCCGGCGCTCGCCGAGGTGCTCGACCAGCTCGCCGAGGGCACCCCGGTCGAGGGCATGGAGGCGTTCGCCCCGGCGCTGGCCGGGGAGATGGACCTGCTGATCGACCACCTGCCGGACCGGGCCGCGGTGTTCGTCTGCGACCCCGAGCGGATCAGGAGCCGGGCCGAGGAGCTGGTGCGCACCTCGCAGGAGTTCCTGGAGGCGTCCTGGATCAACGCGGCCGCCGGCGGCGAGGCGCCGATCGACCTCGGGGCCGCCGCGTTCCGCTCGCTGGAGGAGATCCGCGACCACGCCGGCTCCCTGGGGCAGCCGTGGTGGTCGATGGCGCCGTTCGGCACCGGCGTCGAGCTGGCCGCGCACGACTCCGAGGCCTACCGGGGCGACACCCGCAAGGCGCTGGAGGACGTCAAGGGCTGGCTGGCCGAGGACAAGGCGGTCGTGCTGCTCAGCGAGGGGCACGGCCCGGCCGAGCGCATGGTCGAGGTGCTGAAGGGCGTCGACGTCCCCGCCCGTCTCACGAAATATCTGGACAAGGCGCCGGAGCCGAAGGTCGTCCACGTCACCACCGGCCTCCTGGAGCACGGCTTCGTCACCCCCGGCCTGGCCGTCCTCACCCACCTCGACCTGGTCGGCCAGAAGGCGTCCACCAAGGACATGCGCCGCCTGCCCTCGCGCCGCCGCAACATGGTCGACCCGCTCCAGCTCAAGGTCGGCGACCACGTCGTGCACGAGCAGCACGGCGTCGGCCGCTACGTGGAGATGGTCCAGCGCACCGTCCAGGGCGCCACCCGCGAATACCTGGTCATCGAGTACGCCAAGGGCGACCGCCTCTACGTGCCCACCGACCAGCTCGACGAGGTCACCCGCTACGTCGGCGGCGAGGCGCCCACGCTCAACCGGATGGGCGGCGCCGACTGGGCCAAGGCCAAGTCGCGGGCCAAGAAAGCGGTCAAGGAGATCGCCGGCGAGCTCATCCGCCTCTACTCGGCGCGCATGGCCTCGCCCGGCCACCCCTTCGGCCCCGACACCCCGTGGCAACGCGAGATGGAGGACGCCTTCCCCTACGCCGAGACCGGTGACCAGCTCGAAGCCATCGACGAGGTCAAGCGCGACATGGAGCGCGGCGTCCCGATGGACCGGCTGATCTGCGGCGACGTGGGCTACGGCAAGACCGAGATCGCGGTGCGCGCGGCCTTCAAGGCGGTGCAGGACGGCAAGCAGGTGGCCGTGCTGGTGCCGACCACGCTGCTGGTGCAGCAGCACATGTCGACGTTCACCGAGCGCTTCTCCAGCTTCCCCGTCACGCTCAAGCCGGTCTCCCGCTTCCAGACCGACGCCGAGATCAAGGGCACGCTCGACGGCCTGCGCACCGGCGCCGTCGACGTGGTCATCGGCACCCACCGGCTGCTCAGCCCCGAGGTCAGGTTCAAGGACCTGGGCCTGATCATCATCGACGAGGAGCAGCGGTTCGGCGTCGAGCACAAGGAGGCCATGAAGCACCTGCGCACCCAGGTCGACGTGCTGGCGATGTCGGCCACGCCGATCCCGCGCACGCTGGAGATGGGCCTGACCGGCATCCGGGAGATGTCCACGATCCTCACCCCGCCGGAGGAGCGCCACCCGATCCTCACCTTCGTCGGCCCGTACGACGAGAAGCAGATCGCGGCGGCGATCCGGCGCGAGCTGATGCGCGACGGGCAGATCTTCTTCGTGCACAACCGGGTCGCCTCGATCAACCGGGTGGCCGCGCGGCTGCGCGAGCTGGTGCCCGAGGCGCGCGTCGCGGTGGCGCACGGCCAGATGAACGAGCACCAGCTCGAAAAGATCATGGTGGGCTTCTGGGAGCGCGAGTACGACCTGCTCGTCTCGACCACGATCGTGGAGTCGGGGCTGGACGTGCCCAACGCCAACACGCTCATCGTCGACCGGGCCGACAACTACGGCCTGTCGCAGCTCCACCAGCTCCGCGGCCGGGTCGGGCGAGGCCGCGAGCGCGGCTACGCGTACTTCCTCTACCCGCCGGAGAAGCCGCTGACCGAGACCGCGCACGAGCGGCTGGCCACGATCTCGCAGCACACCGAGATGGGCGCCGGCATGTACGTGGCCATGAAGGACCTGGAGATCCGCGGCGCCGGCAACGTGCTCGGCGCCGAGCAGTCGGGCTTCATCGCGGGTGTCGGCTTCGACCTGTACGTGCGGCTGATGGCCGAGGCCGTGCAGGAGCAGAAGGCCAAGCTGTCGGGCGCCGAGCCGGTCGAGGAGGTGCACGACGTCAAGGTCGAGCTGCCGATCAACGCGCACATCCCGCACGACTACGTGACCTCCGAGCGGCTGCGGCTGGAGGCGTACAAGCGGATCGCGGCGATCTCCGCGCCCATCCACATCGACGAGGTGCGCGCGGAGCTGACCGACCGCTACGGCAAGCCGCCCGTCGAGGTGGAGAACCTGCTGGAGGTCGCCAGGTTCCGGATCAAGGCGCGGCAGGCGGGGCTGACCGACGTCACGCTCCAGGGGCAGAACATCAAGTTCGGCCCGGCCGTGCTGAAGGAGTCGCAGCAGGTCCGGCTCGACCGGCTCTACAAGAAGGCCGTCTACAAGCAGGCGGCCGAGACGCTGCTGGTGCCGGTGCCCAAGACCAAGCCGCTGGGCGGGCAGCCGCTGCGGGACCTGGACCTGCTCAAATGGTGTGGCGACCTGGTGGAGGCGATGTTCCTCGAGCCGGCGCGGGTAAGCTAGCGGCGATTTTTGTCGAAGGGATGCACGTGAAGTCGATACGAGTGGTTTTGGTCGCTGCCGCGGCGGGAGCCAGCGTCCTCGCGCTGACCGCCTGCTCTACCCCTGTCGAGGCCGGCGCGGCGGCCGTGGTCGGCAACCAGCGGATCTCGGCCAGCGATCTCACCCGGAACGTCCAGGAGTTCGAGGCCGCGCTGAAGAAGGCCAACATCACGCCGGAGCAGCTCGGCGTGCCGGTCACCCAGTTCGTGCTGTTCCGGATGACCAACCAGGCCCGCTACCAGCAGCTCGCCGCCAAGCACGGCATCACGGTCACCGAGACCGAGGTCGACGCCGCGCTCCAGCAGCCCGGCCAGCAGCAGTCGCCCGAGATGAACCTGCTGTCCAAGGGCGTCGCCCCGGCCGGTGCGCGCCCCTACCTGCGCGCCGAGCTGGGCGCGGCCAAGCTGATCGAGAAGTTCGGCGGCACCCAGAGCCAGCAGGCCGCGGCCAAGTGGGCCGAGGAGTACAACTCCATCAAGACGCAGTTCAGCCCCCGCTACGGCACCTTCCAGCAGGACCAGGGCTTCGTCGACCCGGGCCGCTTCGGCAAGCCGCTGCAGCCCGCCCAGCCGCAGCAGCAGCCGCAGGGCTAAGGCATGCCACTCGTCGTCGTCACCACCTCGCCGCGCGTCGCGCCGGGGCTGCTGAGCCACCAGGCGTGGCAGGCGCTGCGCTCCGGCCCGGTGCTGACCGGCTCCGCCGATCACCCGCAGCTCCCCTACCTGGCCGAGGCCGGGGTCGAGGTCGACGTGGTGACGCCGGACCCGGCCTCGCTGGCCAGGCGGGCCGTGACCGACACCGTCGTGTGGCTCGCCTCCGGTGACGACGAGGACTTCATGCGCGCGCTCGGCCACGCCGCCGTCGCGCTGGCCGACCCGCCCCTGATCGAGGTCGTGCCCGGCTCCTACGACCTGCCGGGCGCCCGCGTCCTCGACCTGGTCGCGGTCATGGACCGGCTGCGCGTCGAGTGCCCGTGGGACCGCAAGCAGACCCACGAGTCGCTGGTCCCGTACCTGCTCGAAGAGGCGTACGAGGTGCTGGAGACCATCGAGGAGTCCGACTACCCGGCGCTCCGCGAGGAGCTCGGCGACCTGCTGCTCCAGGTGGTGTTCCACGCGCGGGTGGCCGACGGGTTCGACATGGACGACGTGGCCGCCGGCATCGTCGACAAGCTGGTGCGGCGCCACCCGCACGTGTTCGGCTCGGTCCGGGCCGAGACCGCCGACCAGGTCAACGACAACTGGGAGGCCATCAAGGCGGCCGAGCGGGCCTCCAAGGGCGGCGAGTCGCTGCTCGACGGGGTGCCCTTGGGCCAGCCCGCGCTTTCGCTGGCGGCCCAGCTCGTCCGGCGGGCCGAGCGCGGCGGGGCGCCCGGGAGCCTGGCCGCCGCCGTCGGCCAGGGGGTCGCCCGCGAGCTGTGGGACCTGGTGCGACGCGCCCAGGAGGCCGGGGTCGACGCCGAGGCCGAGCTGCGTGCCGCCGCACGCGCCTACCGCGACAGGGTGCGCGCCTGGGAGTCGCGAGAGGGCCGATAGGCTCTAGACCCATATTGCCTTTCGATTTAGGAGCGCATCCCGTGGCTACCATCGAGGTCGTATACGCGCGCGAGATCCTCGACTCCCGGGGCAACCCGACGGTCGAGGTCGAGGTGATCCTCGACGACGGCAGCACCGGCCGCGCCGCGGTGCCGAGCGGCGCGTCCACCGGCCAGTTCGAGGCTGTGGAGCTGCGCGACGGCGACGATCGCTACAACGGCAAGGGCGTGCAGAAGGCCGTCCTCGCCATCACCGACGAGATCTTCGACGAGATCCACGGCGTCGAGGCCGAGGACCAGCGCATCGTCGACCAGATCATGATCGACCTGGACCGCACGCCCAACAAGGCCAAGCTGGGCGCCAACGCCATCCTGGGCGTCTCGCTGGCAGTGGCCAAGGCCGCCGCCGACAGTGCCGAGCTGCCGCTGTTCCGCTACGTGGGCGGCCCCAACGCGCACGTGCTGCCCGTGCCGATGATGAACATCCTCAACGGCGGCGCCCACGCCGACACCAACGTGGACATCCAGGAGTTCATGATCGCGCCGATCGGCGCGCCGACGTTCCGCGACGCCGTCCGCATGGGCACCGAGGTCTACCACGCGCTCAAGTCCGTGCTGAAGGAGAAGGGCTACGCCACCGGCCTGGGCGACGAGGGCGGGTTCGCGCCCAGCCTGCCGTCCAACCGCGACGCCCTCGACCTGATCCTCGTCGCGATCGAGAAGGCCGGCTATCGGCCGGGCGAGGACATCGCGCTCGCGCTCGACGTGGCCGCCTCCGAGTTCCACAAGGACGGCGTCTACACCATCGACGGCAAGGGCCTGTCCGCCCAGGAGCTCATCGCCTTCTACCAGGACCTGGTCGACAACTACCCGCTCGTCTCCATCGAGGACCCGCTCGACGAGGAGGACTGGGAGGGCTGGCGCGCGATCACCGAGGCGCTCGGCTCCCGGGTGCAGCTCGTCGGCGACGACCTGTTCGTCACCAACCCGGAGCGGCTGGAGCGCGGCATCAAGGCCGGCACCGCCAACGCGCTCCTGGTCAAGGTCAACCAGATCGGCACCCTGTCGGAGACCCTCGACGCCGTCGACCTGGCCCACCGCAACGGCTACAAGTGCATGATGAGCCACCGCTCGGGCGAGACCGAGGACACGACGATCGCCGACCTGGCCGTGGCGGTCAACTGCGGCCAGATCAAGACCGGCGCACCGGCCCGCTCCGACCGGGTGGCCAAGTACAACCAGCTGCTGCGCATCGAGGAAATCCTCGACGACGCCGCCCGTTACGCGGGTCGTGACGCTTTCCCGCGGTTCCAGCGCTAGTTTCGGGTACGGCCCGCGGTGGGCGAGTCCTGCCGCGGGTCCCGTCGCCGTCTGAGGGGGTAGTGCGTTGGCGAAGAGACCGCAGCTGACCGGGCGAGCCGCCATCCTGGCGATCGTGGTGTGCGCGATCGCCATGAGCCTGGCCTACCCCGTGCGCGAGTACATCGCCCAGCGGCGCAACATCGCCGAGCTCCGGGAGGAGAAGGCGCGGGTGGAGGCCGAGCGCCAGCGCCTGCTCGCCGAGGCGCAGCAGGTGCGCGACCCCAACTGGATCAAGCGCACGGCCAAGGAGCGGCTGCACTACTGCGGGCCGGGCGAGAAGTGCTACGTGGTGATGGACGCCGATCCGGGCAAGGGCAGGACGGCGGTCAAGCGGCCGGCGGCGGCGCCGCCGTGGTACCAGACGCTCTGGGAGTCGGTGCAGGCCGCCGACGACGGCACCGGCCGCCGGGCGGGCGTGACCGCCCCGGCCGACACGTCCGGCGAAACCGGCACGACCGGCAAGACTGACACGTCCGGCGATACCGGCACGACCGGCAAGACTGACACGTCCGGCGAAGCTGACAAGACCGGTGAGGCCGGCACGGCCGGCGAGGGGGAGTAGGAGAGCGTTGGAGAGCAGTGACGTCGAGGCGGTCCAGCGGCAGCTGGGGCGGCCTCCCCGAGGGTTGCGCGGGGTGGCGCACCGCTGCCCGTGCGGCAACCCCGACGTGGTCGAGACCGCGCCGCGGCTGCCCGACGGCTCGCCGTTCCCCACGCTCTACTACCTGACCTGCCCGCGGGCCGCCTCCGCGATCGGCACGCTGGAGGGCTCCGGGCTGATGCGCCGGATGCAGGACCGGCTGGCCGACGACCCCGAGCTGGCCGCGGCCTACCAGGCGGCGCACGACGACTACGTCGCCCGGCGTGACAAGGCCGCCGAGGAGGAGGGCCTGGAGCCGCTCCCGCGTGACATGCAGAGCACCGGCGGCATGCCGCTGCGGGTCAAGTGCCTGCACGCGCTCGTGGCGCACGAGCTGGCGGTGCCCGGCAGCAACCCGTTCGGCAGGGAGGCGCTGGACGCGCTCCCCGACTGGTGGAGTGACGGACCATGCGCGTAGCCGCCGTCGACTGCGGCACCAACTCGGTGCGGCTGCTGATCGCCGACGTCGGCGACGACTCGCTGACCGAGGTCGAGCGGCGGATGGAGATCGTCCGGCTCGGCGAGGGCGTGGACCGGACCGGGCGGCTGTCGCCCGACGCGCTGGAGCGCACGTTCGGCGCCATGCTGCGCTACCGCGAGCTGATCGACCGGCACGGGGCCGTCGCCACGAGGGTGGTGGCGACCAGCGCCACCCGTGACGCCGACAACCGCGACCGGTTCACCGACGGCGTCCGGGAGATCTTCGGCGTCGCGCCGGAGGTGGTGACGGGCGCGGAGGAGGCGGAGCTGTCGTTCACCGGCTCGACGCGGGGCCTGCTGCGGCTGTCGCCGGAGACCGAGGTGCCGCAGGGCCCGCTGCCGCCCTACCTGGTCGTCGACATCGGCGGCGGCTCGACCGAGTTCGTGGTCGGCTCCCGCCACGCGGAGGCGGCGATCTCCGTCGACATCGGCTGCGTGCGGCTGACCGAGCGCCACCTGCGTGACGCGGGCGACCCGCCGTCGGCCGAGGCGCTGGAGGCGGTGGTGGCCGACGTCGAGAAGGCGCTCGACCGGGTCGAGGCCGAGGTCCCGGTGCGCCAGGCGCACACGCTGGTGGGGCTGGCCGGTTCGGTGACGACGGTCGCGGGCGTCGCGCTCGGGCTCCCGGAGTACGACCCGGCGCGCATTCACCATTCGCGCATCTCCGCCGAGCAGGTGCACGAGGTGACGCGGCGGCTGCTGGCGATGACGCATGGTGAGCGGGCGGCGCTGGGCGTGATGCATCCGGGCCGGGTGGACGTCATCGGCGCGGGGGCGCTCATCCTGGACCGCATCGTGAGGCGGTTCACATTTGCGCAGGTAGTAGTGAGTGAGCATGACATTCTCGATGGAATTGCGTGGTCCCTGGCCTGAAAAGTGGCTAAATCGGGACATAACTCGCTTGCGTTCGTGTTGAGCGCGCAATCAGTTCTGTGCTTTAGTGATCGTGCATAACGGGGGCTTTGCCATATTGCGCGACACAAGAGGGCTGTCGGCGTGGCAACCGTTCCCGAGCGCATCTCTTCCCTCACGGAATGGAGCCTCATTCATGAAGTCCTCTGTGTTAGCGCGGAAGGTGGCGGCGTTCGGCGCCTCCACTTTCGTGCTGGCCGGCCTGGTGGCCGGGCTGGTGTCCAGCCCCGCTCAGGCCGCCACGGCCTCCTCCGCGACCGCTGGGGCAGCGGCCGCCAAGACGAAGGCCAAGGTCTCCGTCTCCACGCCGAAGGTGTCGGAGCGTGACTACGTCGGCGCCTGTCCGGTGTCGGTGACGTTCTCCGCCACGGTCAAGGTCTCCAGCAAGGCCAAGACCACGCTGGCCTACCGCTGGCTCCACGGCGACGGCTCGAAGAGCAAGGTCAAGACCGTCAAGGTCAAGGGCACGAAGTCCGTGAAGGTCACCGAGAAGGTCACCTTCAAGGGCGACGTCAAGGGCTGGCAGGCCCTGCAGGTCCTCGGCCCGCGCACGGTGACCTCGAAGAAGAGCTACTTCTCGGTCAACTGCATGAAGCTCGAGGGCACCCGCGACGACGTGCGGGTCTCCGCGCGCGCCTGGGCGAGCCCGTCCCACTACGTGGGCTCGTGCGACCCCGGCAAGCGGATCCACTTCGCCGGCCGGATCACCGTGAACCGCCCGGCCTGGGTGCGCTACCGCTGGGTCGTCAACGGTGACGTCGTGGACTACGGCAAGGTCAAGGTCTGGGACTCCCGCAAGGTCTACGCGGGCATCACCGCCCGTCACAGCCAGCGCGGCTCCGCGGTCCTGCAGATCCTGAGCCCGGACCGTGAGTACTCGAACCGGGCCTACTACAAGGTCTGGTGCAAGGACTACACCCCGCCGGCCCCGGCTGTGAAGGTCTCCGCCTCCGACCTGGTGACGGCGACCAACCACGACGGCTGCAAGGTCAGCGCGCACGCCAACATCAACCTCAACCGCGCCGCCGACGTCCGGTGGGTCTGGTCCGTGAACGGCCAGGCGGTCGAGCAGGGTTCGCGCTACTTCGGCAGCGGCACCAAGAACGTCTCGCTCTCGCAGCGGGCGCTGCACGGCGCCGCGAAGAACGGCGGCAAGATCACGCTGTCGGTCTACGGCCCGAACAACAGCGACTCCATCACGCAGTCCTACGCTGCGTGTGACGAGCCCAAGCCCGAGCCCTCCTACGAGGTCTCCGGCGCTTCGGTGAGCGCGAGCGAGAACACCTGCCCGTCCGGCACCCTGTCCGGTTCGGCCACGGTGACCGGCAAGAACGGCTTCAAGGGCCAGGCCGTGTGGACGTACGAGGGCACGCACCTCGGCTCCGCGAACATCGGTGACGGCTCCACCACGGTCTCCTTCTCGCAGAACTTCAACGAGCTGACGAAGGACGGCGTGGCCGAGCTGAAGATCTTCGACCCGAGCGGCAAGCTCCTGAAGGCGGTCCCGGCCTCCTTCCAGGCGCCCTGCAAGGCCTGAGATCGCTGAACCGGGTGGCGCCTGGCGCCGCCCGGTTTTCCTTTTGCCGCTATTACGCTTTGCACAGTAGTGTGCATGGCGTGGATAGCAGCCAGTTGCTCAAGGGCGTGCTCGACCTGGCCGTCCTGGCGGTGCTCGACGACCGCGACGGCTATGGCTACGACGTCGTCCGCCGCCTCAGGGAGGCCGGGCTCACCGAGGTCGGCGACGCGTCCGTCTACGGCACGCTGCGCCGCCTGTTCAAGGCGGGCGCGCTGACCTCGTACGTGGTCGCCTCCGACGAGGGGCCGCACCGCAAGTACTACGGGCTCAACGACGCCGGACGCCGGCAGCTCGCCTCGTCGGCGGCGACCTGGACCTCGTTCGCCGCCACCATGGACTCCCTGTTGAAGGAGGGGCCGCATGACTGATCACGATGCTTACGCGCGGGCCGTGCGCGAGGCTCTGGCACGCCATCCCGAGCGCGAGGAGCTGCTGGAGGACCTGGACGACCATCTGGCGGAGATCGCCGCCGAGTCGGACGCGTCGCTGGAGGACCGGCTCGGCCCGCCCGACGCCTACGCCGAGGAGCTCCGGGCCGCCTACGCGGGCCGCCCCGAGGCCGTCAGCGGCCGCAGGAGGCCGCGTGAGATGGCCGCAGGGTTCGTGGCCCGGGTGCGGCGGCACAGCCTCTACGGGGGCGCCACGGGCTTCCTGCGGGAGCTGCGGCCGGGCTGGTGGGTGCTGCGGGGCTACGCGCTGGGCATGGCGGCGCTGGCGCTCAATCCGGGCCCGGCGGCCGAGGGTCCCGGACTCGTGCCGGGCGGCGCCGTCGAGATCCTGGTGGTCGCCGTGGCCGTGGCGGCGTCGGTGTGGTTGGGGCGGCGCCGCGGGGGATGGCCGGCCCTCTCGCTGGCCGTCGCCGCCAACGCGGCGGCCGCGGTGGCGCTGCTGGCGGGGATGCTGGCGGGCGCCGCACCCGTCCCGGAGCAGGCGTTCTCCCCGACGCCGCAGTCGGTGCGGCCCGATGTCGTGCTGGTCGGCTCGGGATCGCCGTTCGCCGCCGCCGTCACCAACATCCGGCTCTACAAGGACGGCAAGGCGCTCGTGGGCGTGGACGTCTACGACCAGGACGGCAGGCCGCTCGTGCTGTCGCCGGAGGAGCACGGCCTGGAGATCGACCCGGCGTGCGGCGACGTGATCCGCAACCGCTACCCGCTGCCCCTGGTGACCGCCGAGGAGGCCGAGGCCAGGCGGCTGCGCGAGCTGGAAGGCGGCAAGGCCGACGTGGTGCCCGCGCCGTCGGCCTGCGCGACGTCCGAGCCGCGCTGATCGGGCACCATCGGTGTCATGAGCTACGTACCTCCCGGCACCGGCTGGCCCGACGACCCCGCGACCCCCGCCACGCCCGTGGCCGCCGGCCCGGCGGACGTGCGCGCGCTGGCCGACTCCAGCCGTGACCTGGCCGACCTCACCGCCCGGCAGTCGGTCTGCCGGGCCTGCCCGCGCCTGGTGGCCTGGCGCGAGGAGGTGGCCGACGTCAAGCGGCGGGCGTTCGCGGACGAGACCTACTGGGGGCGGCCCATCGCCGGGTGGGGCGAGGAGCACCCGCGGATCCTGCTCGTCGGCCTGGCCCCGGCCGCGCACGGCGGCAACAGGACCGGCCGGATCTTCACCGGCGACCGCAGCGGCGACTGGCTGTTCGCCTCGCTGCACCGCACCGGGCTGGCGGTGCAGGCGACGAGCACGTACGCCGGTGACGGGCAGAAGCTGGTCGGGACGCGGATGCTGGCGTCGGTGCGGTGCGCGCCGCCCGCGAACAAGCCGCTGCCCGAGGAGAAGGCCACCTGCTTCCCGTGGATGGCCCGTGAGATCGCGATGGTGGCCGGCAGCGTGCGGGTGGTCGTCGCGCTCGGCGGCTACGCCTGGCAGGCGATGTGGCCGGCGCTGCGGGAGGCGGGCTACGCGCTGCCGCGCAGCAGGCCGCCGTTCGGGCACGGCGCCGAGGTCGAGGTCACGTACGGGAGCGCGCCCGTGACGCTGCTGGGCTGCTACCACCCGAGCCAGCAGAACACGTTCACCGGCAGGGTGACGGCCGACATGCTCGACGGGATCTTCGCGCGGGCGGTCGAGCTCTCGGTGTGACGCGTTGCACCATCCCCGCGTTGGCCTTCGCGGATAAGCGTGGCGTAAGCTTGTGAATGCTTTCACAAGCTATCCATCGAGGGATGGGGCCATGAACAAGCACATCTTGATCGTCGGCGGCGGTTACGTCGGTCTCTACACGGCACTGCGTCTGCAGCGCAAGCTCTCCCGGGAGCTGCGCGCCGGCGAGGTGCGCATCACGATCATCGACCCCCAGTCCTACATGACCTACCAGCCGTTCCTGCCGGAGGCGGCGGCGGGCAACCTGTCGCCCCGGCACATGGTCGCCCCGCTGCGGCGGGTGCTGCCCAAGGTGAGCATCCTCAACGGCAGGGTGACCAAGGTCGACCACGCGGCCCGCACGGTCACCTTCCAGCCTGCCGAGGGCGCGCCGCGTGAGGTCGCCTACGACGTCATCGTCATGGCCGCGGGCTCGATCTCGCGCACGCTGCCCATCCCCGGGCTCACCGACATCGGCATCGGCTTCAAGACCGTGGGCGAGGCCATCGCGCTGCGCAACCGGGTGCTGCACCTGCTCGACGTGGCCGAGTCGACCGAGGACCCGGAGGTGCGCCGCAGGGCGCTGACGTTCGTGGTGGTCGGGGCGGGCTTCGCCGGCGTCGAGGCGCTGGCCGAGCTGGAGGACATGGCCAAGCACTCGACCCGCTACTACCGCAACATCAAGCCTTCGGACATCCGCTGGGTGCTCGTCGAGGCCACCAACCGGGTGCTGCCCGAGGTGGGGCCGGAGATGGGCAAGTGGACGCTGGAGCAGCTCCGCGAGCGCGGCATCGACGTCAAGCTGGACACCCGGCTCGAATCGTGCGTCGGCGGTCACGTGGTGCTCAGCGACGGCTCGGAGTTCGAGGCCGAGACGCTGGTGTGGACCGCGGGCGTCAAGCCCAGCCCGGTCGTCGCCGACAGCGACCTGCCGCTCGACGAGCGCGGCCGGCTGAAGACCACGACCAAGCTCACGCTCGCCGGCACCCGCGACGCGTTCGCCGCCGGTGACGCGGCCGGCGTGCCCGACGTGACCAACCCCGGCCAGTACTGCGCGCCCAACGCCCAGCACGCCGTCCGTCAGGCGAAGGTGCTCGGCGACAACATCGTCCGCCACCTTCGCGGGCAGGAACTGGTCGATTACCGCCACAAGTACGTCGGATCGGTCGCCGGTCTCGGCCTGCACCAGGGCGTCGCGAACGTCTACGGCGTCAAGCTTCGCGGATTCCCTGCGTGGTTCATGCACCGCACCTACCATCTGTCGCGGGTGCCTACGCTGAACCGCAAGGTCCGTGTCGTCGTCGACTGGACCCTGGCCCTGTTCTTCAAGCGCGAGACGATCTCGCTGGGTGAGATGGAGCACCCGCGCGAGGGGTTCAGGGCAGCCGTCGCCACCATGCGACGCTAGCCCAGGCACGGCAGCGCCCCGGCGGTCCCGCCGGGGCGTTTCGGCACCCGCTGACGGAACTAGAAAGGGGTGCCGCCGGTGGGGCTATCAGCGGTGACCGTGCTCGGCGTCGACAGGCCAGGCGTGATCGCCGAGGTCACCGGCGCTCTCGCCGACTGCGGGGCGAACATCCACGACTCGACGATGACGCTGCTCGGCGGCCACGTCGCGATGATGCTGCTCGTCTCCGGCGACCTCAGCTCCGACGACCTGCTGGAGAGGCTGTGCGTGCCCGACGCGGTGGTGACCGCCTCCGCCGTCGAGGCCAGGCGCTACTTCCGCGCCCACACCAACGGGATCGGCTACGTGCTCACCGTGCACGGCCCCGACCGGCCGGGGATCATCTCGGCGATCAGCGCCGTGCTGGCCGCCGACGGCGGCAACATCACCGGCATGAGCACCCGCCTGTCCGGCCGCCTGTACGTGCTCATCGCCGACGTCGAGCTGCCGGAGAAGGTGGACGTGGCCGCGCTCATGCGCAGGCTGGCCAACGTCGGCGCGGGCCTCGACTCGGAGATCACCTTCCGTCCCGTCGAACCGGACCTGCTGTGAGCGTACGGCCGGGGACCGCCCGTACGCTCCTCGGCGCCCCGCACCCGCTGCTGTCGTCGCCCGCCGAACAGGTCGACCCCACCGCTCCCGAGGTCGTCGCCGCCGCGGCCGACCTCCTCGCCACGCTGCGTCACGAGCCCGCCAGGACCGGCCTGGCGGCTCCCCAGATCGGGCTGAGCTGGCGGCTGATCGCCTTCGACGCCGGCCGCCACCCTCGGAGCCGTTCGTCGGCCGGGGAGCTCGTCATCGTCAACCCTCGCCTCACGGGGGCGTCCCACTGGGACCGCGGCCGCGAGGGCTGCGCCTCCATAGCGGGCCTTTTAGGAGATGTACGGCGAGCGTCGCGTATCACCGTACATGGGCGTTTGCCAGGAACCGGGAAGCCCGTCACCATCGAAGCGGATGCATTCGAAGCTCGGTGTATTCAGCACCAACTGGACCATCTGGACGGCGTACTCTTCCTGGACAGAGTGTCTGGAGCCCTATCACTTCACCGCAGACTTCACACTTGTGACGCCTGATGCGAAGTTGTGCTCCTCGGAAGCATGGTCCGTTTCGTATGATTGCGGCGCCCCCGTAGCCCAATGGCAGAGGCAAACCCCTTAAAAGGGTTGACGTGCGGGTTCGAATCCCGCCGGGGGCACCGGCTTCTACCATGGGAAATGCTTCTTTTTCGGCCGCGGCGGCCTGGGAACTTCCGCGGCGCGGCGTTCGTTGACCTCCCGGCTGAAGTCTCGAAACTACATAGATCCGAGCGCGAGTTGACCTAGGTGCCGTCCGGTCCCATAGGCTCGGCGCACAGGAGGCAGCGATGGAGAGCAAGAACCCCGTATTCAGCAGATCGCGGCAGCAGACCGGCTGGGGCGGCCAGGCGCCGACCCCTGACCAGCTGCAGCACATGTACGACGCTCCGTCGTACACCCCGCCGGCGCCCCCGGCCTTCCGCACGATGACGATCGACGACGTCGTGGTCCGCGGCTTCATGACGCTGGGCGCGCTCGTCGTGGCGGCCGGCGCGGCGTGGTATCTCAACGTGTCCATGGGCGTGGCCATCGGCGCGGCCATCGTCGCGCTGGTGCTCGGCCTCATCGCCTCGTTCAAGCAGAGCACCAACCCGGCGCTGATCCTCGGCTACGCCGTCTTCGAAGGCGTCTTCCTCGGCGCGCTCAGCCGGGTCTTCGAGGGCGCGATCAGCGGCATCGTGGTGCAGGCGGTCCTCGGCACCGCGATGGCGTTCGCCGGCATGCTGGCCGTCTACACGCTGCGCATCGTCCGCGTCACCCCGAAGATGGTCAAGTTCGTGATCGCCGCCGCGATCGCCGCGCTCGGCCTGGTCCTGGTCAACCTGCTGGCCGGCCTCTTCGTCGACGGCGGGCTCGGGCTGCGCGAGGCCGGCCCGCTCGGCTACGTGTTCAGCGCCGCGATGATCCTGCTCGGCTGCTTCTTCCTGCTCCTCGACTTCGACGCCATCGAGCAGGGCGTCAAGCAGGGCGCCCCGGAGAAGTTCGCCTGGCAGTGCGCCTTCGGGCTCACGCTGAGCCTGGTCTGGATCTACCTGGAGGTGCTCCGGTTCCTGTCCTACTTCACCAGTAGCGACTGACCCCCGGACCGTCACGGAAAGGGCCCCGCCGGTGACCGGCGGGGCCCTTTCGCTGCGCGACCGGAAATCTACCCGCCGTGACAAGATCCTCCGGGCTTGGGGCCTTGCCATATCTCTGCCTGTGTTGCAGTGTCAACAAAAGGCCTTAATCCGTGGAGGTGCCCATGTCCTTGAACCACTCACCGGAGACGCAGACCAAGCTCATCGCCAGAGTCCCTGCCATCACGGGACGCGAACTCCCCGAGTGGTTCCAAGCCATCGACAACGGCCCGGCATTCCTGAGGTGCGACGAGCGGGCCAACTGGCTCGCCGACGAGCACGGGCTGACCCACGGCTACGCCGCCGCGATCGTGCACGAACACGAGCGGCACCGCCGTAACCGCATGGGCTTCATCTAAGCCCTCGTCGTCGACCCGCGCCCGTGCCCCGCACGGGCGCGGACCCATGACACGGCCGCGCGTGCTGGCACCCACGGAAGCGAGCACGCGATCATGGCCGCATGGACCTCGACAGAGCACGTGACTTCCTGGCCCGCAACCACCGGGCCATCCTCCTGACCACGCACGCCGACGGCCGCCCGCAGATGTCGCCGGTGGTCGTGGGGGTCGACGACGCCGGGCGCGTCGTCGTCAGCACCCGGGAGGCCGCCGCCAAGACGCGCAACGCCCGCCGCGACCCCAAGGTCGCCGTCTGCGCCTTCACCGACGGCTTCTTCGGCGAATGGGTGCAGGTCGAAGGCACCGCCGAGATCGTCTCGCTGCCGGAGGCCATGGACGACCTGGTCGCCTACTACCGCGGCATCTCCGGCGAGCATCCCGACTGGGACGACTACCGCGAGGCGATGAGGCGCGAGCGCCGCGTCGTCATGCGCATCACCCTGGACCGGGCCGGCCCCGACGTCCACCGCTGACCGTCCCGTACCGGAGATCCGGCGGGCGCCGCGAGAACGCCCGCCGGACGGGTCAGCTCAGGCGCTCCAGGATCATCGCCATGCCCTGGCCGCCGCCGACGCACATCGTCTCCAGGCCGATGCTCTTGTCGTGGTGCTGGAGGCTGTTGATCAGCGTGGAGGTGATGCGGGCGCCCGTCATGCCGAACGGGTGACCGACGGCGATCGCGCCGCCGTTGACGTTCAGGCGGTCCAGGTCGATGCCCAGGTCCTGGTAGGACGGGATCACCTGGGCGGCGAACGCCTCGTTGATCTCGACCAGGTCGACGTCCTCGATCGCCATGCCGGCGCGTGCCAGCGCCTGCTTGCTCGCCTCCACCGGGCCGAGCCCCATGATCTCCGGCGACAGGCCCGTGACGCCCGTCGACACGATCCGGGCCAGCGGCGTGATGCCCAGCTCGGCCGCCTTCACGTCGCTCATCACCACGACCGCCGCCGCGCCGTCGTTGAGCGCGCAGCAGTTGCCCGCCGTGACCGTGCCGTCGGGGCGGAAGACCGGCTGCAGCGCCGCGACCTTCTCGTACGTGGTGCCGGCACGCGGGCCGTCGTCCTTGCTCACCACGGTGCCGTCGGGCAGCGTCACCGGCGTGATGTCCTTCTGCCAGAAGCCGTCGGCCAGCGCCTTCTCGGCCAGGTTCTGCGACCGCACGCCGAACTCGTCCTGCTCCTTGCGGCTGATCCCCTTGAGCTGGGCCAGGTTCTCCGCCGTCTGGCCCATCGCCACGTAGATGTCGGGGACCGTCCCGTCCTCGCGCGGGTCGTGCCAGGTGCGGCCGCCCTCGGCGAACGCCTTCGTCCTGGCCCGCGCCTCGCCGAACAGCGGGTTCATCGTGTCGGGCCAGGCGTCGGAGTTGCCCTTGGCGAACCGCGACACCGTCTCCACGCCGGCCGAGATGAACACGTCGCCCTCGCCGGCCTTGATCGCGTGGAACGCCATCCGCGTCGTCTGGAGCGACGAGGAGCAGTAGCGGGTGACCGTGGTGCCCGGCACGCCGTCCAGGCCGAGCAGCACCGCCACGACGCGGGCCATGTTGAAGCCCTGCTCGCCGCCGGGCAGGCCGCAGCCGAGCATGATGTCGTCGATCGTCCCCGGGTCGAGCTGGGGCACCTTGGCGAGCGCGGCCTTGATCATCTGGACGGTCAGGTCGTCGGGGCGGATCTCCTTGAGCGACCCCTTGCCGGCCCGTCCGATGGGCGAGCGGGCGGTTGCGACGATGACTGCCTCGGGCATGGCCCCTCCTTTGTCAGCACAGTGACTAGAACTATATTCCAATACCTCCGAGTCATCACGCCCCGCCCTCCGGGTTCTTCGGAGAGCGGGGCCGTTCAGGGGCGTTCAGGGCCGTTCAGGGGCCGTGCGGGCAGGTCAGCCGTACATGCCGGGGGCGGTGGCGGTGCGGTCGTTGGTGGCGTGGACGTGGCCCTTCTCGTCGCGCCAGAGCCGCCAGCCGTCCTGGCTGCCGGTGTACCAGGCGGGCGGGGTCGCCGCGCCGCGCACGCGCTTGCCGGTGGCCAGGTCGTACTCGCACAGCGCGGCCGTGGAGTAGAAGCCCGGGGCCTGGCCGCGCAGCGGGAGGGGCTTGGGGTCGGTGACGCAGAAGGACCAGCCGCGCTGGTCGTCGACGGGGACGGACTTGCCGGTGACGAGGTCGAAGGCGGACCCCTTGTGGCCGTGCTTGAGGAAGCCGAGCTTCTCCATCCGGCTGGGGAAGGCCAGCCACCAGCCGGAGCCGGGCACGTCGGAGGCGGTGATCTGGCCGACGACGCGGCCGGTCTCGGAGTCGAGCCGGGCGAAGCCGCCGTAGGCGCCCTGCTGGTCGACGGGCCGGACGACGGGGGCGAAGCCGGGGCTGCCCGAGGGGTAGACGCGCACGACGGAGGGCCGCATCCAGTTGATCGTGCCGTCGCCGATCTTGATGGAGAACAGCCCGAACGCCGAGACCTTCTTCGTCTTGGGGTTGGTGTAGGGGGCGACGTAGCCGATCAGGTTGTCGCCGGTCGAGCCGAACGCCCAGCCGCCGGACATGTCGATGCCGGGGCCGAGCGCCTGCTCGATCGGCTGCTGCCACTGGAGCTTGCCGGTCTTGAGGTCGTACGACTCGATCATGGGGTTGGCGGCGAGCCGGAGCATGAGGACCCGGCTCGCGTCGGACCATTCGACCTCGGCGATGCCGGGCAGCTTCCACATGAGCTTGCCGGTGGCGGGGTCGAGGACGACGACGCGGGCCTTGGACAGGGCGGTGTGCTCCGACAGGCAGAGGTAGGGGCCGCAGCGCTGGGGGCCGAAGGTGGAGTGGATGGGCCGGGTCCACAGCTGCTTGCCGGTGCGGGCGTCGCGGGTGATGAGGGTGGCGTTCCAGCGGCCCTTCTTGGCGGGGTCGAGTGCGGCGATGACGGCGCCCTTGCCGGTGTCGACGAGGGCGGGGGGCGAGACGCCCATGCCGGGCAGGCGGCCCGCCATGGTGGCGGGGTGGGCCCAGAGTTTCCTGCCGCTGGCCTGGTCGAGGGTGACGGTCTCCAGCGTGCCGTCGGGCTTCATGGCGGTGGCGGTGACCACCCCGCCGGCGGCGGCCATCCGGCTGACGGCGTTGATCTCGTTGTTGTGCCAGGTCGGGAAGCTGGCTGTGGCTGCATCGCTGTTGGAACAGCCGGCCAGGGCCAGGGTTCCGGCGAGGGCGAGAGCCGGTTTCGCGAGAGGCCGGAGCACGGGCAATTCACTCCAAAGGTGGACGACGAGTGACGGCCCCGGCTCGGAGGGTGACCGGGTTCAGGCGTCGTTCAGCCCCTCCCCGAGGCGACGGCGGAACAGGTTGGCCCACTTGCCGTGGGTGCCGCTGGCCCGCCCGTCGACCCGGGTCGCGGAAACCTCGGTGCCGGGCTCCTCCGCGGCCGTGGCCGCCGCAAGGTAGATCGGTTGCAGTCCTTCGCCGCGCGCGGGCCGAGGCTCGGGCCACAGTCCTAGCGCGGCGCATACAGAAGGTAGCACCGCGTAAGCGGCCTGGGCGTAACCTCGGTCAGATGGATGGAAACGATCCGGTCCGAACATTTCGCCCGGATTTGCGTGGAATTCCTCGCCGAGGAGGTCGGCGAACGCCACCGTACGGCCGCCCGCGTCGACCACGCCGACCGTCTGGGCGGCGGCGATCTGGCGGCTCCACCGCCGCGCCACCCAGCGCAGCGGCTGCGCGATGGGCCGGACCGTGCCCAGGTCGGGGCAGGTGCCGACGACCACCTCGGCCCCGGCCTCACGCAGCCGCCTGACGGCCTTGGTCAGGTGGCGCACGGCGGTGGCGGGCGAGGTCTGGGTGATGACGTCGTTGGCGCCCACGAAGATCACGGCCACGTCGGGGCGGAGTTCGAGCGCGGCGTCCACCTGCTCGGCCAGCTCGGCCGAGGCCGCGCCCGACTTGCCGACGACGCGCAACCGTACCGGACGCTCGGCGACGGCGGCGAGGCCGCACGCGATCAGCACCCCGGGGGTCTTGCCTGGATCGGTGAGGCCCAGGCCGACAGAGGTGGAGTCGCCCAGCATGGCCAGCTTGAGCGGCTCGCCGGGGAAATCGCCGTAGTCGCCGTCGGAGAACGGGCCGTCCATGCCGTGCGGGCGCCCGATCGTCTTGCGGGCCAGCATGCCCTCCGCGATCAGCAGGCCGTAGGCGGTCGCGCCGAGCGCCGTCAGGCCTCCTCCCCCCAGCGCGGCGGCTGTCGCGATCCTGCGCGCCGCACGCGCCATGCCCGCTGGCCAGACCACGTGTGTCCTCCCAACCGAACTCGGCGGTAGCGTTTGCATGAAACTAGCCGAGGGCCTGCCAACCGTACGGGATCTCGGCCCCGGACCAGCTGACCAAGCTTCGGTAAAGAAGGTGAACACCTCGGTGCGCGTTTATGATTCCCTGGTCGAGCTGATGGGCAACACTCCGCTCGTCCGGCTGCACAAGGTCTCGGCGGGGTTGCCGGCCCAGGTGCTCGCCAAGGTCGAATATTTCAACCCCGGCGGATCGGTCAAGGACCGGATCGCGGTCCGCATGATCGAGGCCGCCGAGGCGTCCGGCGAGCTGCGCCCCGGCGGCGTGATCGTCGAGCCGACCTCGGGCAACACCGGCGTCGGCCTGGCCATCGTGGCCCAGCAGAAGGGCTACCGGTGCCTGTTCGTGGTGCCGGACAAGGTCGCCGGTGACAAGATCTCCGTCCTGCGGGCCTACGGCGCGGAGGTCGTCGTGTGCCCGACCGCGGTCTCGCCCGACCACCCGGAGTCCTACTACTCGGTCTCCGACCGGCTGGCCCGCGAGATCCCCAACGCCTGGAAGCCCGACCAGTACTCCAACGTCAACAACCCCGAGTCCCACTACCACTCCACCGGCCCCGAGCTGTGGGAGCAGACCGACGGCGGCATCACGCACTTCGTCGCGGGCATCGGCACCGGCGGCACGATCAGCGGCACCGGCCGCTACCTCAAGGAGGTGTCCGACGGCCGCGTCCGGATCATCGGCGCCGACCCCGAGGGCTCCGTCTACTCGGGCGGCTCCGGCAGGCCGTACCTGGTCGAGGGGGTCGGCGAGGACATCTGGCCGGCCACCTACGACACGGACATCTGCGACGAGATCATCGCGGTGTCCGACCGCGACTCCTTCAACATGACCCGCAGGCTCGCCCGCGAGGAGGGGCTGCTCGTCGGCGGCTCGTGCGGGATGGCCGTGGTCGCGGCGCTCCAGGTGGCGGCCAAGGCCGGGCCCGACGACACCGTCGTGGTGCTGCTGCCCGACGGCGGGCGCGGCTACCTGTCGAAGATCTTCAACGACGACTGGATGGCCGACTACGGCTTCCTGACCACCGCCTCCGAGGAGGGCCGGGTCGGCGACGTGCTCGCCCGCAAGGGGCCGGGGCTGCCGGAGTTCGTGCACGCCCACCCGCACGAGTCCGTCGGCACCGCCATCTCGATCATGCGCGAATACTCGGTGTCGCAGCTCCCGGTCATGAAGGAGGAGCCGCCCGTCATGGCGGCCGAGGTGGTCGGCTCCATCGTCGAGCGCGACCTGCTGGAGGCCCTCTACCACGGCAAGCTCTCCTCCGACGACCTGATCTCGCAGCACATGTCGTCGCCACTGCCCATGATCGGCAGTGGCGAACCCGTGTCCCGCGCGGTCGAGGTGCTGGAGAAGGCCGACGCCGCCGTGGTGCTGGAGGACGGCAAGCCCGCCGGGCTGCTCACCCGGCAGGACCTGCTCGCGTTCCTGGCCGGCCGTTAGGGCTTCATGATCGACTTGATCACGGTGCCCAGGCCCTCATGGCCGCGCCCCTCGGCGTCGGCGCGCTGGAACAGCCGGCGCAGGGCCTGCGGCACCGTGGTCTCCAGCCCTGCATCCTCCAGCGCCGCCACGGCGTGGCCGAGCCCCTCGGCCTGCATGTGCAGGCTGTTCAGCTCGCCCGGGTAGACGCCGGCCTCGAACTCCTCGGCCAGGATCTTCGCGAAGCCCATCGGCCCGTCGGAGCCCAGGCCGGTGAACGTCTCCCGGGCGAACGGCACGAACTCCGACGGCGCCACCCCGGCCGTGCGCAGCAGCGCCATCGCGTGCATGTAGCTCGTCAGCGACGACCAGAAGACCAGCAGCTGCGCCTGGTAGTACATCATCGCCAGACCCTGGTCGTGGCCCACGTACGTGACCTCAGACAGCGCCTCCAGCGTGCTCGCGTGCCGGTCGAGGATCGGCTTGGGGCCGCTGTAGAAGGCGTACGCGCCGGGCTTGCCGATGCCGGGCGGCGGCACCATGATCCCGCCCGTCACCAGCGTGCCGCCCCGCCCGGCCACCCATTCGGCCGCCTCCCGCAACGCCTGCGGCGTGTCCGAGGAGAGATTGACCACCACCTTCCCGTCCAGCCTGGCGTCGCCGAAGCTGTCGTACATCGCCTGATAGCTGATCTGGCTCACCACCAGCAGCTCGCCCGTCACCGGCGAGTCCGCCCACTTGGCCCCCCGGGCCACCAGCGGGTCCGCCTTGCTCGCCGTACGGTTCCACACCGTCACGTCATGGCCCGCGGCCAGGAACGTCTCGGCCATCGTCGCGCCCATCGGCCCGAGGCCGATCATCGTCACTTCACTCATGGGTTCACCCTGACCGCGAGCGCTTCGGAATTCCTTCCGGTCCGCTACGGGTTGGCACTGACGTGGTGCGATTCGGGGTGCTCGGCCCGCTGGCCGTGTGGGACGACGACGGCGGTACGGTGCGCGTGCCCGAGGCCAAGGTCCGGGCGCTGCTCGCCGACCTGCTCGTCCACGGCGGCGCGCCCGTGCCGGTGGACCGGCTCGTCGACGACCTGTGGGGCGAACGGCCGCCGCGCAACCCCGCCGGCACCCTCCAGGCCCGGGTCTCCCAGCTCCGCCGCGCGCTCGGCGACCCCCGGCTCGTCGTGCACGGGCCCGCCGGCTACCGGCTCGCCGCCGCCGACGTCGACGCCGACCGCTTCCGCGAGCTGTGCCTGCGGCAGGCCACCGGGGCCGAGGAGCGCGCCGCGCAGCTCGACGAGGCGCTGAGCCTGTGGCGGGGGGCCGCGTACGCCGACTTCGCCGACGACGGGTTCGCCCAGGCGGAGATCGCCCGCCTGGAGGAGCTGCGCCTCACGGCGCTGGAGGAGCAGGCGGAGGTACGGCTCGCGCTCGGGGCACGCGTCGACCTGGGCGGGCTCGTCGCCGCGCACCCGTTGCGCGAACGGCTCGTCGCCGCCCACATGCGCAGCCTCTACCGGGGCGGGCGGCAGGGCGAGGCGCTGGCCGCGTTCACCGCGCTGCGCGAACGCCTGGCCGACGAGCTCGGCGTGGACCCCTCACCCGCTCTCTCGGCCCTCTACCAGGCCGTCCTCCGCCAGGACCCCGCCCTCCCCTCCGAAGCCGACGGCACGGCCCGCACGGCCCCGCCCACGGGACGCGGGCCGGCCGCGCGCGAACCGGGCCCCGCCGCCGGACCGCCCGGGCGGGGGAACCTGCCCGCTCCGGTGGGGGACCTGATCGGGCGGGACGCGGAGGTGGCCGAGGTCGCCGGGCTGCTGGCCGCCCACCGGCTGGTGACGCTGACCGGGCCCGGCGGGGTGGGGAAGACGCGCCTCGCCCTGGAGACCGCCCGGGGCGTACGGCCGCCGACGACCGGGGAGGCATGGCTGGTGGAGCTGGCCGGGGCCGCCGACGTGGGCGAGGCGCTGGCCGCCACGCTGGGCGTGCGCGACGACGGCGCGGCCGGGCTGGTGGAACGGCTGGCCGGGGCGCTGGCGGGCAAGGACGCCCTGCTGGTGGCGGACAACTGCGAGCACCTGGTCGAGCAGGCCGCCGAGGTGGTGTCCGCGCTGCTGCGGGCCGCGCCTGGGCTGCGCGTGCTGGCCACGGCCCAGGAGCCGCTCGGCGTCACCGGCGAGGTCGTCCGCGTCGTACAGCCGCTCACCGAGGCGGCGGCGGTGCGCCTGTTCACGGCGCGGGCCGGGATCGAGGCCGGGCCCGCCGTCGCCACGATCTGCCGGCGGCTCGACGGCATCCCGCTCGCCCTGGAGCTGGCCGCCACGCGGGTG
The DNA here is from genome assembly GCF_040639085.1 of Nonomuraea sp. NPDC023979. Lineage (NCBI taxonomy): Bacteria > Bacillati > Actinomycetota > Actinomycetes > Streptosporangiales > Streptosporangiaceae > Nonomuraea > Nonomuraea sp. NPDC023979. Next base: position 263,063 of record NZ_JBEZZG010000006.1, read on the forward strand.
CGGGCGCTCGGCGTGGAGGAGGTGGCCCACCGGCTGGACGACCGGTTCCGGGTGCTGACCGCCGGCATGCGCGACGCGCCCGCCCGGCAGCGGACCCTGCGGGCGACCCTCGACTGGAGCTGGGAGCTGCTGCCCGAGCACGAGCGGATCGTGCTGCGCCGGCTGGCCGCGCACGCCGACGGGTGCACGCTGGAGGCGGCCGAGGAGGTGTGCGCGGAGCCGGGCGTGGACGTGCTCGACGCGCTCGCCCGGCTGGTCGACCGGTCGCTCGTCACGCCGGGGCCGCGCTACGGGCTGCTGGAGTCCGTGGCCGCCTACTGCGCCGAGCGGCTGCGGGAGGCCGGGGAGCAGGAGACGATCCGCGAGCGGCACGCGCGCTACTACACGGCTCTCGCCGAACGGGCCGAGCTGCGCGGGAGCCGCCAGCGCGAATGGCTGGACCGGCTCGACCGGGAGGCGGCCAACTTCCGGCTCGCGCTCGCCGGGCTGCGGCCGTTGCGGCTGGTCAACGCGCTGGCCTGGTACTGGTTCCTGCGCGGCAGGCTCGGCGAGGCACGCAGGTCCATCGCCGCCGCGCTGGCCGCCACGCCGCCCGGCGCCGGGCCGGAGCAGGAACGTGAGGCGGCCGTGGCGTCCGTGTGGCTGGCCGGGATGACGCTGGCCATCGGGGAGGCGGCGCCCGCCATCCGCCGCGACGGGCTCGACCGGGCGGGGCGGGCGCTGGCCGACTGGCTCCCGGCGCAGGTGCGCTGGGCGTACGGCGACCAGCGGGCGCACGAGGAGGCCGTGGAGCGGGCGTTGCGCGCGTTCGAGGAGCTCGGCGACCGCTGGGGCGTCGCGGCGGCGCTCCAGCTACGGGCCAAGCTCGCGGCCGTGCGCTCCGACCTGGACGCGATGCGGCGCGACGGCGAGCGCAGCCTGGCGATCTTCCGCGAGCTGGGCGACGGGTGGGGGCGCATCGAGGCCATGGACGCGCTCGACCGGCTGGCCGAGATGCGCGGCGACTACGCCGAGGCCGCCCGGCTGCGGGAGGAGGCGCTGGAGCTGGCCGAGGAGCTCGGGTTCGAGGTGGCGTTCCGGCTGTCGGCGGTGGGCCGGGTGGCGCTGCTGGAGGGCGACTACGCGCGGGCCGACGACTACCACGAGCGGGCCCGCAGGCTGGCCGTGGAGCAGTCGTACAAGTCGGCCGAGGAGCACGCCGTGCTCGGGCTGGCCATGAGCGCCCGGCGGCGCGGACGCCACGCGGAGGCCGAGGCGCTGCTGCTGCCCTGGCTCGGCTGGCTGGAGGAGGTGCGCGGGACGCCGGGGATCGCGTTCGTGCTGGCGGAGCTGGGGTTCGCGGCCGAGCAGCGCGGCGACGCGGAGACGGCGGCGGCCCGGCAGCGGGCGGGCCACGCGGCGGCGCGGGCGTCGGGCGACCCGCGGGCGGTCGCGCTGGCGCTCGAAGGGCTGGCCGGGGCCGAGGCCCTGGCGGGCGACGCCGTACGGGCCGCCGAGCTGCTCGGCGAGGCCGCGGCCCTCAGGCGGTCGGTCGGCACGCCGCTGGCCGCGGGGGAGCGCTTCGACGTCGACCGCATCACCGCCACGGCCCGGGCCGCCCTGGGCGATGACCGCTTCCGCCACGCACACGCCGCCGGAGCCACCCGCGCCCCGCGTGCTGAGCCAGGCAGGGCGTGAGGCCCGGGGGCTCAGGTGGGGAACTCGGCCAGGACTTCCCAGGCGCCCTGGAGGGTGGGGCCGGCGCGGAGGCGGCCGCCGAGAGCCTCGACGCGCTCGGCCATGCCGACCAGCCCGAAGCCGCCGCCCAGCCGGGCCACGCGGGGGTCGGCGGCGGAGCCGTAGTTGCGCACCCGCAGCACCACGGCGGCCTCGTACCGCTTGAGCGACGCCTCGATCCACCGCGTGTGCGGCGCGTGCTTGCGGACGTTGGTGAGCGCCTCCAGCAGCACCCGGTGCAGCGTCGTGATCACCTCGGGCGCCAGCGTGCCGTCGCCGAGCCCGGGCCCGATCTCGAAGGCGACCTTCGGCCCCTCCGCCGAGAACCGCTCGGTGAGCAGCCGCAGGTCGCCCAGCGAGGTGCCGGGGGTGCGCGAGGCCTCCTCGGCGCGCAGGACCGTGACCATGCGGCGCATCGAGGTGAGCGCCTCGCTGCCGGCGGATGCGATGGCGTCGAGGGCGGGCACGACGGCGTCCGGGCTGGTCTGCGCGACGGTGCGGGCGGCCTGGGCCTGCACGACGATGCCGGTGATGTGGTGGGCGACCAGGTCGTGCAGCTCCCGGGCGAGCTCCAGCCGTTCGGCGCGGCGTACGGAGTGGACGGCCTCGTTGCGGCGTTCCTGCTGGAAGCGCAGGTAGCCGCCGGCCCCCGCGACCGTCGACCAGCCGACGAACAGCATGAAGGAGAAGACGAACGCCTCGTTGCCCCCGGAGCGCCAGATCGTCTCGGCCATCAGGACGACCAGTCCGGCGCAGGCGAGGATGGCGGCGTTGCGCACGGGTTCGACGTGGCGGAGCACGCCGATGATCAGGATGAGCATCGCGCCGGTCTCGGCGGTGCCGGGCACGCCCTGGACGCCGTCGAGCGAGAGGATCAGCGAGGACAGGAACGACAGGCCGAGCAGGGCGGCGTAGGACTCGATGCGGTAGCGGCGGCGCAGCACCACGGCGGTGATGCCGGCGACGCCGCACAGCACGGCGAGGAACTGCAGCCCGCCCGCGCCGACGGCGATGACCAGGTCGAGCATGAGCATCATGCCCAGCCAGCCGAGCATCGCGATCTCGCTCAGCCGGCGGATCCAGTAGACGGCGCGTTTGGATTCCCCCACGGCCTTGAGCCTAAGCCGCAAGTCGGACAGCTCGTATCGACCGATCGGCCGACCCCGGGGCCGAGGGACCGGCCCTTCAGCCGAGGTGGCGGCGGGGGCGCGCGGCGCAGCATGGAGGCATGGTCTTCATCGGATTCGTACTGCTGGGTGTGGGGCTGGTCATCGGGGTGCTGCTGGCGCTGTCGGACCCGGTCCTGCTGTCGCGCATCAACGGCGAGGAAGCCCAGGGGCAGAGCGGCAGGCACATCCACGTCGCCCCACCCCAGGAGCGGGAGGAGGAACGGCGCGCCGCGTCCGTTACCGTGGCCGTATGACCAACGGTTTCGAAACCCTGGCGATCCACGCAGGTCAGGAGCCTGACCCCGTGACCGGCGCCGTGGTGCCCCCGATATACGCCACGTCCACCTACAAGCAGGACGGCGTGGGCGGCCTGCGCTCCGGCTACGAGTACAGCAGGTCGGCCAACCCGACCAGGACCGCCCTGGAAGAGGCGCTGGCCGCCGTGGAGGGCGGGGCGCGCGGGCTGGCGTTCGCCTCCGGGCTGGCCGCCGAGGACACGCTGCTGCGCGCTGTGTGCAAGCCCCAGGATCACGTGATCATCCCCAACGACGCCTACGGCGGCACCTACCGGCTGTTCGCCAAGGTGAACGAGCGCTGGGACCTGCACTACGACCCGGTCCCGCTGGGCGACCTCGACGCGGTGGCCGCGGCGATGACGCAGAAGACGCGGGTCGTGTGGGTCGAGACGCCGACCAACCCGCTGCTCGGCATCGCCGACATCGCCGCGCTCGCCCAGCTCGCCCACGACAACGGCTCGCTCCTGGTCGTCGACAACACCTTCGCCTCGCCGTACCTCCAGCAGCCGCTCTCGCTGGGCGCGGACGTGGTCGTGCACTCGACGACCAAGTACGTGGGCGGCCACTCCGACGTCGTCGGCGGCGCGCTGATCGCCCGCGACCGGGGGCTCGGCGACGAGCTCGCCTACCACCAGAACGCGATGGGCGCGGTGGCCGGGCCGTTCGACGCCTGGCTGACGCTGCGCGGGCTCAAGACGCTGGGCGTGCGGATGGACCGCCACTGCGACAACGCCGAGCGGGTCGTGGACCTGCTGCTCGCGCACCCGCGCGTGACGCAGGTGCTCTATCCGGGGCTGGCCGAGCACCCCGGCCACGAGATCGCCGCCAAGCAGATGAAGCGGTTCGGCGGCATGGTGTCGTTCCGGGTGGCGGGCGGTGAGGAGGAGGCCGTCGCGATCTGCGACCGGACCGAGCTGTTCACGCTCGGCGAGTCGCTGGGCGGCGTGGAGTCGCTCATCGAGCACCCGGGCCGGATGACGCACGCCTCGGCGGCGGGCTCACCCCTGGAGGTGCCCGGCGACCTGGTGCGCCTGTCGGTCGGCATCGAGACGATCGACGACCTGCTCGCCGACCTGACGCGGGCGCTCGGCTAGCTGCCCGGCACGACCATCAGGAAGAGGATCACCAGCCAGATCACGGTCAGCAGGCCGCTGATGGCGGCGATCCGGCCGACCTGCACCTTCGCGTCGTCGTCCGCGGCCTCGCTCTCCAGGGCCTGGACGGCGCCGCGCAGGTCGCGGTCGACGATGACGAGCAGCACGATGGCGACGATGAACAGCGTCATCGACGCCGTCATGTACCAGGCGCCGAGCAGCCCGCCGCCCATCACCACGCCGAGCACGATGCCGAAGACCAGCACGCCCAGCGAGCCGACGCTGTAGATCCTGGTCATGCGCTGGATGGTGCGGACGACGGGCACGTTCTTCGTACGGATCGCGCGCGGCGCGGCGTGGGTGGCGGCGGTGATCGGCCCGATCGTGAAGATCGCGAAACCGATGTGCAGCCACAGAAGCAGGTCCGTCATGCGGAAGAGACTAGTCGCCGACGATCTCGGTGGGGGACTCGACACTCTCTTTGCCGTCAGGGGAGCCGAGCATGATGAGCTCGGTGACGGCGATGGTGACGACCATCACCAGGATCAGGACAATCATGGCGAGCATGGGACACTCCTCCTTTCCCCCCTGCCGGATGTGAATCCGCCGGACGTAAATATCGTCCGTAATGACTAGACGGCCTGGCAACGGAATAAGTTCGCCCCGGGTAAGGTGGATGGCCGCTGGTCTTTCCTTACCGTTTGGGCACAAGGGGGTGCCGTCCGTGGCCATCAAGCACGTCGAGCCGTATTCCGACGAGTGGCTGCAGCAGCCGGTCTGCTACGTGCGCCGGGTCGTCGGGCTGCTCGGCGCCGAGGCCGACGGCTGGTGGGAGGGCCCGTGCGAGCCGCGTGAGGCGACCGTCAGGCTCGCCGACGGCGCCGCGCTGGTGTGGGACGAGGAGAGCGGCTGGCGGCTGGGCCGCTTCGTCTCCGGCGCCCCGGGTCAGCACACCGAGCTGTCCGGCGTCCGCTATCTCGGCGGCGGGCTGCTGCCCCGGCCGGAGCGGGTGCCCGCGGCGCTCGCGGACGCCCGCGCCGGGGTGGGCGCGAGCAGCGCCTGGCGGCCCTGCTACCGCTCGCACCGCAACTGCCGTGACGGGTTCGACGTCGCGCTCGACTTCTACGCGCGGCTCGTCGAGGCCTAACGCGCCCGGCGCACCCGCAGGAAGTCGCTCACCACGTACTCGCCGAGCCGGTCGGCGCTGGGCGAGAAGACGCGCCCGCCGTTGCGCCGCGCCACCTCGTCGACGAACTCCTTGAGCCGGTCGTCCCCGGCCAGCATGAAGACGTTGATCGTGGCCCGGCGCCTGGTCATCTTGTCGACCTCGGCCAGCGTGAGCTCCAGCGTCTCCGGCGAGGGCGGCCACTCGAACGCCGAGCGGCCGTTGCGCAGCAGGTGCGCGGTCGGCTCGCCGTCGGTGACGACGAGCACGACGGGCTCGAAGTCGGGGTGGCGGTCGAGGTGCCGCCCGGCGATCAGCAGCGCGTGGTGCAGGTTGGTGCCCTGGACCATGTCCCAGTCGAGCCCGGCCAGCTCGTCGGGCTGCAGCACCCGGGCGTAGTTGGAGAAGCCGATGATCTGCACGGCGTCCTGCGGGAACTTGGAGGCGACCAGGGCCTGCAGGGCGAGCGCGGTCTGCTTGGCGGCGGCCCAGGTGCCGCGCAGGGCCATCGAGTAGGACAGGTCGACGAGCAGGCAGACGGCGGCGGCGCTGCGCCGCTCGGTCTCGGCCACCTCGAAGTCGTCCACGGACAGCTTCACCGCCGTACGCCCTCCGCCTGCCGGGTCCGTACGCAGGCCGCCGGCGCGGACGGCGTTGACCAGGGTGCGGACGACGTCGACGGGCTGCTCGTCGCCGAAGCGCCACGGCCGGGACGACCCGGTGAGCTCGCCCGCCGAGCCCGCGTCGTGCTGGTCGTGGTCGCCGCGGCGGCCGGCGTCGAGCGAGGAGAAGACGCGGCGCAGCGCGGTCTCGCCGAGCCGCCGCACCGCCTTGGGCGTGAGCTCCAGCTTGCCGCGGCGGCGCAGCAGGTAGCCCTGCTCCTCCAGCTCCCGTTCGATGCGCTTGAGCGCTTCGAGGTCGTCGACCGCCGAGCGGCCGAGGGCGCGGCGCACGGCGGCCTCGTCGATGTCGTCGAGCCGGGCCCCGGGGTAGTCCTGGCGCAGCGCGCTCTCCAGCCCGCTGAGGTCGGCCAGCTCCTCCAGGGCGGTGACGGCGTCGCCCATGCCCAGGGGCTCCTCGCCGGTCAGCCGTTCGGTGGCGTCCCAGGCGAGGTCGGGGCGGCGCGCGTACAGGGCCTCGCCGAGCCGCCGCATCTGGTCGGCGAGCCCGGCCTGGTCGAGGGTCTGGCTCATGAGGTTGCCGAGTTCCTCGCGCTGGCGCGGGGTCATCGAGGCGAGCATGCGCTGGGTGGCGGCGGCCCGCCGGGCGAGGATGTCGACGAGCTCGTCGAGGTTGCGCGGCTTCTCCGGAAAGAGGTCACCATATTTCGCCATGAAGGAGTCGAAATCCGCCTGCGTGTGCTCGCCACGGGCGTCCTTCTCCAGCATGTCGTTCAGGTCGGCCATCATCTGGCGGACCCGTTCCATCGCCGCCGGGTCGGGGTTCGCCAGCGCCTCGCGCAGCCCCCTGAACTGGGCGTCCAGCACCTCGCGCCGCAGCAGGTCGCGCAGCTCCTCGAAGGTCTGCCTGGCGGCCTCCGAGCGCCACCGGTAGGTGCTCAGCTCCTGGATGGCCCCGGCCGTGTCGTCCGGCAGCGCGTCGAGCTCGGCCTCGCGCAGCCGGGCGTCGTCGGCCGGGTCGGGGAACAGCTCGGCGCGCTCCTGCCCGATGGCCTTGTCCAGCAGCGCCCTGGCCTTCTCCAGCGTGCCGTCGAGCCTGCCGCTCTCACGAAGGTCGCGGCGGCGCCGCCGGACCTCCCTGAGCATGTCGTCCAGGCCGCGCCGGTCCTGGGCGCCCGGCAGGCCGCGCTTGAGCAGGTCGCGCAGGGCGTGGACGGGCGTGGAGCCGGACAGGATGGCGTCGCCCATCTCGTCGAGTGCCGCGCGCACGTCGTACGGCGGGGCCAGGGGGTCGGGGCCATCGTGGTACTCGCCATAGCGGTAGGCCGTCACGCACCCACGCTAACCCGAGATGCCCTGCTATGCGTCGCCGAACACCTCCCACACCTGGAACACCTGGCCGCTGCGCGGCTGATAGTCGATCTGGACCAGCACCGGGTGGCGCAGCTTCTTCAGCGCGGCGGTGAAGTCACCCGCGCCGCAGTGCTTGGTGCCCAGGCCGTCGCGGTCGGCGTTGACCGGCCTGCCGGTTAGCCAGCCCGCGCCGCACCGGGAGGTGACGCGGCTGAAGGCGAGCGCGTGCGTGTAGCCGAGCTTGACGGTCGTGCCGCCCCTGGTGAACAGCAGCGTCCGGTCGCCGGCCCGCTTGACCGTGCCGCGCACGACGCTGAGCTTCGACGGGTACGGCAGGAACTCGGTGACCTTGACCGCCTGGCCGCCGGTGTGGTGGACGCGTACCGCGACGGGGCCGGACGCGAGGCTGTCGGACAGGTCGGCGGCCCCGCACCGGGTCCGGCCGAAGTTCTTGGCGTCGAGCGCGACCCGGCCCTCGGTCTCCTTCAGGCCGCAGGCGACCGCGACGCGCAGGTAGGCGGCCTTGGTGTAGCCGAGGCGCAGCTCCTTGGCCCCCCGGATGGCCTTGAGCCGGTAGCTCTTGCGGACGGCCGTGGCCGACTGCGGCAGGATGCGCAAGTGGCCGGCGCCGTCGGACCAGGCGTAGCCGTACACGACCTGAGGAGAGGTCTCCGCCGAGGCGGGGGTGGCGTAGGCGCTCAGGGCGCACAGGGCGAGGGCGGTGGTGGCGCTGGCGAGCAGTCGCATGGGCGGTTCCCCCCGGACGAAACGGTCAGTCGTCCAATACGACGTGCGGAACCGCCCGAATGTTCACGTCCGGTAGACGGCGACTCCGTCGAGGTCGTCCTTCGACAGCCGGCGCATGAGGTAGAGGCCCTCCATCGCGAACTCCAGCGCCGCCGCCGCGTGCCCGGGCGACTCGTCGCCGGCTCCCATGCCGAGCTTCGACATGATCTTGGCCAGGCCGTCGACGGGGCCGATGCGGCGCAGCAGCTCGCCGGCGGCGACCAGCTCGCCCGACTCCACCTGGGCGCCCTCGGCGAACTTGTCGGTCAGCGGCGACAGGTCCATCGCGCCCAGCCGGGTGCGGAACGTCTCGGCCGTGGCGCGGCGCAGCAGGTGGGCCAGGATCTCGGTCTCCCTGCCCTCCTCGCTGACCTCGAACTCCACCTTGCCGCGCAGGCTGTGGACGACCGGCGCCAGGTCGCACACCCGGGTCACGGCCTGGTCCTCGCCGGTGATCGCGGCCCTGCGCACGGCCGAGGCCGCGGCGGTCTCGGCGGCGGCGATCGAGAAGCGCGCAGACACGCCGGAGCGGGCGTCGACGGCCGTGGACTCGCGGACCAGCCGGGTGAAGCGCGCGATCACCTCGACGAGGTGCTCCGGGACGTCGGCGCCGATGTCCGGCATGGACTCCTGCCGGATCAGCGTCAGCTCGTCCTCGATCGTGAGCGGGTAGTGGGTGCGGATCTCGGCGCCGAAGCGGTCCTTCAGCGGGGTGATGATCCGGCCCCTGTTGGTGTAGTCCTCGGGGTTGGCGCTGGCGATGAGCAGGATGTCGAGCGGCAGCCGCAGGTTGTAGCCGCGGACCTGGATGTCGCGCTCCTCCAGCACGTTGAGCAGCGACACCTGGATGCGCTCGGCCAGGTCGGGCAGCTCGTTGACGGAGAAGACGCCCCGGTTGGTGCGCGGGACCAGGCCGTAGTGCACGGTCTCGGGGTCGCCCAGCCTGCGCCCCTCGGCGATCTTGATCGGGTCGATGTCGCCGATCAGGTCGCCGACGGAGGTGTCGGGGGTGGCGAGCTTCTCGCCGTAGCGCTCGTCGCGGTGCTTCCACGCCACCGGCAGCTCGTCGCCCAGCTCGGCCGCGAGGGCCCGGCAGCGTCCGCAGGCGGGCGCGTACGGGTGGTCGTTGATCTCGCAGCCCTCGACCACCGGGGTCCACTCGTCGAGCAGGCCGGTGACCGTGCGGATGAGCCGGGTCTTGCCCTGGCCGCGCTCACCGAGCAGGACCAGGTCGTGCCCGGCGAGCAGGGCGCGTTCGAGATGGGGCAGGACGGAGTCGTCGAAGCCCACGATGCCGGGAAAACGGGGCTCGCCCGCTCTGAGCTTGACCAGCAGGTTTTCGCGGACCTCGGCTTTGACGGTGCGATGAACGTGGCCGCTCTCTCGCAACTCGCGGAGGATACGAGGCTGATGCACGGGATCGACCCTACGTCCCCGGCGCGCGAAGTGGCAGGGGTTTCGCATCTGGCGGAGATTTCGGATCTTGACCATTGCGTGGCGGTTCGTGTGCGTGCTTGTCCCTTTAGTGGGGAGAATCGGGCCTAGGGAACTTGGACCTGCCGAGGGAGGCGAGAGGCGTGGCAGTCATGACGAGCCGCTTCGCCGACGGCCTCGCCGTGGATTCCGACCTGGTCGAAGCCGCGGAGAGGGCTGTCGGCCAGGCCCTGGCGAGGCTCAGCGGTCAGGCCGACCTGGTCTGCTTCTTCATCTGCGGCGACGATCCCGAGGACGTCGCCAGGGCGGGGGAGCGGGCGATGCGGATGGCCCCCGAAGCGCACGTGATCGGTTGCAGCGCCACCGGCGTGATCGGCGACGGGCAGGGCGTGGAGCTGACGCCCGCCGTGAGCGCGTGGGCGGCCACCCTCGACGGGGCCGAGCTGACCACGTTCGCGCTGGAGACGCTCACGGCCGAGGACAGGTTCGTGGTGGTCGGGCTGCCCGAGCGGACGGCCGACGACCACGTGGCGATCCTGCTCGCCGACCCGTACTCCTTCCCCACCGACGCGTTCGTCGAGCGCTCGGCGGAGGTGCTGGGCGACCTGCCGCTGGTCGGCGGGCTGGCCAACGGCCTCCAGGGCAGGGGATCGGTACGCCTGTTCGCCGACGGCGAGGTCTACACCGAGGGCGCCATCGGCGTGCTCATCAGCGGCGCCATCCGGGTGAGCACCGTGGTCAGCCAGGGCTGCCGCCCGATCGGGCCGAGCATGGTCGTCACCCGCTGCGAGGAGAACCTGCTGCTGGAGCTCGCCGGCCAGCCCGCCCTGTCCCGACTGGAGGACATCGTCAGCGACCTGGACGAGGACGACCGCGAACTGGTCGCCGCCGGGCTGCAGATCGGCCTCGCCATGGACGAGTACGCCGAACGGCACGAACGCGGCGACTTCCTCATCAGGGGCGTGATCGGTATCGACCCGGAGCGGGAGGCCGTGGCCATCGGCGACATCGTGGACATCGGGCGGACCGTCCGCTTCCAGGTGCGCGACGCCGCCACCGCCGACGAGGACCTGTACGACGTCCTCGACGCGCACCGGGAAGAGCTCGGCCGCGTCGACGGGGCGCTGCTGTTCTCCTGCAACGGGCGCGGATCGGCGATGTTCGGCACTGCCGACCACGACCCCGTCGCGCTGCGCGACACGCTCGGGCCGATCGGCGTGGCGGGCTTCTTCGCCGCCGGCGAGGTCGGCCCGGTCGCCGGCCACAACCACGTCCACGGCTTCACCGCCTCCGTGCTGGTCTTCTCCTCGGCGAGCGGCGGGTGATCCTCGCCCTCGACATCGGCGGCACCAAGATGGCCGCCGCACACGTGGACCACGACGGCGCCGTGCTGCGCACCCTCCGCGCGGCCACCCCGCAGGACGCCGACGCCGAGACCCTGTGGAAGACCCTCGCCGGCCTCGTCGAACCGCTCGCCGCCGGCGTGACCGGCGTCGGCATCGGCTGCGGCGGCCCGATGACCTGGCCCTCGGGCGAGGTCTCACCGCTCAACATCCCCGGCTGGCGCGACTTCCCGCTGCGCGCCCGGCTTTCCGGCCGCTTCCCCGGCCTTCCCGTACGCATCCACAACGACGCCGTCTGCGTGGCCCTGGCCGAACACTGGCGAGGCGCCGGCCGGGGCGTCGCCGACATGCTCGGCATGGTGGTGTCCACCGGCGTGGGCGGCGGCCTCATCCTCGGCGGCAGGCTCATCGACGGCGGCACCGGCAACGCCGGGCACATCGGCCACATCGTGGTCGAACCCGACGGCGGCCCGCCCTGCGGATGCGGCGGCCACGGCTGCCTGGAGGCCGTCGCGCGCGGCCCCGCCCTCACTGAGTGGGCGCTGGCCCGCGGCTGGACGCCCGGCACCGCCTCCGCAGGCGACGGCCTCTACCGGGAGGACCGCGCGGTGACCGGCCGGGCGCTGGCCGCCGACGCCCTGGCCGGGGATGAGGTGGCGCTCGCGGCGATGCGCCGGGCCGGGCGGGCGCTCGGCATCGCCATCGCCTCCGCCACCCACCTGTGCGACCTGGACCTGGTCACGATCGGCGGTGGGCTGTCCCAGGCGGGCGAGCCGCTGTTCGGGCCGCTGGAGGAGGCGCTGCGCGAGCACGCCAGGATGGCCTTCGCCCACCGCCTGCGCGTCCTGCCCGCGGCGCTCGGCCAGGAGGCCGGGCTGGTGGGGGCGGCGGCCCTGGTGCTGACGGAGAAGCGCTAGGAGCCCAGACCCCACTCGTCCCGGAGCCGGTCCGTGGCGGCCCGGTGCCGGGGGTGGTAGGCGGGGAAGAACTCCTTGCCGCATTCGAGGTCGTCGAGCGCGGAGTCGATCTCCTCGCGCAGGTAGGGCATGGCCTCCTCGCGGGTGAGCGCAGGCATGAACTCCATGCCGGGCTCGGCGCCGGGGTTCTGCTCCCGGCCCAGCGCCGACAGCTTGGCCCGGAAGCGCTCCTCCTCCAGGTGGCTGATCTGGCTCGGCTTCTCCGTGGACACCGGGTATCCCTTCGCGCGCAGGCACGCCGCGTAGTCGCGGGCCAGGGCCACGAGCCGGGGGTCGCTGTCGAACTCGCGCTCGTCGAGGGCCCGGTGCGCCGCCCCGTGCAGCCGGTGCAGGTCGTCGACGGCGGTGACGTCCCTGCCGAGCACGGCCTTGACCGCGCGGGTGAAGCACTCCTGGTCGGCCTGGTGGTAGGCCGTCTGCTGGCTGGCGGACAGGGCCGAGATGTACCGGTCGTTGGGGAAGGAGGGGTGCAGGTCCACACCCCCGGCCTCCTGCGTGGTGCGGTGGACGTAGCCGGAGAAGACGCCGTGGCCGTACTTCTCCCGGTGCCGCCGCATCGACGCGTAGTGGCCGTCGGCGCGCCTCAGGGCTTCGGCCGTCAGCGTGCGGTCCGGCACCCACATCTCGTACTTGAAGCCGCGCTCGGCCATGCAGGCGGCCTTCAGGCTCTCCCAGCGCCACCGCTTGCCGGTGCCGCCGGCCTCGGCGCTGGAGACCGCACAGCCGGCCAGGGCGAGGAGCACGACGAGCGCGAGGACCCTCACAGGACGAGCCTTCGCCGCGCGGTCGCCGGGGCGACCGCCGAGGCCGCGGTGAGGACGGCCAGCAGCGCCCAGTGGGCGATCTCCTGGCGGGAGGCCAGGGACAGGTGCTCGCCGAGCACCGCCGTGGCCGGCAGCAGGTAGACGGCGGCGGCGACCGCCCAGCGGCCGTCGCGCGTCAGGCGGCCCGCGTAGACGGCGGTCACCAGCAGCGCCGCCTCCAGGACGACCCGGACGACGGTCTGCGCGCTCGGGCTCGCCAGGTCGTCCCAGCCGGGGTCCAGCCCGGCGGCCACCGGCAGGACGGCCAGCCACCACCACGACCGCGGCCGTGGCCGTTCGCCTCGTGCGGCCAGCACGAGCAGCCCAAGCACCACCAGCGCGCCGGAGGTGGCCGTGGCGACCGGCCCGGCGTTGCCGTACAGGGCGGGGCCGTCCGCCCACGGGCCGCCCGGGAAGACCGGCAGGAGCGTGCGGTCGAGCCAGGGCTGCCCGAGCGTGACCGCCACGGCCTTGCTGCCGGTGAGCATCATGACCGGCAGCGCGAGCCCGACGCGGCCGCGCAGGACGGCGAGGAAGCCGAGCGCCGCCAGCGCCGTCCACAGGCCGGTCTCGGCCGTGTACGGGATCAGCGCGGCCAGGTTGACCAGCGACAGCGCCAGCACGCCGAGATGCAGGCCGTCGGCCCAGGCCGGGCCGACGGCCGACTCGGTGAGCCGGGCGCGCATCCCGCCCAGCAGCAGGGCGCCCGCCTCGCGCGCCGGCGGGCGGGCCCGGCCCGGTCCGGCGGCGTCGAGGAGCACGTCGAGCAGCTCGTCGCCGTGGTCGGAGCGGTAGCCGGAGGGGTAGGCCCGCAGGAGTAACCGGTAGTGCCGCTCCAGCGGGCTCATCCCGCCGTCGCCCCCAGGTGCCGCCGGGTCACCACGGCGGCGGCCTGCTGCATGCGCCGGGCCTCTGCCTGGACCAGGCCGGTGCCGTCGTCGGTGATGCGGAAGTAGCGGCGCTTGCGGCCGTTGACGATCTCCTCGCGCTCGACCTCGATGACGCCGTTGGCCGCGAGCCGGTCGAGCGCGCCGTAGAGGGTGCCGACCGCCAGCGTGATCCGGCCGTCGGACAGCTCCACCACCCGCTTGAGAATCGCGTGCCCGTGGAGCGGCCCGTCGAGGAGCGAGGCGAGCACGAAGTAAGCCTGCTCGCTCAGGCCCGTCGATCCCTTCGGCATGCGGGCACCATACTTCGATGCCCGAAGTGCGGCAAGAAGATCATGCCGGGCGGCGCGGCTGGAAGAGCCAGGCGTCGAAGAGCGCGTCGAGCTGCTTGCCCGACAGGCGTTCGGCCAGCGCCACGAACTGCTCGGTGGTGACGCTGCCGTAGCGGTGCTCGGCGGCCCAGGTCTTGAGCAGGGTGAAGAACGTCCGGTCGCCGATGGCCCGGCGCAGCGCGTGCAGCGTCATGCCGCCCCGCGTGTAGACGGACTCGTTGAACAGGTCGGCGGGCCTGGCCCGGCCGGGCGGGTAGGACCAGATCGGGTCGGTGGCCGGGCGGGCGTGGTAGGAGGCGAACAGGGCGTCGGCGGTGCGCCGGCCCTTGTGCTCCGACCACAGCCACTCGGCGTAGGTGGCGAAGCCCTCGTTGAGCCACAGGTCCTTCCACCGCTTGATGCTGAGGCTGTTGCCGAACCACTGGTGGGCCAGCTCGTGCGCGATGATGCCGTCGTCGGGCTCGAAGCCGCCGTAGATCGGCTTGGTCTGGTTCTCCAGCGCGTAGCCGGCGGAGAAGTCGTCGACCACGCCCCCGGTCGAGCCGAACGGGTAGGGGCCGAAGACCGTGCTCCAGTAGTCGGTGATCTCGCCCGAGACGCGGTGGAACTTCTCCAGCGTGGAGCGGAACCTGGGGTCGACGGCCGCCAGGTTGGGGATGCCGCCCGTCGTGGTGCCCTTCTTGAGGTGGAACTTCCCGATGGTGGCGGTGGCCAGGTAGGTGGTCATCGGGTGCGTCTCGCGCCAACGGAACGTCGTCCTGCCCTCGCTGGTGCGCGGCTCGCCGCGCAGCTCGCCGTTGGCCAGCGCGGTCACGCCCTCGGGCACGGTGATCTCGAAGTCGAAGGCCGCCTTGTCGGCGGGGTGGTCGTTGCCGGGGAACCAGGTCTTGGCGCCGTTGGGCTCGCACGCCACGAACGCCCCGTCTGGGGTCGGGACGAAGCCGTAGGTGCCCAGGTTGGTGGAGTTGCGCACCGGCTCGGGCACTCCGGAGTAGGAGACCCTGGCGATGAACGGCACGCCGCGGGCCAGCGGGCGGGCCGGGACGACCGTGAGCTCGTCGCCGGCCCGGGTGAACGTGGCGGCGGTCCCGTCGACCCAGACCCCGTGCACAGTGAGGCCCCTGAGGTCGAGGTTGAACCGCGACAGCGGCGCCGTGGCCGTGGCGCGGATCGTGGCCTCGCCGTCGAGCTGCTTGCTCGCGGGCGTGTAGCCGAGCTTGAGCGCGTAGTGGGCGACGTCGTAGCCGCCGTTGCCGTCGGTGGGGAAGTCGGCGTCGCCGATGCCCGCCGCGCCCGCCCGGGCCCCCGCCGGGCCCTCGTCGCGGGCCGCCCCGTCGGACGGCCCGCACGCGAGCACGCTCATCAGGGCGGCCAGCGCCGCGGCCCGCCTCCTGGTGTGCCTCATGACGCGGCTCCCCTTCGTGATCGTCAACTTACGTAACGTAAGCATCCACGAAGGAGCCGCTGATCACCACCGGTTCAGAGGTTGCCCCTGCGCTCCTGCTCGCGCTCGATGGCCTCGAACAGCGCCTTGAAGTTGCCCTTGCCGAAACCGAGCGAGCCGTGGCGCTCGATGAGCTCGAAGAATACCGTCGGGCGGTCCTGCACCGGCTTGGTGAAGATCTGCAGCAGGTAGCCGTCCTCGTCGCGGTCGACGAGGATCTTGCGCTTGTGCAGCTCCTCGATCGGCGCGCGCACGTTGCCGATGCGGGCCCGCAGCTCCGGGTCCTCGTAGTAGGAGTCGGGGGTGTCGAGGAACTCCACCCCGGCCGCCCGCATGTGGTCGACGGTGGTCAGGATGTCGTTGGTGGCCAGCGCGATGTGCTGCACGCCGGGGCCGCCGTAGAACTCCAGGTACTCGTCGATCTGCGACTTCCTGCGGCTGACGGCCGGCTCGTTGAGCGGGAACTTGACCTTGCGGGTGCCGTCGGCCACGACCTTGGACATCAGCGCCGAGTATTCGGTGGCGATGTCGTCGCCGACGAACTCGGCCATGTTCGTGAAGCCCATGACGTTGCGGTAGAACTCCACCCACTCGTCCATCTTGCCGAGCTCCACGTTGCCGACGCAGTGGTCGACGGCCTGGAAGAGCCGGCCGGACTTGGTGGCGGGCGGGGCGACCAGCGGCTCGGCGGCGACGTAACCGGGCAGGTAGGGGCCGCCGTAGTTGGACCTGTCGACGAGCGTGTGGCGGGTCTCGCCGTAGGTGGCGATCGCCGCGAGCACGACCTTGCCGTGCTCGTCCTCCACCGTGTACGGCTCGTCGAGGCCGCGGGCGCCGTGCGAGACGGCGTGCTGGTAGGCCGCCTCGACGTCCGGCACCTGGATGGCCAGGTCGATGACTCCGTCACCGTGCGCGGCCACGTGCGCGGACACCCCGGTGCCCGCCCGTACGGCGCCCCGGAACTCGAACGTGGCGCTGCCCGAGGTCAGCACGTAGGCCACCTCGTCCCGGCTGCCGTTCTCGGGCCCTCGGTAGGCGGTCAGCTTCATGCCGAACGCCGTGGAGTAGTAGTGGGCGGCCTGCTTGGCGTTGCCTACGGCGAAGACCACTGCATCCATGCCGTTGACCGGAAAGACATCACTCATGCCACTAACTCTCGATTTACCTGGGCGAGTTGTGCAAGAGTTACGTAGATGAGTGGACAATCTGCCCAATCCTGGGTGTGAAGCACCGGAGAACCTGTGACTATTGACCACCTCGACGCGCGCCTCATCGCTCTCCTCGCCGCCGAGCCGAGGCTGGGGGTGCTGGAGTGCTCGCGCCGGCTCGGGGTCGCCCGCGGCACCGTGCAGGCCCGGCTCGACCGGCTGATCGCCCGGGGCGTCATCACCGGGTTCGGCCCCGACGTGTCGACCGTGGGGCTGGGCTACGACGTCACCGCGTTCGTGCTGATGGAGATCCGGCAGGTGGCCGGGCACGACCCGGTGGCCGACCGGCTGGCGCTCATCCCCGAGGTGCTGGAGGTGCACACCATCACCGGAGGCAGCGACCTGCTCTGCCGAGTGGTCGCCCGGACCAACTCCGACCTGCAGCGCGTCATCGACCAGATCGTCGGTGTGCAGGGAGTTCTCCGGACTTCTTCGATCATCGCCCTGGACACCCCTGTTCCGTACCGAGTGCTGCCTTTGGTGGCCGATGTCCCGCGCAGGGAGGGTCAACGGTCGTAGCATCGGCTCAGGACGATGCACCGTTATCGATCGTTTACCCTTGACGTTCGCGCCGAGGACCAGGGGAGGGCGGCACGATGCGAAAGCGGCGGTTGCTGCGATTCCTGCTGATCACGGCCGGTGCCGGCCTCGTCGTGCTGGCCGCGCTGTTCGGCATCGCGTGGGCGATGACGCCCATTCCCGACAGCACGCAGAAGGACGCCACCGCCCAGGGCTCGGTCATCTACTACCGCGACGGCAAGAGCGTCATCGCCCGCCAGGGCATGAACCGCCGGGTCGTCACCCTGGACAAGGTGCCCGAGCACGTGCGCGACGCCGTCATCGCCGCCGAGAACCGCTCCTTCTACGAGGACGGCGGCGTCTCGGTCAAGGGCACGACCAGGGCGCTGTGGTCCACGCTCACCGGGCAGCAGCTCCAGGGCGGCTCGACCATCACCCAGCAGCTCGTCCGCAACTACTACAGCGGCCTGAGCCAGGAACGGTCGGTCACCCGCAAGTTCAAAGAGATCATGATCTCGCTGAAGGTCGACCAGTCCAAGTCCAAGGACTGGGTGCTGGAGCAGTACCTCAACACCATCTACTTCGGGCGCGGCGCCAACGGCGTCCAGGCCGCCGCCCAGGCGTACTTCGGCAAGGACGTCGAGGACCTGAGCATCGCCCAGGGCGCCTACCTGGCCGCGGTGATCCAGCAGCCGAGCCGCTTCGCCGACCCCGAGGGCCCCGACCTCGACGCCGCCGAGGCCCGCTGGCGCGCGATCGTCGACGCCATGGTGGAGACCCGCGCGCTCACCCCGGCCCAGGCCGCCGAGCAGAAGTTCCCCAAGCTCAAGGCGCCCAAGAAGCCGTTCCAGCTCAAGGGCCAGGCCCAGTACATGCTGGAGCAGGTCACCGCCGAGCTCAACCGGCGCGGCTACACCGACGAGGACATCAACGGCGGCGGCCTGAAGATCGTCACCACGTTCGACAAGGACCTCATGACGGCCGCCGAACGCGCCGTCAAGGAGACGCTGCCGGACAACCTGCCCAAGAAGCTGCGCACCGGCCTGGCCGCCGTCGACCCGGCCACCGGCGAGGTCGTCGCCTTCTACGGCGGCAGCCCCAGCAAGTCCAAGTACGACAACGCGTTCTCGGCCAAGGTGATGGCCGGCTCCACGTTCAAGCCCTACACGCTGGCCGCCGCGCTCGACAACGGGTTCGGCCTGTCGACCAGGGTCAACGGCAACTCGCCGATGCGGGTGGCGTCCGACCCGGACAACCCCATCCCCAACGACAGCGGCCGCTCCTACGGCCGGATCGACCTGGTCTCCGCCACGCAGAACTCGGTCAACACCGCGTTCGTGGACCTCGCGCAGAAGGTCGGCCCCGAGAAGGTCGCCGCCACCGCCGAAGCCATGGGCATCCCGGCCGCCCAGCTCGCCCCGCACGTCCAGGCCGCCACGTTCCCGCTGGGCGTGGCCTCGGTCAGCGCCGTGCAGAACGCCTCCGGCTTCGCCACCTTCGCCAACGGCGGCGTCCACATGGAGACGCACGTCGTCAGGAGCGTCACCGACGCCGACGGCATGAAGGACGTCGTCAAGCCCGAGGCCACCCGCGCCGTCAACGAGCAGGCCGCCGCCGACGCCGCCTACGCGATGCAGCAGGTCGTTCAGTACGGCACGGGCACCGCGGCGCGGCTGTACGACCGGCCGGTCGCGGGCAAGACGGGCACCACCGACGACTCCCGCGCGGTGTGGTTCAACGGCTTCACGCCGCAGCTCGCCGTGGCCGTCGACATGTTCCGCGACGACAACAAGACCGTGAGCATCCCCGGCTACGGCGTGCAGTTCGGCGGGCAGCTCCCGGCGCGGATCTGGCGGGCGTTCATGGCCGAGGCGATGGAGGGCGAGCCGGTCGAGCGCTTCCCCGAGCCGTCGCGCTACGGCTACCAGCCCGACTACGGCGAGCCCCGGCACGACCAGCGGCGGCCCGAGACGCTGCCCACCGACGGGCCGGAGCAGGAGTGGACGGAGACGCCCGACTCGCCCGACGCCACCGAGCCGCCGATCCCCGAGCCCACCACCGAGCCCGAAACGCCCGACGAGCAGTCGCCGACCGTCCCGGACGAGCAGCAGGGTCCGCCGACACAGGCGCCGGCCGAGCCCACGGGCGGCCCGCCCGACGACGGCGGCCGCCCGGAACCCGTCCTCTAGCCGGGCCGCCCACACGTCCTGATCGTGTGGGGACCGGCGTCCCTCCGGCCGCTGTGGAACGTTCTGCGGCTCATCCGCTGCCTCTCCCCGTCGGTGCGTTTCACCCCGACGTTAGAGAGCGCGTGTTGGGAACCTGTTGGTGCCCGGTCAGCCCCCGGAGCGGTCCAGCTGCGCCCGCAGGTCGGCGGCCGTGGTGACCGGCAGCTTGCAGGCGAAGCCCTCGCACACGTACGCGGCCGGCGCCCCGGCGACCAGCCCGCGCTCCTGGAGCAGCGGCACGGCGTCAGGCGTCGACCCGGAGCCCAGCGCCACGACGGCGCCCGGCGCCCCCGCCAGGTAGGCCGCCTTGTGCAGCTCGGCGGTGCGCGGGTCGTCCGGCGGACCGACGACCGCCACCTCGACCGGCCCGTCGAGCGCCGCCCGCGCCACGGCCAGCCCCCACCCGGCGAACCGGGCGTGCTTGCCGGCCAGGACCGACACGGTGCCGAGCGCGGCGTGGGCCGCCTCGCGGTGCCGGGCCGAGCCGGTCAGCGCGGCGTAGGACAGCAGCGCGCCCGCCGCCGCGTACTGGCCGGACGGGGTGGCGTTGTCGGTCGGGTCCTGGGGCCGCTGGAACAGCCGCTCGGCGTCGTCGGCGGTGTCGTAGAAGCCGCCCGTCCCGTCGCCGAACCTGTCGAGCACGGTGCCGAGCAGCGTCTCCGCCAGCCGGAACCAGCGCGTCTCACCGGTCACGCCGTGCAGCGCGATCAGGCCCTCGGCCAGGTTCGCGTAGTCCTCCAGCACGCCCGCGTTGGCCCCCGCCCGCCCGTCGCGGGAGGTGCGCAGCAGCCTGTCGCCCTCGACGTGCACCTCGTGGAGCAGCACGGCGGCCGAGGTGGCGGCCTCGACCAGGTCGGGCCGGTCGAACACGATCCCGGTCTCGGCCAGCGCGGCGATCGCCAGCCCGGTCCAGCCGGCCACCACCTTGTCGTCGCGGCCCGGCCGTACGCGCTCCTCGCGGGCGGCCAGCAGCCGGGCCCGCACGCTGTCGAGCCGGGCCGTGTCGGCGGGGTCGGACAGCAGTTGCAGCACCGACGTGCCGTGCTCGAACGTGCCCGTCACCTCGAACACCCCGGCCGCCCAGGCGCCGTCGTCGTCGCCGAGCACCTCCCGGAGCTGGTCGGGGGTCCAGACGTAGAACTTGCCCTCCTCGCCCTCGCTGTCGGCGTCGAGCGCCGAGGCGAACCCGCCCTCGGGCGTGCGCATCTCGCGCAGCAGCCAGTCGGCCGTCTCCAGCGCGATCCGCCGGGCCAGCGGGCCGCCGCCGGCAACCCACCAGTGGGTGTAGACGCGCAGCAGCAGCGCGTTGTCGTAGAGCATCTTCTCGAAGTGCGGCACCACCCAGCCGGCGTCGACGCTGTAGCGGGCGAACCCGCCGCCGAGCTGGTCGTACAGGCCGCCCCTGGCCATCGCCTCCAGCGTGCGGCCGCTCATCTCGCGCTCGCCCGAGCGCAGCAGGAACTCCAGCACCATCGACGGCGGGAACTTCGGCGCGCCGCCGAAGCCGCCGCGGACCGGGTCGTACGACTCGCGCAGGTTGGCCACGGCCTGCTCCAGCGTCCGCGCCGTCGGCAGCGGGCCGCTGGGCAGCGTGGTGCCGGAGCCGAGCACCTCGACGACCTTCGCGCCCTGCTGGAGCACGGTCTGCCGGTCCTCGGTCCAGGCCTGGTGCAGCCCCAGCAGCAGCCGCTGGAACTGCGGGCGCGGGAAGTAGGTGCCGCAGTAGAAAGGATGCCCCTCGGGGGTCGCGAACACCGTCATCGGCCAGCCGCCCTGCTGCGTCATGGCCTGCGTGGCGCTCATGTAGACGGCGTCGACGTCGGGCCGCTCCTCGCGGTCGACCTTGACGTTGACGTAGTGCTCGTTCATCAGCCGGGCGGTGGCCTCGTCCTCGAAGCTCTCGTGCGCCATCACGTGACACCAGTGACACGCCGAATAGCCGACGCTGATCAGCAACGGGACGTCGCGGCGCCGGGCCTCGCTCATCGCCTCCTCTCCCCACGGCCACCAATCGACCGGATTGGCGGCATGCTGCAGCAGATAAGGGGAGGTCGAGCCGGCGAGCCTGTTCACACAGCCAGGCTCTCACACGCCCGGGACCCACCCGTTATCGGCGGACCGGTGTTTGCGAAGGCGGCGGGGGCGTAGTTTACGGATCGTGGATCTCGACTTCGTCTGCGCGCACGCCGGCCGCGCCCCGGCCGCGCTCACCCGGCGCGACGTCGCCCGCGCCCTGCTGGCCGTGGCCTCCGGGGTGGCGCTGGTGGCGCTGCCCGACCTGCGGCGGGCGATGATGGCCGCGGGCAACCCGCTGTCCGCGCGGTTCTGGGACTCGGCCAGATCGGCGCTGAGCTCCATCGAGTCGGGCGCCGCCACGGTGGGCGACGTGCAGCGCTGGGTCGAGTCGACGGGCACCGAGCCGATCCTCATGACGCCGAGCTACTTCGTGTGGCCGGAGGAGGACGAGCGCGGGCCGGTGGCGCAGGAGATGTTCGGGCGGCTGGTGGCCTACCTGGAGGAGCGGGTGCGCTCGGGCGAGATCGACCCCGACGCGCTGGCGGCCGGCGACCAGGGCGCGCGGCGCGCGTACGAGGAGCTTCAGGAGCGGTGGCTGGCCACGCCGCTGGCCGACGGGCGGGTGCCCGGGTTCGCGGTCAGCGACGAGCAGGACGAGGAGCTGTTCGCGGCGTTCGACGAGGAGGAGGCGTTCGCGCTGTCGGAGCTGCGGCGCATCCTCGGCGAGCTGGACAAGCTGCCGGAGCTGCCGATCGCGGAGCTGGACCGGGCGGCGACCCGGCTGCGCGAGCTGCTGGGCGAGCCCGGCTATCCGGGCAACGTGCTGCGGGCCTGCGCGGGGTTCGACGAGCGGCCGCTGCCGGTCGACGAGGCGGAGTTGTGGCTGTCGGTGGCGGCGGGCATCGCCGGGCCGGTGTCGGACCTGTCGGAGGAGAGCGACCTGCTGGAGGAGTTCGCCGACCTCGACCGGGAGGTGAGCGTCGAGGACTCGGTGCTGGCCAACCTGTGCGCGCTCCAGCACGCCGACTGGCTGGCCGCGGTGGCCGCGCTGACGCGGCTGGGGCCGGGCGCGCCCGCGTCGCCGGAGCGGATCGCGGTGCTCATCGCCGAGTCGGAGGACATCGACGGCTACGACGAGGACCCGGGCGACCTCGACGCGACGGAGG
Organism: Nonomuraea sp. NPDC023979; assembly: GCF_040639085.1. Lineage (NCBI taxonomy): Bacteria > Bacillati > Actinomycetota > Actinomycetes > Streptosporangiales > Streptosporangiaceae > Nonomuraea > Nonomuraea sp. NPDC023979. The sequence continues at coordinate 285,619 of NZ_JBEZZG010000006.1, forward strand.
CGCTGTTCGTGCCGGTGGTCGCGCTGTGGGCGCAGCTCGGCATCGTCGACGAGGACGAGAGGCTCACGCCGCTCGGCTGGTGGGGCCTGCCGATGGCGCTGGAACGCGCCTGGTCGCCCGCCGACTAGCTGCCGGGCTGGTCGCCGAGCAGGCTCTTGAAGTCGGGGTGGCGCTCGATGTAGGAGGCCACGTAGGGGCAGAGCGGCTGCACGGTCAGGCCGGTGTCACGCGCCGCCTCCAGGGCGTGCTTGACCATCCGGCCCGCCAGCCCCTGCCCCTCGTGCTCGGGCGCGACCTCAGTGTGGGTGAAGACGATCTTGGTGGGCAGCAGGCGATAGTCGGCGAACCCGGCGACCTTGCCGTCGACGAGAACCTCGAACCGGCTCTCCGCCGAGTTGTCGACAACTTCAATCGGCATTTTTCACGCTTTCCTGCTGCCGAAGCTCGGCCTCGTAAGGCACCTCGATCTTCGAGATCTGCTTGTTCATCGACTTGATCAGCAAATAGAGCGCGAAGCCGATGAGAGCCACGACGGTGAAGCCGAGGATGCCCGGACTGATGTCACCTGCTGCTAGAACGGTCACACCTCCAGTCTGCCACCTGGGGGTGGTGCTCCGACCGGCGCCTCAGTGGCAGGCGGGGGAGGTCTCCTCGGCGTGGATCCCGGCGAACAGGTCGTCCTCCGGCAGCTCGGTGTCGACCAGCGAGCGCGCCAGGTGGTAGTCCTCCGTCGGCCAGATCTCCTCCTGCAGCTCACGCGGGCAGACGAACCACCAGCCGTCGGGGTCGACCTGGGTGGCGTGCGCCTTGAGCGCCTCGTCGCGGATCGCGAAGTACTCGCCGCACGGCACCTTCGTGGTCACCTCCCACTTGGCCGGCCGGTCCTCCCAGCGGGAGATCCAGTCGGCGTACGGGGAGCCCATGTCGCGCGCGGTCATCGCCTCGTGCAGCGCCTCGAAACGGGCCCGGTGGAAGCCCATGTGGTAGTAGAGCTTGAGCGGCTGCCACGGGTCGCCGGTGCCCGGGTAGCGGTCGGGGTCGCCGGCCGCCTCGAACGCCTCCACCGACACGCGGTTGGTCATGATGTGGTCGGGGTGCGGGTAGCCGCCGTCGTCGTCGTACGTGATGATCACGTGCGGCCTGAACTCGCGCACGGCCGCCACCAGCGGCGCCGAGGCGTCCTCCAGCTTCTGCAGCGCGAAGCAGCCCTCGGGCAGCTCCTCCTCCTCGCTCTCCGGCAGCCCCGAGTCGACGAAGCCGAGGAAACGCTGCTGCACGCCCAGGATCTCGCGGGCCCGGTCCATCTCCGCGCGGCGGACCTCGGCGATGTTGGCCACGATCTCCGGCCGGTCCATCTTCTCGTTGAGCACGGAGCCGCGCTCGCCGCCCGTGAGCGTGCAGACCAGCACGTCAACGCCTTCGCGGACATATCGCGCCATCGTGGCGGCGCCCTTGCTCGACTCGTCGTCGGGGTGGGCGTGGACGGCCATCAGCCTCAGCGGTGCACTCACGGGCTCGATGTCTCCTCAGTAGGGACCGATCAGTTGCCCAGAGAGGTTAGTTTCTGCTGGGCGGTCGCGAGGGCGTGACCCCCGCGGGCGACAATTGTCTCGGATAACGCTCAGGGAGTGCAGGGAGATTCCGCCATGGCCACCAGAGATGTCGGGAACGGACCCGTTCTCGGCACACCCGCCGACTTTCCGGACCGTCCCGAGCGGGGCGGCCGGCTCGTCGTGCACGTCGTGATCGGGGTGCTCGTGGCCATCGTCGCAGGTGGCTGGGGTTACGTGATGTGGTCGATGACGGGCACCGCGACGGGCGCCAAGGCGCAGGTGGTCTCGTTCCGGATCGAGGATCAGGCCCGGGCCGAGGTAACCTTCACGGTGCACAAGCCCGACGACCGCTCGGCGGTGTGCCGGATCAGGGCCACGGACGTGAACCACGGGGAAGTAGGCAGCAAGGAAGTAAGAATTCCGGCTGGTGAGGGTAGTAAGCCCCGCAAGGAGCGCCTGGACACCAGTGCCCAGGCGACGTCTGTCCACGTCCAGTACTGCAATCTCGTATAGTGAGACATTTGGGGAAGCGTTCCAGCCGTTGACTTGTTAGCCTTTCGCAATTCAACCGTACGCGACCTTCAGTGATCTCAGGGCCCCCTAAGCAAGCAAGGAGAACCCGTGGCCGACTCTCGCGATGAGAACGTCACATGGCTGACGCAGGAGGCGTACGACCGCCTGAAGGCCGAGCACGAATATCTCTCGGGGCCCGGGCGCGTCGACATCGCCAAGAAGATCGAGGCCGCCCGTGAAGAGGGCGACCTCAAGGAGAACGGCGGTTACCACGCAGCCAAGGACGAGCAGGGCAAGATGGAGGCCCGGATCTTCCACCTCCGTCAGATCCTGGACAGCGCGCAGGTCGGTGAGGCACCCAAGACCGAGGGCGTGGTCGGCCCCGGCATGACCGTGACGATCCGCTTCGAGGGCGACGACGACGAGGTGACCTTCCTGCTGGCCTCCCGCGAGGAGAGCGGCGCCCCGATCGACGTCTACTCGCCCAAGTCCCCGCTGGGCGCGGCGATCAACGGCAAGAAGATCGGTGAGAAGGCGACCTACAGCATGCCCAACGGCCGCCAGAACACCGTCGAGATCCTCGAGGCTGTGCCGTACATCGGCAACTGACCCCCGCAGACCGGCACCGCCGGGCCCACGACGGCCCGGCGGTGTTCACGCGTGCCCCCTCGGGCATCCGGCAGGACCTCAGCTTCCTGGTCAACACCCCCAGGCGGCGTGACCACCGCAGGCTGATCCCGTTCATCGTGGTGGCGCTGGTGGCCGTGCTGACGGCTGACGTGCTGCTGCTGGCGGAGATCGAGCGCCCCGCGCCGCAGCCCGTCGCCGCCGAGCCCGTACGTCCCCGCCCGGCGCCCCGGCAGAGCCTGATGGCCGGCACGAGGACGGTCGAGCCGGTCAAGCCGCTCGGCACGCTGCACAAGCCGCACCTGTTCGTGGTGACGCGCAAGCCGTTCACCGCCAAGCAGTTAGCCAAGATCGCCAAGGTGCCCGGCGTGCGGGCGATGGAGCTCGCCGACGCCGCCAGCATCACGCTCGACGGCAAGCGGGTGCAGACGCTCGCGGTGTCGCCGTCCACGTTCCGGGCCTACACCCCGAAGGTGACGGCCGCCTCCGACCCGCTGTGGTCGAACGTGGCCGCCGGGGACGTGGCCGTGTCGTTCGTGCTCGGCAACGACGGCGGGCTGACGCTGCACAGCAGGGTCAGCGGGCCGCGCGGGCCGCTGCGGATCGGCGCCTACGCCACCACCGGGCTCGGCGCGGTCGACGCGGTGGTGTCGCGGGAGACCGGGCGGGCGCTCGGCCTGCCGCGCGACAACGCGCTCATCATCAGCGCGCCCAAGACCAACTCGGCCGAGCTCCAGCGCCGGGTGATGAAGCTGCTGCCCAAGGGCACCCAGTCGGCCATGGTCAACCCGGTCCTGCCGCCGACGCGGGCGCGCGAGCGCAACTGGCCGACCGGCTCGTTCATGACCGGCGAGCAGCTCACGGTCGCGCTGGAGGCCGCCGCCTCCAAGCTCGGCCGTCCGTACGTGTGGGGGGCCGAGGGGCCCGACACCTTCGACTGCTCGGGGCTGGTCCAGTGGGCCTTCGCGCGGGCGGGGGTGCGGATGCCGCGCGTGACGCACCAGCAGTGGCTGACCGGCCCGCAGGTGCCGCTCTCCCAGGCGCAGCCCGGTGACCTGCTGTTCTGGCGCAACGACCCCACCAACCCGGCCTACATCTCGCACGTGGCCATCTACTGGGGCAAGGGCAAGATGCTGCACGCGCCGCGCACGGGCGACGTGGTCAAGATCGCACCGATCAGCACCCGCAACCTTGCCGGCGTGGTGCGGGTGAGCCCGCAGGCCGCCGGGCGGGTCTGAGCGGTTCTCCCTACGGATACCCGATGGGCTTCGGCGCGTGCATTCGGGACGCAACTGTGTAATGGTGATTACATGGCAAGCGATGATGTGACGGCGCAGATACGCGGCTGGTTCACCGGGCGGCTCCCCGAGGGCTGGTTCACCGGTGCGCCCGAGGTCATCAGGGACCGCGAGGAGATCGCGGTGCTCGGCACGCTGCCCGACCCGCCGGCCGGCGCCGACGACGCCGAACGGGCCGCGCTCGTCGAGGGGCTGATCCGGCGCTTCCGCGAGGAGACCCGCGAGCGGCGGATCGAGATCGCCAAGGAGGCCGAGCACCGGTTCCGGCAGAAGGTCTCGTGGGGCGTCGTCTGCGGCGGCGAGACTGTGATGTTCACCACACTCTCTGTGCCCGTTATGACCAGATTGCGGCAATCTGAGCGGCAAGTTCTCGACACGCTCGTGGCCGCCGGCGTGGCCCGCAGCCGCAGTGACGCCCTCGCCTGGTGCGTCCGTCTCGTCGGCCGCAACACCGACACCTGGCTGGCCGAGTTGCGCGACGCGCTCCAGCACGTCGACCGCGTTCGCTCCGCCGGCCCCGATCTGCATTCCTGAGGCACGCAGGGAAAACCGTCCGGGCAATGGACTAAACCATTTCGGAAATTGGTTTAGACCATCCCGATTGGACTGAACCAGTGCCCGGACGAGTTTCTTTTAAATCGTGTCCCGGTGGGTAGGCTCCCCCAATCGTCGAGGCCGCTGCCTGCGGCGACACCCGAGTCAGAGGTCTATGCCAATTGGCTTTCGGGTGCCGTCGTCGTTAATGATGAGCGGGCCCTGAGAGAGTGGAGGAGCCGCAGTCGTGTCCGTTTCCGTGGAAGTCCACGCGCCGACCAGCAATCGCGAATTGGCCGCGTGGGTGAAAGAGATAGCGACCCTTACCGAGCCGGACCGGATCGAGTGGTGCGACGGCTCCGAGGAGGAGTGGACGCGCCTGACCAACCTCCTCGTGGAGCAGGGCACGTTCGTCCGCCTGGCCAAGCGGCCCAACAGCTTCTACGCCAAGTCCGACCCGAGCGACGTGGCGCGGGTGGAGGACCGTACGTTCATCTGCTCCGAGCGCGAGCAGGACGCCGGCCCGACCAACAACTGGATCGCTCCAGCCGAGATGCGCCGCACCTTCGGCAAGCTGTTCAAGGGCTGCATGCGCGGGCGCACCATGTACGTGGTGCCGTTCTGCATGGGACCGCTGGGCGGCGAGATCTCCCAGCTCGGCGTCGAGATCACCGACTCGCCGTACGTCGCGGTCTCGATGCGGATCATGACCAGGATGGGCGAGCGGGCGCTGCGGCTCATCGAGGAGCGCGGCGAGTTCGTCAAGGCCGTCCACAGCGTGGGCGCGCCCCTGGAGCCGGGCCAGGACGACGTGGCCTGGCCGTGCAGCTCCACCAAGTACATCAGCCACTTCCCGGAGACCCGCGAGATCTGGTCCTACGGCTCCGGCTATGGCGGCAACGCGCTGCTCGGCAAGAAGTGCTACGCGCTGCGCATCGCCAGCGCCATGGCCCGCGACGAGGGCTGGCTGGCCGAGCACATGCTCATCCTCAAGCTCACTCCGCCCACGGGCGAGACCCGCTACATCGCCGCCGCGTTCCCGAGCGCCTGCGGCAAGACGAACCTGGCCATGCTCCAGCCGACCATCCCCGGCTGGAAGGTCGAGACCGTCGGCGACGACATCGCCTGGATGCGCTTCGGCGACGACGGCCGCCTGTACGCCATCAACCCCGAGGCCGGCTTCTTCGGCGTCGCGCCCGGCACCGGCCAGGTCACCAACGCCAACGCGGTCAAGACGCTCTGGGGCAACAGCATCTTCACCAACGTCGCGCTCACCGACGACGGCGACGTGTGGTGGGAGGGCCTGACCGAGGAGCCGCCCGCGCACCTCACCGACTGGAAGGGCCGTCCCTGGACGCCCGGCAGCGGCGAGCCCGCGGCGCACCCGAACGCCCGCTTCACCACACCCGCCTCGCAGTGCCCGACCATCGCCCCCGAATGGCAGGACCCCAAGGGCGTGCCCATCTCGGCGATCCTGTTCGGCGGCCGCCGCGCCACCGCGGTGCCGCTCGTGACCGAGTCGCTGAGCTGGGAGCACGGCGTCTTCCTCGGAGCCAACGTCGCCTCCGAGAAGACCGCCGCCGCCGAGGGCAAGGTCGGCGAGCTGCGCCACGACCCGTTCGCCATGCTGCCGTTCTGCGGCTACAACATGGGCGACTACTTCGGCCACTGGATCAAGATCGGCCGTCGCAAGGGCGCCAAGCTGCCGCGCATCTACTACGTCAACTGGTTCCGCAAGAACGCCGAGGGCAAGTTCATCTGGCCCGGCTTCGGCGAGAACAGCCGCGTGCTGAAGTGGATCGTGGACCGGCTCAACGGCGAGGCCAAGGCCGTGCCCACGCCGATCGGCCTGCTGCCGGAGACGCTCGACACCGAGGGCCTGGACCTGCCCGAGGAGGACCTGCGCACGCTGCTCACCGTCGACCGCGAGGTCTGGCGCGAGGAGGCGGCGCTGATCCCCGCCCACTTCGACACCTTCGGCACCCATCTGCCCAAGGAACTGTGGGAGGAGTACAACGCCCTCCTCGACCGGCTCTCCTGACCTTGCGCGTGCGGTGCGGCCGTTCTAGCTTGGCCGTACCGCACCCGGGGGAGTCGTGGATGAACTTATCGATCGTCGCCGTCCTCGTGGCGGCGGTGTTCCTGATCGCCGCCGAGCCGTACGTCGCCGTCGCGCGACGGCGGGTCGCCGAGAAGCCGCCCAGCGGCATCGATCATCACTTGTCCCACTATGAGCTGGCCTATCTGGCCGGCGGGCCCCGGCGGGCCGTCAACACGGCGCTGACCGTCCTCGCGACGGCCGGCGCCGTCCGCGTCTCACGGGCCGGCGTCAGCCTCGTGTACGGCGCCGCGCCGTCGCCCGTGCCCGTCGAGCAGGCGGTGATCGACTACCTGGCGGCCAGGCCCGGCGGGTGCACCGCCGCGGAGGTGCGGCGCGGGCTCGCCGAAGACCGCGCGGTGACCGCGATGGCCGACGGCCTCGTCCGCCGCGGCCTGCTCGTGCCCGAGGGCGCGCTCGACCACGCCCGTTCCCGGATGCGCCTGCTGGTGACCGCGCTGTTCGTGGTGATAGGCGTCGACGCCGCCGCCCTCGCCCTGACCGCCGGCGGTCTGCTGGGCGACCCCGACGACGTCTCCGTCCTCACGCCCATCAGCCTGTTCACCGTGGTCTACGGGATCGCCACGGTCCTCCGCCAGCGCGAGAAGCTGCGCGCCGTGCTCACCCGCGAAGGGCGGCAGGTCCTGAAGACGGCGCGCTCGGCGCACCCGCGCACCGCCCGCGACCGCACGTCCGTCGCCGCGGCCGTCGGCGTTCCCGTCGCCCTGTACGGGCTCGGCGCGGCCGGCGACCCCGTGATCACTGACGAGCTGTCCAGAGGCGCCCCGGGCGGCGACGCGACCGGGGTCTGCGGCAGCCACGCCGACCATTCGTCGGGCTTCGGCGACAGCAGCTCCTCCTCCGACAACTCCTCCTCCGGCGGCGGAGGCTGCGGGGGTGGCGGCGGCTGCGGCGGCGGCGGATAGGTTCTTGAGACCTTCACGGCACAGCCGTCCGGCCGGGGCCGATCGTCTCTCCAACGACAGCGTCGTCCGCGGATACCTTCCATCGAAGAGGAGGCCGCTTTGGACAGCATCACCGGGCTCGTCCTCACCCTGATCGTCTGCGCCGCCCTGGCCGTGCCCATCTCCCGGGCCGTCTCCGCCCTGGCCGAACTCGACCGGCGGCGACGGCGACCGCACCCGCGACCTGACCCCCTACGAGCTGGCCTACCTGGCGGGCGGGCCCAAACGGGTGGTCAACACCGCCATCGCCGTCCTGGTCCGCTCCGAACGGCTGCGCGTCTCACGCGGCGGCCAGTTGCACCGCCTCGCCGGCTCCTCCCGCCCGAAGGAGCCGGTCGAGCGGGCCGTCCTCGACGCCGTACGGGCGCAGCCCACGGGCCTGGCCGCCGCCTCCGTACGCCACCAGGTCGGCAACGGCCCCGCCGTGGACGGCGTGCGGCACCAGCTCGTCCGGTACGGGCTGCTCGTGCCCGACGGCTCCCACGCGACGGCCAGGCGGCTGCTCAGGCGGCTCAAGGCGCTGTCGGCGGTGTCGCTCGTCCTGGCCGTGGCCGGGCTCGCCGTCTTCCTGGCCGTGCCGCACACGCTGGTCGTGGGGTTCGGCGCGGCGGCCCTCGCCGTGGCCGGCGTCACCGGCCTGATCGCGCACCGCCGCCGGCGGGCGCTCGCCGACCAGCTCACGGACACCGCCCACGAGCACCTGCGCCTCGCCCGCTCCGCCCACCCCGCGGGCGTCCTCGCCGCGTCCGGCATGGGCGCCCTCGCCGTCCCGGTCGCCGTGCCCGTCGCCCTGCACGGCCTCGGCGAGCTGGGCGACCCCGAGCTGGAAGCCGAGCTCGACACCCGAGGCCAGGACGTCCCGTACGGATCGAGCTGCGCGGGCGGCAGTTGCGGCGGCGTCGGCGGCAACGACTTCGGCGGCGGCGACAGCGGAGGCGGAGGCGGTGACGGCGGCGGCGGTTCCGGCTGCGGCGGCGGTTGCGGAGGCTGTGGCGGCGGCTGACCCCGCCACCCGCGGTCCCGTACGGGAGTCGCGTGTCAGCGGCGGCGTCAGGCCGATGACGGCCCGGCGTCAGCGCGACCGGCGACCGTGGACGTCATGGACGGTGCAGCGAGTCGCTGACGACAGTCCATGACCGCCACCTGGGACCGAACACCGTAGGCAGGGACAGTCATGAGGGAACAACGCAACCACGGCTCCTCCGCAGCAGGACACGCCGGAGCGACCGGGACGATCCGCCGCGACGGCGGCGCGCCGAGACGCCGGCACACCGTCTTCCGGCCGATGGCGGTCACAGCGCTGGCGGTCGGGCTGCTGGCCGGGGCCATCGCGCCCCCGGCTGTCGCGCCGGGCGCGGCCGCCGCCACCAGCAGCGCGGCCGTGTCGCACGACGCCGGCCAGGACCGCCCGGAGCTGCAGCAGGCCGTCCAGGCGTTCGTCGACGCCGGGTTCCTCGGCGTGCAGGTGCGCGTGCGCGACGAGCGGGGCGAGTGGACCGGCAGCGCCGGGCGGCGCAAGCTGGGCGCGAGCGCGAAGCCGCCCGCGAACGGGCACACCTGGGTGGGCAGCGTCACCAAGACCTTCGTCGCGACCGTGGTGCTGCAACTGGTGGCCGAGGGCGAGCTCGGGCTGGACTCCCCGGTGGACGGCTACCTGCCCGAGTTCGGGCTGGACCGGCGGATCACGGTCCGCATGCTGCTGCAGCACACCAGCGGCCTGTTCAACTACACCGGCGACCTCGCCCCCGACGGCTCATGGGTGCCCGGTCTCCCCGCGACGGGCAAGGAGTGGCTGGACAACCGGTTCCGCTCCTACCGGCCGCAGGAGCTGGTGCGGTTCGCGCTGTCCAAGCCGGTGAAGTTCGCGCCGGGGGCGGACTGGAGCTACTCCAACACCAACTACACGCTGGCCATGCTGCTGATCGAGAAGGTCACCGGCCGTTCGTTCGACGCGGAGCTGAAGCGGCGGGTCGTGCGGCCGCTCGGGCTGACGGGCACCGTGGTGCCGGGCGACCGGACCCGGCTGCCCGGCCCGTACGCCCACGGCTACTTCCGCTACCAGGACGCCGGCCAGTGGAAGGTGGCCGACGTCTCCCGCCAGAACAACACCCTGCTGGCGGGGGCCGGTGACATGATCTCGACCACCGAGGACCTCCGGACGTTCTTCTCCGCGCTCAACGGCGGCAAGCTCCTGCCGCCCGGGCTGCTGACCGAGATGCGCGAGCCGCACGCCAAGAGCGACCCCCTCTACGGCCGCTACGGCCTCGGGGTGTTCGTCAAGGACCTCGGTCCCGGCTGCGGCACCGTGGTCAACCACAACGGCAGCCCCCCGGCGGGCTACGCGGCGCTGATGTACAGCTCGCCCGACGGCGGCAGGACCGTGACGGCCTCGCTGACCGCCGGAGACGCCGAACTCGACATGGCCGCCTACCCGAAGCTGCTGGACGGGCTCGTCAAGGCGGCGCTCTGCGACGGACAGCCCACCGGCTGACCAGGCGCCGGACGACGGGAGGGACGAAGGTCACCCGCCCGGGGGTTTCCCCGGGCGGGCAGGTGGCGGTTTCATGGGCGGCGACGCCGGAACCTGACGATCGGGGAGGGTGCGTGAAGCGGCTGGGTGTGGGGATCGGCTGGCGGGCGGAGATCGACCTGACCGTCGAACGGCTGCCGGGCGTCGAGTTCGTGGAGGTCATCGCCGAGAACGTGCGCCCGGCGGCACTCCCGCACTCACTGCGGCTGCTGCGCGAACGCGGCCTGCCCGTCATCCCGCACGGCGTCAGCCTGGGCGTCGGCGGCGCCGAACCGCCCTCGCCCGCCACGCTCGCCCACCTCGCCGCCTGCGCCCAGGCCCTCGACGCGCCGCTGGTCAGCGAGCACCTGGCGTTCGTCAGGGCGGGCGGCATCGAGGCCGGCCACCTCCTGCCCGTGCCCCGCACCCGCGACGCGCTCAAGGTCGTCACCGAGAACGTCCGCCAGGCCCAGGACGCCCTCCCCGTGCCGCTCGCCCTGGAGAACGTCGCCGCCCTCTTCGGCTGGCCCGACGACGAGCTCACCGACGCCCAGTTCCTCACCGAACTCGTCGAACGCACCGGCGTACACCTGCTGATCGACGTGGCCAACCTCTACACCAACCAGGTCAACCTCGGCCTCGACGCCGCCCACGCCCTCGACACCCTGCCCCTGGAACGGCTCGCGTACGTCCACGTGGCCGGCGGGTACGAACGGGACGGCGTCTGGCACGACACCCACACCACGGCCGTCCCCGATGCCGTCCTCGACGTCCTCGCCCAGCTCCGCGCCCGCGTCGACCCGCCGGGCGTCCTGCTCGAATGGGACGACCACTACCCCAGCGACGACGCCCTGGCCGCCGAGCTCTCCCGCATCCGGGCGGCACTGGCATGACCGGCGAGCGCGACGACCTCGCCCGGGCCCAGCAACGGCTGATCGCCGCCCTGGTCACCGGCGCGCCCCCGCCCGACGGCTTCGACCCCGAACGGCTGCGCATCCAGGCGAACAGCCTCGTCGCCAAACGCCGTAGCGTCGTGGCCAGGCTCCGCCCGGACGCCGCCGCCGCCTCGGGGCCCGACCTGGCCGCCGACTTCGCCGCGTACGCCGCCTCCCGCATCACCCCGCCGCCCGGCTACCGCGCCGACGCCGACGACTTCGCCGCCTGGCTCACCAGCCAAGGCAAACTCCTCCCGCCCCCCAAGCCCCCGTGGTGGGCCCGTTTCCTCCCCCACCGCCACCGATGACCCCGGCGTGCGCGTGAGGACGGGCGGCGCCGGCCGGGCCGCAGGCGCGCCCTCCCGGCTGCCTGCGGCGGTCCTGCCAGGGGGGCGGGCGTGCCCTCCCACCTGCTTGCGGCTGCGTACGCCCTGCCGGGGAAGGGGTTGGTTGGTGCTGGGTGGGAAGGGTGAGCGGGGTGGGGGGATTGCGGTGTGTGGACGGGTCGGTGCTGGATGTGACGCCCGTGGCGTGCGTGGACAGGGCGGGCAGGCCGTACGAGGTGACGCTGGCGTTGTGGCGTGACGGGCTGCCGTACGGGACGGTCGGGGAGCGGTGCGGCTGGCTGCTGGCGAGGCTGGCGGGCGGTGTGGAGGAGGCGCGGCGGGACGAGGGGGAGGCGGGGCGGTGGCCGGATCCGGATGACCGGTTCCCGGAGGGCGGGGAGCTGTTCTCGTTCCGGTATCGGACGCGGCGGGGCGGGGCGGCGGGGGGCGAGCTGGGCTGCTGGTTGCGTACGATTCCGGTGTGGGAGCCGCGGCCGGGCGGGCGGGGCGCGTGGCGGTTGACGCGGCGGGCGTTCGTGGAGGCCTGGGGCGCCGGCGGGCAGGGGGCGCGGGCGGTGCTGACGTCGGCGGAGCTGGCGGGCTTCGTTCGTGGCCTGGTCGACGAGGCCGAGATCATCTGTTGTGAAGAACTATCGCGTTCAGGCACGGGCACGGGCGAAACGCGGTGATAATTGCCTGTTAGGTCATCCGACCTGAGGCACGCCAGCGCTGGAGGGACTCCGTGGGCCTGCGCGATCTGGTCTACCGGCTGTATGAGCGCCGGTTGGAGGCCAAGCTGTCGAAAGACAGCATTCCCCGGCACGTCGGGGTGATCATTGACGGCAATCGCCGCTGGGCGCGTGCCATGGGCATGAGTGACGTGGCCAAGGGCCACCGCAAGGGCGCGGACAAGATCTCCGAGCTGCTCGGCTGGTGCCGTGAGACGGGTGTCGAGGTCGTCACGGTCTGGATGCTGTCCAACGACAACCTGAACCGGCCCAGCGAGGAGCTGGAGCCGTTGCTGCGCATCATCGAGGACGTCACGCAGGAGCTGGTGGACCAGGGCTGGCGGATCAGCCCGGTCGGCGCGCTCGATCTGCTGCCGGATCGCACGGCTAATGTCCTAAAAACTGCGAAAGAAGCAACATCGCACCGTCCCGGCCTGATTGTGAACGTTGCAGTTGGGTATGGAGGAAGGCGTGAGATTGCCGATGCGGTGCGCTCACTCCTGCAGGAGCATGCGAGCAAGGGCGCGAGCATCGAGGACCTCTTCGAGGTGCTCGATGTCGAACATATCGCGGAGCATCTCTACACCCGCGGCCAACCCGACCCGGATCTCCTCATCCGGACCTCGGGCGAGCAGCGTCTGTCGGGCTTCATGCTGTGGCAGAGCGCTCATTCAGAGTTCTACTTCCACGAGGCATACTGGCCCGACTTCCGCAGGGTCGATTTCCTGCGGGCGCTGCGCGATTACGCTGCGAGACACCGGCGTTACGGTTCCTGACGGGACATCTGGGTATCCAGGACGTAACGTTGGAAGTGTCCGGCCGCAGGCCGGACGCTCCGGAAAGGGCCCGCCTTTGCGCCAACACTGCCGAGGGGGGCCGGAGTCCGGCGCCCCCGGTGGCATGTCGCGGTCGGGGACACGGGCCCGGTCCGATTCCCGCCTCGTCTGCAGGGCGCCCGTCCCCATGGGCGCCCGGGGGAGAACGTGTGGCAGTGTCCTCGAGCAACCCTTCGTCCAACTCGGCCAAGCGCACGTACGTGCTCGACACATCGGTCCTGCTCGCCGACCCGGCGGCCATGACCCGCTTCGCGGAGCACGACGTCGTTCTGCCGATCGTCGTCATCACTGAGCTGGAGGGGAAGCGGCACCATCCCGAGCTGGGCTACTTCGCCAGAAAGGCCCTGCGCTACCTTGACGACCTGCGGGTTCAGTACGGCCGGTTGGACGAGCCGATGCCGACCGGCGACGGCACGATCAGGGTTGAGCTCAATCACAGCGATCCGTCCATCCTGCCCGTGGGCTTCCGCCTGGGCGACAACGACACCCGCATCCTGACGGTGGCCCGTTCGCTGGCCGCCGAGGGGTGTGACGTCGTGCTCGTCTCCAAGGACCTGCCGATGCGGGTCAAGGCGGCCTCGATCGGCCTGGCCGCGGAGGAGTACCGCGCCGGGCTGGTGATCGAGTCGGGCTGGACGGGGATGGCCGAGGTCCAGGTGACCGCGGAGGACGTCGAGACGCTGTTCGACAGCGGCACGGCCGATCTCGAGGAGGCCAGGGACCTGCCGGCGCACACCGGGCTGCGGCTGCTGTCGGCGAAGGGTTCGGCGCTCGGCCGGGTCCAGCCGGACAAGTCGGTCAAGCTGGTGCGCGGCGACCGCGAGGTGTTCGGGCTGCACGGCCGGTCGGCGGAGCAGCGCATCGCGCTGGAGCTGCTGATGGACCCGGAGATCGGCATCGTGTCGCTGGGCGGCCGGGCCGGCACCGGCAAGTCGGCGCTGGCGCTCTGCGCGGGCCTGGAGGCCGTCCTGGAGCGCCGCCAGCACCGCAAGGTGGTGGTGTTCCGCCCGCTGTACGCGGTGGGCGGCCAGGAGCTGGGCTACCTGCCGGGCACCGAGGGCGAGAAGATGGGCCCGTGGGCGCAGGCGGTCTACGACACGCTGAGCGCGGTCACCACGCCCGAGGTGATCGACGAGGTGCTCGACCGGGGCATGCTGGAGGTGCTTCCGCTCACCCACATCCGCGGCCGGTCGCTGCACGACGCGTTCGTGATCGTGGACGAGGCGCAGTCGCTGGAGCGCGGCGTCCTGCTGACCGTGCTCAGCCGGGTCGGCGCCAACTCGCGCGTGGTGCTCACGCACGACATCGCCCAGCGTGACAACCTGCGCGTCGGGCGGCACGACGGCGTGGTCGCGGTGGTGGAGAAGCTCAAGGGCCATCCGCTGTTCGCGCACGTGACGCTCACGAGGTCGGAGCGCTCGCCGATCGCCGCGCTGGTGACGGAGATGCTGGAGGACATCACCCTCTAGGGCTCACCTGCTCCGGGCACTGGAGACCGCCCTCGCGCCTGGCCGGGCGGCGGTCTCCGTACGTCTGCACGATCCTGATGTCCTCGACGGAGGGGTCCTGCTGGGCCGTGCAGACGATCTGGGCCTTGCCGACCCTGGTCAGGGTTCCATCGCCGCGGATGTAGATGGTGAGCGTCGAGGTCCTGGGCAGCCTGACCTCGTCGCGCGGGACGGGGTTCAGCGAGTCCTCGATGCGTTCGAGCGTGAAGCCGCGCAGCGCCGTGTCCAGGTCGCCGAGCGGCTTGGTGGAGGCCGCGAACAGGGCGTTCAGCAGGCTGCTCACCGAGTCGGACTGGACGTCGGCGGGCTCCAGCGACAGTTCGCCGTCCTTGAGCAGGTAGATGGTCTTCGAGGGCGGCGGGATGTCGACGACGGGCGCCCGGGCCCGGTCGACCACGTCGGTGGGGGCGATGCCGCACGCCGCCGTCAGCAGCAGCAGGGCTCCGGCCAGGGTCCGTCTCATGCCAGCGGGCTCCTGTTGTGCGGGAGCCAGACGGTGAAGAGCGCGCCGGGGTGCTGGGCGCGTACCGAGATCGTGCCGCCGTGCAGGTGCACGTTGGCGCGCGCGATCGCCAGGCCCAGCCCGCTGCCCTGGCTGCGGGCGCGGCCGGAGCCCGCCTTGAAGAAGCGGTCGAAGACGTGCGGCATCGCCTCCGGCGGGATGCCCTTGCCGTGGTCGCGCACCTTCACCTCCAGGCCGTTGTCCGTGGCTCTCGCGCTGACCATCACGGGCGGTTCGCCGTGTTTGAGGGCGTTGCCGACGAGGTTGGCGACGATGACGTCGAAGCGTCTGGGGTCGAGGCTGACGAGGAGGCTGCGGGAGGAGTTCACCCGGACCTTCTCGCTCCAGCCGCGCACCTCCAGGCAGTCCTGGATCGCGTCGGCGACGTTGACCTCCTCCAGGTTGAGCGTGGCGGTGCCCGCGTCGAAGCGGCTGACCTCGATGAGGTGCTCGACGAGCTCGCGCAGCCGTTCGATCTCGCGCAGGACCAGCCGTACGGCCTCGGCGGGGGCCTGCGGGAGCCGGTTGGCCTCCTCCGAGAGCATGTCGGCCACGGCCGTCATGGCGGTCAGCGGGGTGCGCAGCTCGTGCGACACGTCGGCGACGAACCTGCGCGACATCGCCTCCAGGGAGCGCAGCTCGGACACGCTCAGCTCCAGGGCCGCCGCGGCGTCGTTGAACCGGGCGGTGAGCTCGGCCAGCTCGTCCTGCCCGCGTACGGGCAGGCGGGTGTCGAGGCGGCCCTCGCCGAGCGCCTGGGCGGCCGCGCTGAGCCGCCGTACGGGCAGCAGCACCTGCCGGGCCGACAGCAGCGCCACGATCAGCGCTATGCCCACGATGGCCGAGCCGCCCTGGGCGAGCTTGGAGCGCAGGGTGGCGAGCTGGCTCTCCTCGTCGCGCATGGGGAAGAAGACGAACGCGCGCAGCCCGGTGGCCTCGGGGCCGGCGCCGTGGTCGCGGTAGACCTCGGCGCCGACGATCAGCCACAGCTCGCCGCGCAGGAGCTGGCGCTGGGAGACGACCATCTGCTTGGCGCGGCCGTGCAGCTCGTTCGGCACGTCGGTCATGGTCATCGGGCCGTCGGCGTTCGTCAGGTTGCCGTACTCGATCACCACGCTGCGGCCGGGCCCGTCGAGCGCCTGGGTCAGGTAGCCGAGCTCGCGGGTGCTGGGCGCGGCCTCGCCGGGCCGCAGCCGGCCGATGGGGAAGGTGATCCGGCTGAGCTCCCGGGAGATGAGGTCGACGGCGGAATCCTCGGCCCGCTTGACCAGCGCCGACTTGGCCAGTTCGAAGCCGATGGTGGCGACCAGGACCGACGCGGTCACGGCGACCAGGGTGAAGGTGATGACCAGGCGCGCCCGGAACCCGGTGGGCAGCCTCATCACGGAGGGCTGAACCGGTAGCCGAACCCGCGGACGGTGTGGATGAACACCGGCTCGGCCGGCCTCGGCTCGATCTTGGCGCGGACCCGCTGTACGCAGGCGTCGACGAGCCGGGAGTCGGCCACGTGCGTGTGGTCCCAGACGGCGCGCAGCAGGTAGCGCCGGTTGAGCACCTGGCCGGGGTGGCGCACCAGCTCCAGCAGCAGCCGCAGCTCGGTGGGCGTCAGGTGGATCTCCTTGCCGGCCAGCGTGACCTTGAGCGCGCCCCGGTCGATCATGAGGTCGCCGAACGTGATGCGGTCGGAGGAGGCGGATTCGGCGCGGCGCAGGATGGCGCGGATGCGGGCGTCGAGCACGCGTGGTTCGACGGGTTTGACCACGTAGTCGTCGGCGCCGGCCTCCAGGCCGACGACCACGTCGAGGTCGTCGCCGCGGGCGGTGAGGAGGATGACGGGGAGCTGGTCGAGCTTGCGGATGCGGCGGCACACCTCGACGCCGTCGATGCCGGGCAGCATGACGTCGAGAATGGCGATCTCGGGACGGCGTGACCGGATGTGGTCCAGGGCCTCCTCACCCGTCGCGTAGGAGGTGACGGAGTGCCCCTGCCGGGCCAGCGCCAGCTCCAGAGCTGTGCGGACCGAGGGGTCGTCTTCGACGAGAAGGATGCCTGCCACTCGCACATTATTCCGGCTTGTCAGGTATATCCGGGTTGTGTCATGAAACTGTGACGCGCCTCTTGCCTGATCCTTAAACCCCTGTAACAGCGTATGAATCGGCCCTCCCCTCGGTTACGGGTGCCCGAGGGGCGGGCCAACCAGTGTGACCAAAATCACAGTTGCCGGTAACCTGCTGGTTGGCCAAGGTACGGCCAAGCGAATCCCCGGTTCCGGTTGCGCAGCACCCCCCAAGTCACGGCAAGCTCATGGATCGTGAGCCCAGGTCCCAGGTTGAGTGAGCGCCCGTCGCGCAGCGTCCCCCGCTCGGCACGCCGACGCTCGCGGGTGACCCCCAAGCGAGTCGTGATCATCGGCCTCTCCGCCGTGATCGTCTTCGGCGGCGGCGGCTTCGTCGCCTACCGCGCCATCGAGAACGCCAGCGCCCCGCCGGCCGACCCGCTCTCGCTGGAGGACCTCGGCCGGATGGCCAGCGGCGACTTCTACTCGCCCGACCCCGAGGCCGACCAGCTCAAGGAGGCCGCGCTCCAGGCCCACAGGGCCAAGAAGCTCAAGGAGGGCCGGGCGGCCAACGACGACCCGCTCGACGTCATCGAGATCAAGAAGCAGGCGCCCGGCGGCGACGGCTTCCCGCCCGCCAACTTCCCGCCCGGCAGCGACCCCTCGCCCGGCAGCAACAAGGCCACGGCCAAGGCCATGCTGTCCTCGTTCGGCTTCGGCACCGACCAGTGGGGCTGCCTGGAGAACCTCTGGCAGAAGGAGAGCGGCTGGAACGAGCGGGCGATGAACCGCTACTCCGGCGCCTACGGCATCCCCCAGTCGCTGCCCGGCAGCAAGATGGCCAGCGCCGGCGCCGACTGGCAGACCAATGCCGCCACCCAGATCAAGTGGGGCCTCGGCTACATCAAGGGCCGCTACGGCACCCCTTGCGGCGCCTGGGGGCACTCGCAGGCCAGGGGATGGTATTAACAGGTCAGCATTCCTCCTGTAATCGGCAAGCCGTCAGGCCCCGCCGTGTATGACCGCGCACGCTGGCCGCATGGGTGTGAAGGTCAGTGTGATCGTCAATGTCCACAACCCGGGGGATTCCGCCGACGCGTGCATCCGCTCCACACTGGAGCAGACGCTGCCGCCGGACGCGTATGAAGTGATCTTCGTGGACGACGGGTCCACGGACGGCATCGCCGAACGGCTCGACACCGTCGCCGCCGTGCGCCGCAACGTGCGTGTGCTGCACCTGCCGCACACGGGCTCGCCCATGCGCGGCCGCAACGTCGGCATCGCCTCCGCCCGGGGCGACTACGTCTACCTGCTCGACCAGCACGACCGGCTGGAGCGGGACGCGCTGGAGCGCATGCACGAGCGGGCCGTCGAGACCGACGCCGACGTGCTGGTGGGCCGCCTGGTGCGCGACGGCGGGCCGCCGATGACCGCCTTCGGCCGCAGCAAGGCCCGCGCCGACATCCTGCGCGACCGGCTGCTCACCCTGCTCACCCCGCACAAGCTCTACCGCCGCGCCTTCCTGGAGGAGCACGAGCTCGGCTTCGCCGTCCCCGGCGGGGCCATCGCCGAGCAGGCGTTCGCCGTCCGCTGCTACCTCCAGGCCAAGGTCATCGCCGTCCTCGCCGAACAGGTCTGCTGCCACCTCGGCGAACGCCCGCCCGCCCCCGAGGAGCCGCGCGCCGCCGTCCGCGAGCTGCGCGCCCTGCTGCGCGACATCGACGCGTACGTGGGCGAGGGCCGGCAGCGGGACCGCATGTACGCGTTCTGGTTCCGCTCGGCGGTGCTGCGGCCGTTCCTGTCGTCGGCGTTCGCCGGGTCGTCCACCGACCGGGGCGCCTACTTCCGCATGATCCAGGAGCTGGTGGCCGAACGGTTCCCGGACCGGCTCGACCGCTACCTGCCCGTCCAGCTCAGGGCCGTGGCCGCGCTGATCCGCGCCGGCCGGCTCGACCAGCTCGTCATGCTGGCCAACTCCACCCGGCGGGCCGGGCTGAGCGCCGGGCTGACCGAGGTGCGCTGGGACGCCCAGGTGCTCGTGCTCGGCCTGGAGGTCGAGGTGCTGAGCGGCGACGGCAAGCCCGAGCGCTTCCGCGTCGACGACGATCGCCTGCACTGGCGGCCGCCCAGGGCCGTCGACCCCAAGCTGCTCCCGCAGAGCGTCACCGACGTCAGCGAATCCGTCGAACGTGCCCGCATCGAGGTCTACCTGCGGCACGCCGAGTCCGGCGACGTGCACTTCCTGCCGGTGGCCTACCAGGTCGAACGGGTGCCTGACGGCCGCAAGCACGCCCGGGTGCGCATCGTCGGCGAGGCCAGGGTCGACGTGACCGCGGCCGCGCAGGGCGAGCCGCTCAGGCCCGGCCAGTGGGAGGTGCACGTGCGCATGTTCGGCGGCGCCCACCAGGCGAGGAGCCGGGTCGGGCGGCCGGAGGGCCCGCTCAACTGCCTCGGCGTGCTGGCCCAGCGGCCCAGGATGCGGCTCGTGGTGCCCTGCTGGACCGACGCGGGCGAGTTCGGCCTGGCCGTGGAGCCGCGCACGTTCACCGAGTC
This sequence comes from Nonomuraea sp. NPDC023979, assembly GCF_040639085.1. NCBI lineage: Bacteria > Bacillati > Actinomycetota > Actinomycetes > Streptosporangiales > Streptosporangiaceae > Nonomuraea > Nonomuraea sp. NPDC023979. The sequence goes on from NZ_JBEZZG010000006.1 coordinate 305,160, forward strand.
GATCGCGCTGGTGTCGCCGGGCGTGGAGACCAAGCTGGTCGGCGAGAGCCTGTTCGTGGTGCTGCCCGTGCCGTACCTGCCGCCGAGCGGCGGGCCGCCGCTGGAGCTGGTGCTGCGCGGCACCGGCCGCAGGCCGCGCGAGGTGTCGGCGCCCGCGCTGGCCGAGGCCGGGGTGCCCGGCAAGATCGCCGGGCAGCTCGTGGCCAAGCTGCCGATCAAGCGCAGGATGCCGGGCCGCGACGAGCTCGGGACCGGCGTGTGGCTGCCGGTGCTGCGGGGCCCGGAGGAGGAGGTCGGGCTCCGGTTCGCGCTGGAGGTGCGCAAGGGCCGGGTCACCGTGCACCCGGCCACCGCCGCCGACCCGAAGCGGCGCTCCCCGATGGGCCGCGACACCCGGCTGCACCGGCTGGGCCGGCGGCTGCCCGGCGCGCGGCACATGGTGCGGCTGGCCCGCGCGCACAAGCACCGCTACCTGCGGGACTGAACCCACGCCTCCAGCTCGGCGAACGACTCGCGGAACACCGGCAGCATCGGCGTCAGCCTGCCGGGGTGGGCGTCGACCAGGCCGTCGAGATGGTTGCCGCCCTCCACCCGGTGATAGCGGAAGGGGCGGTGCGGCCCGACCATCTCGGCGTACACGTCGGAGGAGCGCGAGATCGGCAGCAGCGAGTCGAGCGTGCCGTGGATGGTGATCAGCGGCTTGGTGATCCTGCCGGTCAGCGCGATCCTGGCCACCGCCGCGTACGGCCTGCGCTCGGCGTAGTCGTAGTCGGCCGGGGCGCCCTCGTAGGACGGGTCCAGCTCACGCTGGTAGAGCTGCTGGGTGAGCTCCCAGTAGTGCTGCCGGTGGAACGGCCACAGGAACTCCGAGCCCGCCGCGAACCCGGCCCGCCGCACGCCCTCCGGGTCCGGGTACGCCTTCAGCGCCTCCGGCAGGTAGCCGAGCAGGTTGTCGCCCTTGAGCCGCCAGAGCGTGCCCTCCCAGTCGAGGCCGCCGTCGTAGAGGTGACCGCGGTTCTCCAGCTGCCACCTGACCAGGTAGCCGCCGTTGGAGATCCCGGCCATGAACGTGCGGGCCGGCTTCCTGCCGTAGCGCTGCCTGACGACGGCCTTGGTGGCGAGCGTGAGCTGGGTGACGCGCTCGTTCCACTCGGCGATCGCGTCGCCGGGGCGGCGGCCGTCGGTGTGGAAGTCCAGGCCGGTGTTGCCCTTGTCCGTGGCGGCGAACGCGTAACCCTTGGCCAGCACCCAGTCGGAGATCGTGAAGTCGTTGGCGTACTGCTCCCGGTTGCCCGGCGTGCCGGTGACGACCAGGCCGCCGTTCCAGTCGTCGGGCAGCCGGATGACGAACTGGGAGTCGTGGTTCCAGCCGTGCGTGGCGTTGGTGGTGGAGGTGTCGGGGAAGTAGCCGTCGATCTGGACGCCGGGCACGCCGGTGGGGTTGACCGTGGCGGCCGGGTGCAGTCCGGCCCAGTCGGCGGGGTCGGTGTGGCCGCTGGCGACCGTGCCGGCGGTGGTGAGGTCGTCGAGCCGGGCGGTGACGGCGTGCTCGGCGCCCGGCACGGTCAGCCCGCCGGGGCCGCCGGGCACGAGCAGGCTCGCCACGAGCGACATGGCCACGATCATCGTGCCTCCTCGAGGTGCGCGGCCAGCAGCCGGTCGAAGTCGGCGGGCCGCTCCAGGTGCGGGCTGTGGCCGCAGTCGTCCAGCACGGCCTCCCGGTAGCGGCCGTAGCGTTCCAGCACCGCCCGGGTCTGGGCGACCATCGGCTGGGCGGGCGTGCCGGGGGAGCCGGGCACCACGCCCAGCGCCCCGAGGTGGGCCAGGTCGTACAGGGAGGTGTCGGAGACGATCAGGTCGTCGGCGCCCCTGATCCACAGGATGGGCGGCCTGGGCTCGACCTGCGGCAGGCCGTCGAGCCGGAAGTGGGTGGGGGCCAGGGCGTTGAGCACGCCGTGCTTGCCGGGCGCGACGTGCGGCCAGGCCGCCGAGGTGGCCGGGTCGCCCGGGTAGTTGGCCTCGCCGACGCGGATGGTGAGCATGGCCCGTACGTAGAAGTCCTCGTCGGGCACCGGGTGCTTGACGTAGGTGGCGCGGAAGACCGAGCGGGGCGAGGCGGGCGACTCGTCCGACAGGTCGCCGGCCTTCAGCCGGGTGACGAAGTCGGGGTTCGCGGCGCCGGCTCCGGCGCCCGCGCCGTCGGGGTGCGTGAGCGTGCCGTCGGGGCCGTGCGTGCCGCCCCAGCCGTACGGGGACACCGGGTTCACCAGCGTGACGCTCCTGACCAGGGCCGGGTGGTCGAGCAGGAGCTGCAGCACGACGCCGCCGCCCATGCTCCAGCCGACCAGGTGGAGCGCGGTCAGGCCGAGGGCTTCGGCCAGCTCCGCCAGGTCGTCGGAGAAGTCGCGGACGCCGCGCGTGGCGTCGACCGGCTCCGGGTCGCTCTCGCCGAAGCCGCGCAGGTCCACCGCGAGCGGGCGGAAGCCGCCGGGCAGCGCGGCCATGCTGTCGCGCCAGAACGCGCCGGAGGAGACGTTGCCGTGCACGAACAGCACCGGCTCGCCGGTGCGGCCCTCGACGGTCCTGACGTGCTGGGTGAGCCTCGGCGTGGTGATCTTCACGCGCGGATCCTCTCTGCCAGGTCGCGGCCCTGGGTCTCCTTGGCGGCGTAGACGGCGGCCAGGGTGAGCGCCGACGCGAGCGCCAGGTAGGCGGAGATCGGCAGGCTGCTGCCGAACTCCCGCAGGAGCTGGACCGCGATGATCGGGGCCAGCGCGCCGGCGACGATCGCCGAGAGCTGCGCGCCGATCGACACGCCGGTGTATCGCATCCTCGTCCCGAACAGCTCCGAGAAGAAGGCCGCCTGCGGGCCGTACATCATGCCGTGGAACAGCAGCCCCACCGTCACGGCCAGCGTGATCGCCAGGAAGTTGCCCGTGTCGATCAGCGGGAAGAACGCGAAGATCCACAGTCCGACGCCCGCGGCGCCCGCCAGGTAGATCGGGCGGCGGCCGAACCGGTCCGACAGCGCCCCCCACAGCGGGATCGTCACGAAGTGGATCGCCGAGGCGATCAGCACCGCGCCGAGCACGGTCGAGTTGTCCAGACCGGTCGTCTTGGCGTAGGTGATGACGAACACCGTGATCAGGTAGAAGGAGATGTTCTCCGCCATCCGGGCGCCGATCGCGATGATCACGTCCCGCCAGTGGTGCCGCAGCACGCCCACGATCGGCGGCGCCTTCTCCGGGGCGGCCTGCTGGAACACCGGCGACTCGGTGATCGTCAGCCGGATCCAGAGCCCGATCAGCACCAGCACGCCCGACAGCAGGAACGGCACCCGCCAGCCCCACGCCAGGAACGCCTCGTCCGACTGGAACGCCGCCAGCGCGGCCAGCACGCCGGTGGCCAGCAGGTTGCCGCCCGGTGCGCCCGCCTGCGGCCAGGACGCCCAGAAGCCGCGCCGCTTCGCGTCGCCGTGCTCGGAGACGATCAGCACCGCGCCGCCCCACTCGCCGCCCAGCGCGAACCCCTGCACCAGGCGCAGCCCGGTCAGCAGCAGCGGCGCCGCCGCGCCGATGCCCGTGTACGTGGGCAGGCAGCCGATCAGGAACGTGGCGACGCCCATCATGAGCAGGCTGACCACGAGCAGCGTCTTGCGGCCGACGCGGTCGCCGAAGTGGCCGAACACCAGCCCGCCGAGCGGGCGGGCGACGAAGCCGACGGCGTAGGTGAGGAACGCCAGCAGCGTCCCGGTGAGCGGATCGGACTCGGGGAAGAAGAGCTGGTTGAACACGAGTGCGGCTGCCGAGCCGTACAGGAAGAAGTCGTACCACTCGATGGTGGTGCCGATCAGGCTCGCGCCGACGATCTTCTTGATGGAAGTGGCCATGCCGTCACGCTAGGGAGTGACCCGCGTCACTCATATGGTCGCGGGCCCCACACTCTGGCTGGAGGGTGTGTGGCCGAGCCGGTGCAGGCGGAGGGCGAGCTGGATCTCCAGGGCGCGCTCCGGCTCCTGCCAGCCGTCGCCGAGCAGCTTGGCGACCCGGTCCAGCCGCTGGGTGACGGTGTTGACGTGGATGTGCATGGTCTCGGCCGTGCGTGACGGCGACATGCCGGAGCCGAAGTACGCGGCCAGGGTGGCGGCCAGCGCCGTGCCCCGGCGGGCGTCGTACTCGATGACGGGGCCGAGCGCGCCCGCCACGAAGCCGGGCACGTCCCTGCCCTCGCCGATGAGCAGCCCGACGAACCCCAGCTCGCCGGCGCTCGCGCCGTCACCGGCGCGCCCGAGCGCGACGAGCGCGTCCGCGCACCGCCGCGCCTCCCGGTAGGCCCGCGCGACCCCGACGGGGCCGGTCTCCGGGGCGGAGGCGCCCGCGGTCGCGGGGGTGCCGAGCGACGCCGACAGGTCGCCGGCGGTGCGCTGGGCCAGCGCGCCGGGGTCGCGGCCGGGCAGCAGCAGCACGACCTCGCCCGGCCGCGCGGCGGCCAGCCCGTGGCGCTGAGCGGCCTGCGAGGAGGCCCAGAACGCGGCGCGCTCGCGCTGCCCGTCGTGCCGGGCGACGACCACGACGTGCGGGGCCGTCAGGTCGATGCCGAGCCGCCTGGCCCGGTCGGCCAGCCCGGGGGAGCCGGGCCTGGAGATCAGGTCGTCGAGCAGCTCGCCGCGCACCCGGCCCTCGGCCTCGGCGACGCTGCGCCGGAACAGCAGCAGCAGCGCGCACACCAGCGCGGCCCGCTCCAGGATGCGCTCGTCGGCGTCGTCGCTGCGCAGCACCAGCGTGCACAGCGGCTCGCCGCCGACGTCCACCGACGCGATGCACAGGTCGCCCCGCCGCACGGTGCGGCCCAGCGCCCGCGACGCCTGCGCCGCCTCCAGCACCCCCGGGTCCACCCCGCCGGGCGCGTCCGCGTCCGGCCCGGCAGCCCGTACGGGATCGGTCAGGCCGGCGACGTGGCCGGTGAGCGGGCGGCCGAGGTCGTCGAGCACGGCCAGCGAGCCGCCGAGCACGTCGGTGACGACGGCGGCCACGTCCTCGATGCCGCCGCCGCGCAGCACCAGCGACGTCATGCGGTCGTGCGCCGTGGCGGCCCGCTCCACCGCCTCCGCGTGCGCCCGCGCGGTGCGGTGCGCCTGGGAGAGCTCCTCCAGCGCGTTCCTGGTCTCCTGCAGCAGCCTGGCGTTGTCGATCGCGACGGCGGCGTGCGCGGCCAGGCTGGCCAGCAGCGACACCTCCTCCTGGTGGAACGGCCTGGCGCTGCGGTTGGCCGCCATCAGCACGCCGATCACCCGCTGGCCCAGCCGCAGCGGCACGCCCAGGATCGCGACCAGCCCCTCCTCCTGGACGGCCTCGTCGATGTCGTCCTTGTGCCGGAACCGGGCGTCGGCGAAGTAGTCGGCGGTCGAGTACGGCACCGCCGTCTGCGCCACCAGCCCGCCCAGCCCGGCCCCCATCGCCAGCCGCAGCGACCGGAACTTGGCCGAGATCGACCCGTCGGTCACCCGCATGTACGTGTCGCCGCGGTCGGGGTCGTGCAGCGTGAGGTAGGCGGTGTCGGTGGCCAGGAGCTGCCTGGCCCGGTGCACGATCGCCTCCAGCACCGCGTCGAGGTCACGCAGCGCGGCCAGGTCGCCGGCCGTGTCGTAGAGCGCCGACAGCTCGGCCTCGCGCCGGGCCCGGCGCCTGAGCAGGGCGCGCACGCGCAGCGCCTCGACCTTGGCGCGTTCGAGTTCCTCGATCGCCGCCGGGTCGGCGCCCGCGGCCCGCGCCTCGATGACCGGGCCTTCGAACTCGACCGCCGACGCCTCCCTGGCCAGCAGTTCGAGGAACCGCCTGACCACTACCGCGCCGTCCAGCCGCCGTCGACCGGCAGCGACACGCCGGTGATGAACGACCCGGCCGGCCCGCACAGGTAGGCGACCAGCTCGGCGACCTCCTCCGGCTCGATCAGCCGCTTGATCGCCGCCGGCCTGAGCATGATGTCCTCGACGACCTCGTCCGCCGCGATGCCGTGCGCGCGTGCCTGGTCGGCGATCTGGCCCTCGACCAGCCCGGTCCGCACGTACGCCGGGCACACGCAGGTGGAGGTCACCCCGTGCGGCGCCCCTTCGAGCGCCAGCGTCTTGCTGAACCCCTCCAGCGCGTGCTTCGCGGTCGTATAGGCCACCTTGTACGGCGAGGCGCGCAGCCCGTGGACCGACGAGATGTTGACGATCCGCCCCCAGCCCCGTGCGTACATGCCCGGCAGCACCCGGCGGGCGATCAGGAACGGCGCCTCCACCATCACCCGCATCATGGCGGCGAACACGTCGGGCGGGAACTCCTCGATCGGCGCCACGTGCTGGAACCCCGCGTTGTTCACCACGATGTCGACCGGCTCATCGGGCAGCGCGCCGGCGAACCCCGGCTCGGCCAGGTCGGCCTGCACGGCCAGCCCGCCCACCTCGGCCGCGACCTCGCGCGCCAGGTCGCCCCGCCGGTCGACGACCAGCACCCGGGCCCCGCCCGCGGCCAGCCGCCGGGCGCACGCCGCGCCGATCCCGCCCCCGGCCCCCGTCACGAGCGCAGTGCGCCCCGTCAGCTCCATGCTCCGACCCTAGGCGGTCGCGGCTCCGGCACGCATGGGCTGGGACGACATACCTGACCGCTTCCCTATGTGGTCCGGCGCACCTGATAGCCTGTCCGCGTGATCGCGTATCCGTCCCAGTGGTGGCCCGCCTCCTAGGCGGTCCCACCAGCGCATACGCATCCCTGGCCGCCTCGACGAGGCGGCCCGCCGGGAGCTCCCGCGACGCCCTGTCGAGCTCCCCGACACACGAAAGGGCGTCCTCATGACCGTCACCTGGTCCGCACTGCTCACCACGCTTCTCGGCGGCAGCTCCCTGTCGGCGCGCGAGGCGGCCTGGGCCATGTCGCAGATCATGTCCGGCAGGGCCACCGACGCGCAGATCGCCGCCTTCGCCGTCGCGCTGCGCGCCAAGGGGGAGACGGTCGAGGAGGTGGCCGGCCTGGCCGACGGGCTGCTCGCCGGCTCGTCCGCGATCAGGATTCCCGGTGACACGGTCGACCTCGTCGGCACCGGCGGCGACCGCGCCAACACCGTGAACGTGTCCACCATGGCCGCCGTCGTCGCCGCCGCGGCCGGCGCCAAGGTGGTCAAGCACGGCGGCCGGGCCTCGTCCTCCACCACCGGCGCGGCCGACGTGCTGGAGGAGCTCGGCGTGGTCGTCGATCTGCCTCCGGCGGCCGTGGCGCGGGTGGCCGAGGAGGCGGGCATCACGTTCTGCTTCTCCGCGACCTTCCATCCGGCGCTCAGACACGCCTCGCGGGCCCGCCGGGAGCTGGGCGTGCCCACGGTGTTCAACTTCCTGGGGCCGCTGACGAACCCGGCGCTGCCCGCCGCCCAGGCCGTCGGTGTGTTCCATCCGCGCATGGCGCCGGTGATCGCGGGCGTGCTGGCCGAGCGCGGCGGCTCCTCGCTGGTCTTCCGGGGTGACGACGGGCTCGACGAGCTCACCACGTCCGGGCCGTCGTCGGTCTGGGTGGTGCGGCGCGGCACGGTCACGCCCACCTCCTTCGACCCGGCCGAGCTGGGCATCCCGCGCGCCACGCCCGACGAGCTGCGCGGCGGCGACGCCCGGCACAACGCCGCCGTCGCCCGCGCCGTGTTCGCCGGGACGCCGGGGCCGGTGCGCGACATCGTGCTGCTCAACGCCGCCGCCGCGCTGGTGGCCGCCGACGGCGCGCCCCCGGCCGAGGGGCTCACCCAGGCCCTGGAGGGCGCGTACAAGCGGGCCGCCGACGCCGTCGACTCAGGCGGCGCCGCGGATCTGCTCGCCCGCTGGTCAGCGGCCACCCGGACACTTGCTTCCAACTCGTAATGGAGTTAACCTGCAACTGCAGTTGGAGGTTACAGCCACTCCGAGTTTCAAGGAGGTTCGGATGCTGCTCACGTCGATCGACCCGTTCTTCCAGGAGTTCGAGCGCCAGTTCAACCGCCTGGCCCGCCAGACCTTCGACGACGGAGCCGCGATGGCCATGGACGGGCTCCGCCGCGACGACGACGTCATCCTGCGCTTCGACCTGCCCGGCGTCGAGCCCGGCTCGATCGAGGTGACCGTCGACCGCGGCGTCCTGAGTGTCAGCGCGCGCCGCGAGGAGGAGATCGGCGAAGGCGAGCGGCTGTTCGTCCGCGAGCGCCCGATGGGCACCTTCACCAGGCGCGTCTACCTGTCGGAACACCTCGACAGCGAGCGCATCGACGCGGGGTACGACAACGGCGTCCTCACCGTCCGCATCCCCGTCCTCGAACGCGCCAGACCGCGCAAGGTGGAGATCCAGCGGACCACGCCCAAGGCCATCAACGCCTGACACCGGCGACCGGGGCGGGCGCCACCGTCCGCCCCCGCCCGCCCCCCGTTCGAAAGCGAGAGAGGCCGCATGCCCCAACTCCCCTTCGACAACGAGCACGCCCCGCTCTACTCGCTCGGGCAGGTGGCCGAGATGCTCCAGGTCCAGCCGGCCTACCTGCGCCGGCTGGACCGCCACGACGTCATCAGCCCCGGCCGGTCCAACGGCGGCCAGCGCCGCTACTCACGCCACGACATCCTGGCCGTCCAGCACGTCACCCGCATGGTCGACGAAGGCATGACGCTCATCGCCATCCGCCGCATCCTGGAGCTCGAACGCGAGCTCGCCCAGGTGCGCGACGAACTCGACCAGGCCCGCGCCCGGCTGGCCGAGCTCGACCGGCCCTAGCCGGGCCGCGTCATCGACAGCACGTCCAGCAGGCCGTCGAGCTGCTCCTCCGTCAGCGTGCCGTTCGCGACGTGGCCACGCTCGATCACCACCTCGCGGATCGTCTTGCGCTCCTGGAGCGCCTGCTTGGCGATCTTGGCGGCCTCCTCGTAGCCGACATGCCGGTTGAGCGGCGTCACGATCGACGGCGACGACTCCGCGTACTCCCGCAGCCTGTCGACGTTCGCCGTGATGCCCATGACGCACCGGTCGGCCAGCAGCCGCGACACGTTCGCCAGCAGCCGGATCGACTCCAGGATGTTGCGCGCGATCAGCGGGAGCTGCACGTTCAGCTCGAAACTGCCCGACGCGCCCGCGAACGTGATCGCCGCGTCATTGCCGATCACCTGCGCCGCCACCATCGCCGTGGCCTCCGGGATGACCGGATTGACCTTGCCCGGCATGATCGACGAACCCGGCTGCAGATCCGGCAGGTTGATCTCACCCAGCCCCGCCCGCGGCCCCGACCCCATCCAGCGCAGATCGTTGGCGATCTTGTTCAGGGAGACGGCCACCACCTTGAGCTGGCCCGACAGCTCCACGACCGAATCCTGCGCGCTCTGCGCCTCGAAATGGTCCATCGCCTCACGGAACCCGATCCCCGTCGCCTCACGCAGCCGCGCGATCGCCAGCTCCGCGAACCCCGGCGGCGTGTTGATCCCCGTGCCGACCGCCGTGCCGCCCAGCGGAAGCTCCAGCAGATGGCCCAGCGCCGCCTTCACCCGCACCGCGCCGTGCTCCACCTGCGTCGCGTAACCGCCGAACTCCTGGCCCAGCGTCACCGGCGTCGCGTCCATCAAATGCGTGCGCCCCGACTTCACCGCATCCTGGAACTGCAGCTCCTTCGTCCGCAGCGCCGTCGCCAGATGCTCCAGCGAGGGCAGCAGATGGTAGGTCACCTCCGTCGCCGCCGCCACGTGGATCGACGTGGGGAAGACGTCGTTCGACGACTGCGAGGCGTTCACATGGTCGTTCGGATGCACCGGGCGGCCCAGCCGCTCCTCCGCCAAGGAGGCGATCACCTCGTTCGCGTTCATGTTGGACGAGGTGCCGGAACCCGTCTGGAAGACGTCGATCGGGAAATGCTCGTCGTGCTCGTTCTCCGCCACGTCGGCCGCCGCCTGCGCGATCGCCTCCGCCAGATCCTTGTCGATCACGCCCAGCTCGCCGTTGACCTCCGCGGCCACGGCCTTGATCAGGCCGAGCGCGGCGATGTGGGACGGCTCCAGCGTCCGGCCCGAGATCGGGAAGTTCTCCACCGCTCGCTGGGTCTGCGCGCGCCACCTGGCGCCCGCCGGGACGCGCACCTCGCCCATCGAGTCACGTTCGATACGGTACTCGCTCATGCCTCCCAGTCTGGCTCACGGGCAGGCGATCAGCTCTGAAGCAGGGCCACGATCAGGATGGCGATCACCACGGCCGCGGCGGCGGCGACGCCCATGAGCATGAGCATGCCCTTGCGGTTGCCGCTCGCGGGCTCGTCGGGGCCGGCGATGGCGAACAGGTCGGTGCCCAGGCCGTGGGAGTCGGGACGCTCCGGCTGCTGGGGCCCCGGCGGGTACGGGCCCTGCTGGGGTTGCCCGGGAGCGGGCTGCTGGGGGCGCTGCTGCTGCGGGGTCGGCGGGTACACCTGGAGGCCCGGCGCGCTCGGCAGCTGGATGCGCGTCGTGACGATGGTGCTCTCGTCCCCGGCCTTGCCCACGGGCCCGGGCCGCCCGGCGCCCTGCGGCCCAGGCCCTTGCGGTCCCTGCGCCTGCGGTCCGCGTCCCTGAGGCCCTTGCGGTCCGGCCGCCTGGGGTCCGGTTCCCTGTGGTCCGGGGCCGTGAGGGGCGGGCGCCTGGGGTCCCGGCCCTTGGGGGCCGTTCGCTTGGGGCCCCGGTCCGTGGGGTCCCTGTCCCTGCGGTCCCGGTCCCTGGGGGCCTGGGGCGTACGGGCCCTGGGGGGACGGAGGCTGAGGGGACGGAGGCTGGGGGGCGTGCCCGGGCCCGCCGTGCGGGGGTGTGCCCTGCGCCGGGCGGCCCTGCGGGGGCGACTGCGGCGCGGGCGGCGTCCGGGGAGGGGCGGGCTGGGGGAAGGGGCTCTTGGGCCGCTGCAGGCTGACCGTCCTGTCGGAGTCGGCCACCGCGCCGGGCCCGCCGAGCTGTACGGGCGCCGCCGCGCCGGGCGCGAACGCCGAGCCGACCTCGCTGCTCGCCGGCGTCCCCGCGCCCGGCCCAGGTGTGGCAGGGGGTACGGGCTGGGGGCGGGAAGCGGGCTGGGACAAGGGGGACTCCTGGTTGAGGGCCTCGCCGGTGATGGCCGGCATCTCGCTCGTCGGCGTGTCGGCGACCATGCGCAGCATGGTCTCGGCCTTGGCGGCGTTGAGCCGTTGCTTGTAGTTCTTGTGCAGGAGCCCGTCGAGCACCGGGCGGAGCTGGCCGGCCTGGGTGGGCGGGTCGGCGCTCTCGCTGAGCAGCGCCGCCAGCGTCTCGGCGATCGTGGAGCGTTCGTAGGCGGGCCGGCCCTCGACGGCGAAGTAGAGCGTGGCCCCCAGGGACCAGATGTCGGACTCGGGCCCGGTGTATTCGCCTCTGGCACGTTCCGGGGCGGTGTAGCCGGGGGAGCCGATCACCATGCCGGTCCGGGTGAGCCGGGAGTCGCCCTCGGCCTTGGCGATGCCGAAGTCGGTGAGGACGACGCGGCCGCTCTCGGTGATGAGCACGTTGCCGGGTTTGACGTCGCGGTGGGTGATGCCCTGGGCGTGCGCGGCGCGCAGCGCGCCGAGGAGGTCGACGCCGATCTCGGCGACGAGCCGGGGCGGCAGCGGGCCTTCCTCGTCGATGACCTGCTCCAGGGAGCGGGCCTCGATGAGCTCCATGATGATCCACGGGCTGTTGTCGTGGACGAGCACGTCGTGGATGGCGGCGACGGCCGGGTGGCTGATGCGGGCGGCGATGCGCCCTTCGCGGACCATGCGTTCGCGCAGCTCGGCGCGTTGCTCCTCGGTGAGCCCGGGATCCTGGCGGATCTCCTTGACCGCCACTTCGCGGCCGAGGGCGCGGTCGCGGGCACGCCACACGGTGCCCATGGTGCCCCGGCCGAGGGGCGAGATGAGCTCGTAACGCTCCGCTAGCAGGCGCGTCTGCTGTTCCGGCATGAGAAGAAGATATCGATTCTCGCTTGGGAAGTGCTTTAACCTCGCTTGCGAAGTTCTCTTGGCCAGAACCGCCGAGGAAGGAACAACTTTATCACCGTCGATTTCAAGCGGGCATAAGCCGACGGGGCGGGCCTGGCTTCCCCTCTTTTTCTGTGAACTCCCTCACCTGGCTTGCGTTCCTGCCGCTGGACGGGCACGCTCACGGTCGCCGAGGAGGTGACGTCGGCCCGGTGGAGCCCGCGGTGCGCGGGCCGGCGTGGGAAAGACGGCGCGTGGAGCGCCATGGCCGGGCGCGGGGCCTTGCGCGGGGTCAGCGGCTCCTCGGCGGAGCCGCCCGCCGCCACGCGGGCGAGCATGAGGGAGGCGCGCACCGAGTCGAGCCGGGTGTGCGGGTTGATGCGCAGCAGCGCGTCGAGCACCGGGGCGAGCGGCCCGGCCTTGGCCATCGGGATGGGCTCGCCGCTGGTCAGCGCGGCCAGCGCGGCGGCTGCCGTACGGCGTCCGTGCAGGCCGCGGCCCTCGACGGCGGTGTAGAGGGTCGCGCCGAGCGACCACAGGTCGGCGGCGGGGCTGGCCTTGGCGCCGAGCACGCGCTCTGGAGCGATGTAGCCGGCGGAGCCGAGCACGATGCCGGCCTGGGTGATGGAGACGTCGCCTTCGAGGGCCGCCAGGCCGAAGTCGGTGAGCACGGCGCGGTCCTCGGTCACCAGCACGTTGCTGGGCTTGACGTCGCGGTGCAGGATGCCCTTGGCGTGCACGGCGCGCAGCGCGCCGAGGATCTGGCGGCCGATCTCGGCGGCGTGGCGCGGCTGGAGCGGTCCCTCCTCCTGGATGAGCTGCTCCAGGGACTTGGCCCGGAGCAGCTCCATCACGATCCACGGCCGGTCGTCCTCGGTGACCACGTCGAAGACGGTGATGACCGACGGGTGGGCGACCATGGCGGTGGCCCGGCCCTCGCGTTCGGTGCGCGCGCACAGCTCGGCGCGCAGCTCCTCGTCGAGCACGGTCGGAAGGCGCACTTCCTTGACCGCGACCTCGCGGTTGAGCAGCTCGTCATGTGCCCGCCACACGGTGCCCATGCCGCCGCGTCCGACCGGTTCGACGAGCCGGTAGCGCGCGGCGAGGAGGTAACCGGAGGGCGCACGCATGCCTGGCAGCTTACCTATTTGTGTAAACCGACCAGTAGAGGCGTGGCCGATAATTTGTTGCGAATCCAAGTCAACCGGTCTGACCGGTGACGTCAGCAAAGCGGGCGGCCACATCCTCCCAGTTGATCAGGCCCCAGAGCTTCTCGACATAGTCCGGGCGCACGTTGCGATACTGCAGGTAGTAGGCGTGCTCCCAGGCGTCGAAGACGAGCAGCGGCGTGGTGTTCATGCCGACGTTGCCGTGGTGGTCGTACACCTGTTCGATGACCAGCCGCCGGCCGAGCGGTTCCCAGGCCAGCACGCCCCAGCCGGAGCCCTGCACGGACGCGGTGGCGGTGGTGAGCTGCTTCTGGAACGCCTCGAACGTGCCGAAGTGCTCGTCGATGGCGTCGCGGAGCGGCCCGTCGGGGCGGTCGCCGCCGTCGGGGGAGAGGTTCTGCCAGAAGATCGAGTGCAGTACGTGCCCGGACAGGTTGAACGCGAACGTCTTCTCCAGCCCGACCAGGCCGCCGAACTCGCCCTTGTCGCGGGCCTCGGCCAGCCGCTCCAGCGTGTCGTTGGCGCCCTTGACGTAGGCGGCGTGGTGCTTGGCGTGGTGCAGCTCCAGGATCTCGCCGGTGATGGCGGGCTCCAGCGCCGCGTAGTCGTAGGGCATGTCCGGAAGGGTGTAGTCGCCCATGAGTCCTCCTTCGGTGGTGATCACGACACTATTGCAAGACATTCGCAGTTGCATCAGCCTTGCGACCTAGGACTCAAGTCGGGCAGCATGGGAGGGCAGTTCGGTCCTGTCCGGGCGGGCGGCTCGCCCCGCCCGCCCGGGTGACCGCACTCCGCTCCTCTTAGACACGCCGCCGGGTAACGGGCAGGCAGTGATTGCTGACGGGAACTCTGGGGACGCGTCAGCAAGTTGTAAGGCTGTGGTAAGGGCACGCAGGCATGCTGGATCCATCGGGCAGGAAGGCACATAAGGAGGCCGAATCTGTCGGTGCCGATCGTCACAATGAAGGCATCAGCCCGAAGCTCGACAGCAACTGACAACCGATCGAGGGACGTGGTGAAGATGCGCCAGATCCAGGTTCGCCGCCGGCCCCGCAGGCCGAGCGGGGCCTCGCTGGACCTTCGCACGCCGTCCGGGCGCCAGCTGCCCTACTGAGATCAGAACCCAGGAGCGCCATCTGAGAGGTGCACGATGTGCAGTCACGTCCCCACTTGTCCGAGTTCCGATTCCCCCGACCGTGAAGCCGCGCACGTGATCTCGGCCCACCCCGACCAGGGCTGGAGCCTGCTCTGCAACGGTGTCGTCCTGTTCGAGGACACCGGCCTGCTGCTGCCCGACGGCAGCGTCGTGGCGCCGCATCGGGTGCCGGTGGCGGCCTGACCGCGCTGCCCGGCACCCTGGGACGTCAGGCGGCTCAGCGCCGCCCGATGCTCAGCACCGGCCCGGTGCGGTCGGTGAAGAAGTCGTCGCCCTTGTCGTCGACCACGATGAACGCCGGGAAGTCGACGACCTCGATCTTCCACACCGCTTCCATGCCGAGCTCGGGGTATTCGAGGACCTCGACCTTCTTGATGCAGTCCTGGGCCAGCCGCGCCGCCGGGCCGCCGATGGAGCCCAGGTAGAAGCCGCCGTACTGCTTGCACGCCTCGGTGACCTGCTTGGACCGGTTGCCCTTGGCGAGCATCACCATCGAGCCGCCGGCCGCCTGGAAGCGCTCGACGTAGGAGTCCATGCGCCCCGCGGTCGTCGGGCCGAACGACCCGGACGCGTAGCCCTCGGGCGTCTTGGCCGGGCCCGCGTAGTAGACCGCGTGGTCCTTCAGGTATTGCGGCATCTCGCCGCCGTTGTCGAGCAGCTCGCTGATCTTGGCGTGCGCGATGTCGCGGGCGACCACGAGGGGGCCGGTGAGCGACAGCCGCGTCTTGACCGGATATTTCGTGAGCTCGGCGAGGATCTCGGGCATCGGGCGGTTGAGGTCGATGGAGACGACGTCGTCCGACAGGTGCTCGTCGGTCGTCTCGGGCAGGAACCGCGCCGGGTCGGTCTCCAGCTTCTCCAGGAACACGCCCTCCGGCGTGATCTTGGCCAGGGCCTGCCGGTCGGCCGAGCACGACACCGCGATCGCCACCGGGCAGGACGCGCCGTGCCGGGGCAGCCGGATCACCCGCACGTCGTGGCAGAAGTACTTGCCGCCGAACTGCGCGCCGATGCCCAGCTTCTGCGTCAGCTCGAAGACCTTCGCCTCCAGCTCCAGGTCGCGGAAGCCGTGCCCGGACGCCGACCCCTCGGTGGGGATCGAGTCGAGGTAGCGGGCGCTGGCGTACTTGGCGGTCTTGAGCGCGTACTCGGCGGACGTGCCGCCGACGACGACCGCGAGATGGTACGGAGGACACGCGGCGGTGCCGAGCGAGCGGATCTTCTCCTCCAGGAAGGCCATCATCCGCTTCTCGTTGAGCACCGCCTTCGTCTCCTGGTAGAGGAAGGACTTGTTGGCCGAGCCGCCGCCCTTGGCCATGAACAGCAGCTTGTACTCGTCCGGGTGGCCGTGCGGGTCCTCGGCGTAGAGCTCGATCTGCGCGGGCAGGTTGCTGCCGGTGTTCTTCTCCTCCCACATGGTCAGCGGGGCCATCTGGGAGTAGCGCAGGTTGAGCCGCGTGTAGGCGTCGTAAACGCCGCGCGAGAGGTGCTCGGCGTCGGCCCCGTCGGTCAGCACGTGGCGTCCGCGCTTGCCCATGACGATCGCGGTGCCGGTGTCCTGGCACATGGGCAGCACGCCGCCGGCCGAGATGGAGGCGTTCTTCAGCAGGTCGAGCGCGACGAACCGGTCGTTGCCGCTGGACTCGGGGTCATCGACGATCTTGCGGAGCTGGGCGAGGTGCGACGGCCGCAGGAAGTGGGAGATGTCGTGGATCGCCGTCTCGGTGAGCAGCCGCAGCGCTTCGGGCTCCACTTCGAGGAAGGTCCGCCCGGCCGCTTCGATCTTCTTCACCCCATCCGACGTGATCAGCCGATATTCCGTGTCATCGGCGCCCAGGGGAAGCAGATCGGTGTAGTCGAAGTCCGGCATGGTCAGTAGGGTACGCGCTCTCCCGCGCCGTCCGCCGCGCGGTGGTCAGGCCGATGAGGATGCCGATGATGACCAGCCCGGCGCCGAGCAGGTCGTAGCGGGACGGCGTGGCGATGCCCAGCACCAGACCGGTGCTGATGGCCCCCACCGGGATCAGCCCGGCGAACAACCCGGCCCGCCCCGGCCCGAGCTTCGGCAGCGAGGTGTACCAGAGCAGGAACGCCCCCACGGTCACCACGACCGCCAGGTAGCCGAAGCCCAGCGACTCGGCGAGCGTCGGCATCCGGAGCATCCCCGTGCCTTCCCGGACGAACCCGGTCACGGCCAGCAGGGGCACGGCCAGGACCGTCGAGTACGTGGACACCCGGATGGCCCCCAGCTTCGGCAGCAGCGGCAGCGCCAGCAGGGAGAAGCCCACCTCGCCCACCAGGGCGACGAGCGCCCACAGCAGGCCGGGCAGGTTGCCGCTGCCGAGCCCGGTGGCGAGCGTGGCCCCGGCGACGACCACCACGGAGCCGGCCAGCAGGCGCGGCGCGGGCCGGCCGCCGGCGATGGCCAGCGCGAGCGGCACGGTGCCGAGCACGGTGCCGACCAGGGCCGGGCCCGCCACGCGGGTGGACTCGATCACGGCCACGTTGAAGATCACCAGCCCGACCGTGGTGAGCGCGCCGAGCAGCAGCCACTCGCGGCCCGTCAGCCGGACGAACCGCAGCTTCATCACCCGCGTCACCGCGACCAGGACGACGGCCGCGAGCAGATAGCGCACGGCCTGCCCGCCGTACACGGGATAGTCGTTGACCAGCCCGGACACCCCGGCCAGTGTCCCGACGAGGAACATGGCGGCTGTGGCCCCGGCGACTCCGTTTCTCATGTACGGCATGCTAGGAAGCCAATGGTCTCCGCAAATAGTCCAAAGAGCCGAGGTAAAACAGGACCATTATGGCCGACCTTCATATCGCGATAAATCGCGGCAAGGGGGCGATCGCTGGGCAGATCGCCTCCGAGGTGCGCGACTCCATCCGGCTCGGCAGGCTCACCTCCGGCACCCGCCTGCCCGCCTCCCGCGACCTGGCCGCCGACCTGGGAGTCTCCCGGGGCGTGGTGGTCGAGGCGTACGAGCAGCTCGTCGCCGAGGGCTTCCTGATCTCCCGCGTCGGCTCCGGCACCCAGGTAGCCCCGGCCGCCGCCCGCGCCCCCAGCCCCACGCCGCCCCGGTCAGGGCCGCGCGCCCCCTACTACGGCCACCGCCCCACCTCCCCGGAGCTCGGCCACTTCCCGCGCGAACGCTGGCTGGCCGCCGTCCGGCACGTCCTGGCCACCGTGCCCGCCGACGCCCTCGACTACGGCGACCCCGGCGGCGTCCCCGAGCTCCGCGAGGAGCTGGCCGGCTACCTGCGCCGGGTGCGGGCCGCCGACGTGCGCGCCGAGAACCTGGTCATCGTCGGCGGCGTCGCCCAGGGCCTCAGCCTGATCCTGCACGTGCTCAGCCCCGCCGGGCTGGCCGTCGAGGACCCCAGCAGCCACCGCCAGGCGCCCCTGCTGCGCCGCGCCGGGGCCGAGCTGGTGCCCGTCCCGGTGGACGAGGACGGACTCGACGTCGCCGCCCTGCGGACCCGCCGGGCCGAATCGGTGCTGGTCACGCCGGCCCACCAGTTCCCGACCGGGGTGGTGCTCTCGCCCGCGCGGCGGGCCGCCCTGCTGGAGTGGGCGCGCGAGGGCGACCGGACGATCCTGGAGGACGACTACGACGCCGAGTTCCGCTTCGACCGCGACCCCGTCGGCTGCCTCCAGGGGCTCGCGCCCGACAGGGTGATCCTGTCCGGCAGCGTCAGCAAGGCGCTGGCGCCCGGCCTGCGCCTGGGCTGGGTGGCCGCCCCCGCCCACCTCGCCGACGCCGTCCGCCGCGCCCGGGGCGAGCTCGACCTGGGCTCCCCGGTCATCGAGCAGTACGCGCTGGCGCATTTCCTGCGCACCGGCGGCTACGACAAGCACCTGCGCCGCATGCGCCGCGAGTATCACCGCCGCCGCGACGCGCTGGTCCAGGCGCTGGCCGAGCACGTGCCCGGCGTCCGGGTGCGCGGCATCGAGGCCGGGCTGCACGCCTACCTGGACCTGCCCGACGGCTGGGACGAGGACGAGGTGGTGGAGGCGGCGCTGGAGCTGGGGCTCTCGGCCGAGGCCGTCGCGCCGATGCGCTCGTCCGCCGGTCCGCCGGCCGTCGTGATCGGCTTCGCCCGGGTGCCCGCACGCAAGGCTGCGGAGGCCGTACGCGGACTGAAGGTCAGAATGTCTGGACAGGAGTAGGGCGCTGGCCTAGAAAGAAGCCATGCGCGTGGGACTGCTCGGGCTGGGCCGCATCGGCGCCTTCCACGCGGCCACGCTGGCCGCGCATCCGCTGGTGGACGACCTGGTCGTGGCCGACCCGGTGCGCACCTCGCCGCACGGCAGGCCCGGCGACCCGTTCGAGGCCGACGCCGTGGTGATCGCCACGCCCACCGGCACGCACGCCGCGCTGCTGCGCGAGGCTTGCCGGCGCGGCGTCCCGGCCTTCTGCGAGAAGCCCGTCGCCGCCGGCGTCAAGGAGACCGCCGAGGTGCTGGAGGCGGCCCGCGGCCACCGGGTGCAGATCGGCTTCCAGCGCCGCTTCGACGCCGGTTACGCCGCCGCCCGGGCCGCGCTGCGCGCCGGCGAGCTGGGGGGGCTGCACCGGGTGCACCTGATCACCGCCGACCCCGCCCCGCCGCCCGCCGCCTACATCCCGCAGTCCGGCGGCATCTACCGCGACTGCCACATCCACGACTTCGACATCCTGCGCTGGGTGACCGGCCGCGAGGTCGTCTCCGTGTACGCGACCGGCGCGAACCGGGGCGCCGCCTTCTTCGCCGAGGCCGGCGACGTCGACACCAGCGCCGCGCTGCTCACCCTCGACGACGGCACGCTGGCCACCGTGCAGGGCTCGCGCTACAACGGCGCCGGGTACGACGTCCGCATGGAACTCGCGGGCACCCGGGGGACCCGCGCCGTCGGCCTGGGCCCGCGCGCCCCGCTGTCGTCGGCCGAGGGGCTGCAGCCGCACGGCGAGCCGTGGCCCGACTTCGTCACCCGCTTCGCCGACGCCTACGCGGCCGAGCTCGACGCGTTCCTGCGAGGCGCCCCCGGCCTGTGCCCGATCGAGGACGCCCTGGAAGCCCTGTACGTCGCCGAGGCCGCCGAGCTGTCACGCCGCGAACGCCGCCCGGTCGAGGTCGCCGAGGTGCGCGAACCGGTTACGCCCCGGCCCTGACCCGAGGCGCGAACCCGCGCGCCAGGACGATGATCGCGGCGGCCAGCACGAGCGGGGCGGCGAACGCGACCCGCATGTCGGCGGCCTCGGCGATCGCCCCCACCAGCGCCGAGCCGACGATGAACCCCACGTAGTTGAACAGGTTGACCAGGGCGATCGCGTTGCCGGTGCCCGCCGGGTCGAGCTTGCCCGCCGCCGAGAACGACTGCGGCGCCACCACCGACAGCCCCACGCCCGTCAGCCCGAACGCCACCACGGCCAGCGGCTGGCTGGGCGCCGCCACGATGCCCAGGAAGCCCAGCGTGGCGATCGCGCCGCCGAGCCTGACGATGCCCGCCGAGCCGTAACGCCTGACGGCCAGGTCGCCCGCGAGCCGCACCAGCAGCGTGGTCGCCTGGTAGGCGGCGTAGGCCAGCGGGATCACCCGGGCGTCGGCGGCCAGCGTGTCCTGCATGAAGACCGTGGAGAAGTTCGACACCGCCGCGTCGCCCACGTACAGGAAGGCCATCGCCAGGCAGAGCGGGAGGAGCGGCCGGAACGGGACGCGACCGCCTGCCGTGGCCGTCTCCGGGACGGCCCGCTCCTCGGTCGCCGTGTAGAGCTTCGGCCCCGCGACCAGGGAGCCCGCGACGGCCACGGCCATCGGGATCGCCATGGTCGCCTCCAGCGGCAGCCCGTCGCCCACCGCCGACACCCACAGCGCCCCGGCCAGGCTCAGCACGCTCCACAGGCAGTGGAAACCGTTGAGCACGGCCCGGCCGTAGCGGCGCTCGACCGCGACGCCCTGCATGTTCATGCCCGCGTCGACCGCGCCGACCGCCACCCCGAACAGCAGCAGCGCCGGCACCAGCAGCGGCACGCCCGGCGCGAGCCCGGCCAGCACGACGGCGGCGGCCACCAGCGGCTGGGCCACGCGCAGCAGCGCCTTGCTGCCCAGCCGGGCCGCGATCGAGCCGGCCGCCACGCTGCCGACCCCGGCGAAGACCGGCACGATGAGCAGCAGCACCGTCAGCACCCCCGTGTCGAGCCGGTGCTTGTCCTGGAGGTGGGCCACCTGGGTGAGCAACGTGGCGAAGGAGAGCCCCTGCACGGCGTAGACGGCGAACGTGGCGAGGCGGGCTTGGCGATCACGCGGGGACGGCACGGCGGCCTCCTGATGGGGGGAATCAAACGTGAGGCGGGGTCAGGTTAGCCCGCCGACGTCTCCTCCACCAGGCCCACCGGCTTGCCCGCCGCCCACACCCCGAGCGCCGTCAGCGCGATCACCTCGATCGCGGCCAGACACCGCTCGACCAGGCCCAGCGGCATCACCTGCCACCACGCCAGACCGCTGCGCGCCCCCACCATCACCACCGCGCCCATGCCCAGCACCCACAGCACCGCCACGATCCCGAACGCGAACGCCGCCAGCGCCGCCCGATGCCGCTCCGCCCGCCACGGCCTGGCGATGATCAACGCCGCCAGCGGCAGGCTCAGAAACGCGATCACGCTGCCCGCCCGATGGATGCTGCCGCTCAGCGACGGCCCCACCGACCAGTCGTGCTTCGGGAACCACGCCGTCACCAGCAGCCCGGCACTCCAGGCCAGCAACGCCACCGTGCCCACCACCCCCGCCAGCCGCCGCCGCGCCAGCGACACGCCGATCGCCGCCGACCCCACCGCCAGCAGCGCGACCCCCAGCCCGAACAGCCACCCCCGCTCACCCAGGCCGTGCTCGCTGATCGTGCGCCGGAACGGGTCCATCTCGCCCAGCGCGGCCAGATCCAGGCCCACGATCAACGCCGTCCCCGCGCCCACCGCGCCCAGCCCCCAGCGTGCCGACCGATGCACGAACACCCCTCCCGACGCCTGCCTGTCCGGCTCAACGGCCGCAATCTCAGGGAGATTCCGGGGTCCGCTCCCGCGGAGCGCCGGATATTGTCAGAACTGTGAACGAACGCCCCGGGTCCTGGTTGCCGCGCCTGCAAGAAGTCGGTGAGCGCCTGGCCGAGGAGTGGGTGTCCGCCCGCCGCCCGGCCCAGGAAGGCGCGCCCCAGCCCCACGAGCTGCGCGCCTCCGACGCCGACCGCGAACGCATCGCCCAGGTGCTCCAGGAGGCCCACGCCGACGGCCGGATCACGCTGGAGGAGCTCGAAGAGCGCCTCACCACCCTCTACGCGGCCCGCACGCTCGGGGAGCTCGCCCAGCTCACCGGCGACCTGCTGCCCGCCGACCAGCAGCCGCTCAACCTCGACGGCCGGCCCGTCTCCGCCGTCTTCAAGAAGCAGGAACGCGGCGGCCGGTGGGTGGTGCCCGCCGAGCTGTCGGTCACCGCCATGTTCGGCACCACCAAGCTCGACCTGCGCGACGCGATCCTGCAGAACCGGCGCATCGTCATCAACGCCACCCTCGTCTTCGGCGGGCTGGAGATCCACGTGCCCGAAGACCTGGAGGTCATCCGCGTCACCAAGGACAAGACCGTCAGGCTCACCAAGCAGCCCACCGAGCCCGGCGCCCCCGTCGTCGAGGTGCGCACCAGCAACTTCGCCGGCGAGGTCAAGGTCAAGGAGCCGCCCCGCCGCAAGCGCCGCCGCTGACGGTCCCGCTCAGCCCGCCGTGTCGAAGTTGATCGCGCTGTAGGCGCGCAGCTTCCACAGCTGGTGCTCGCTCTCCACCTTGCGGATCGTGCCCGAGCGCCCGCGCATCACCAGCGACTGCGTCACCGCCACCCCGCCGCGGAAGCGCACGCCGTCCATCAGCTCGCCCTGGGTGATGCCCGTCGCGGCGAAGAACACGTCGTCGGACCTGACCAGGTCGTTCGTGGTCAGCACCTGGCTCAGGTCGTGACCGGCGTCGATCGCCCTGGCCCGCTCGGCGTCGTCACGCGGCCACAGCTTGCCCTGGATGACGCCGCCCAGGCACTTGAGCGCGCACGCCGCCACGATGCCCTCGGGCGTGCCGCCGATGCCCAGCATCAGGTCGATGCCGGTGCCGCCGCGCGCCGCCATGATCGCGCCCGCGACGTCGCCGTCGGTGATGAACTTGATCCGCGCGCCCGTCTCCCTGATCTCCTTGACCAGCCGCTCGTGCCGGGGCCGGTCCAGGATCACCACCGTGACGTCGGCCGCCGAACAGTGCTTGGCCTTGGCCACCGCGGCGATGTTCGCCGCCACCGGCGCCTCGATGTCCACCACGTCGGCCGCCTCCGGCCCCGTGACCAGCTTCTCCATGTAGAACACGGCCGACGGGTCGTACATCGACCCGCGCTCGCTCACCGCGATCACCGACACCGCGTCGGGCATGCCCAGCGCCGTCAGCCTGGTGCCGTCGATCGGATCGACCGCCACGTCACACTCAGGGCCACCGCCGTCGCCGACCCGCTCCCCGTTGAACAGCATCGGAGCGTGATCCTTCTCACCCTCGCCGATCACCACCACCCCGTTCATCGACACGGTGTTGATCAGCTGACGCATCGCGTTCACCGCGGCGCCGTCGGCGCCGTTCTTGTCGCCCCTGCCGACCCAGCGGGCGGCCGCCATCGCCGCCGCCTCTGTAACGCGTACGAGCTCCAAGGCGAGATTCCGGTCAGGGGCGTGCTCGCCCGTAGCAAGTGCAGCCGGAACCGACGTCTGATCGGACATGATGAAGGGCCTCCTCGTGGACGACTATCCCGATCGTAGTTGTCCCTGTATCCCCGGTCAGCGGAGGATAATGTGCCAGCCATGAGCAGCGAAGTGGAACAGCCGGTCACGGCCCGCACCTCCGAGCGGGGCGCGGCCACGCGCAGCGCTCTCCTGAGGGCCGCCCGCGACGTGTTCGTCTCCAAGGGCTTCGCCGAGGCGGGCGTCACCGACGTCGTGGCCAAGGCCGAGGCCAGCGTCGGCAGCCTCTACCACCACTTCGCCGGCAAGGCCGACCTCTACCTGACGCTGTTCGAGGAGTTCCAGGCCCGGCAGACCCAGCGGACCAAGCAGGCCGCCCGCGACGTGCGCGACAGCGGCGAGAGCGACCCCATGCGGGTCTTCCTCGCCGCCGCCCGCGCCTACCTCGACGGCTGCCTCGAAGAACGCGAGCTCGCCGCCCTCTTCCTGCGCGGCGACGGGCCGCCCGGGTTCGAGGTCGTCATGCGCGACCGGCTGCGCACCTGGGCCCGGCGCAACGCCGCGCTCTTCGACGACTCCGAGAACGCCCTCGTCGTCGTCATCACCGGCGCACTCGCCGCCGCCGTCAGCGAAGTCGTCCAGACAGGCGACCGGGCGCTCGCCGACGACGTCCTCGCCATCGTCGGACGCATTCGCCCGACCGGCGACGCCACCGGGTAACCTCGCCAAGTGTGCGACGGTTCACCGAAGGTTTCTACGGCTACGCGGTAGCCCTGTTCGTCTGTTTCGGGGCGGTAGGGCTGTTCCTGCTCATCACCCCGCAGAGCCAGGGCGAGCACATCCCGAAGCTCGACTACACGATCACGGTGGCCAACTTCGCCCGCACCGTCCCCTACCAGGTGTGGGCCCCCGCCAAGGATCCCGAAGGCTGGATCCCCAACAGCAACCGGATCGCCAAGGGCGAGGGCAAGGCCCAGGTTCTCCACGTCGGCTACGCCACCAAGGCGCGCCAGCACGCCATGCTCATCCAGAGCGACGAGAAGCCGGCGGCGGGGTTCGCCAACCGCATGGCCAACTCCGACAAGCCCACCGGCACCCAGGACGTCAACGGTCAGCAGTGGGAGCGGCGCTTCCGCGAGGACAAGAACCAGCGGACGCTCATCCGCATGCTGCCCGACGTGACGCTCGTCGTGACCGGCACCGCCGACTGGACCGAGCTCGGCCAGCTCGCCGCCACCCTCCAGCAGCGCCCCAAGCCCGCCACCTGAGCCACCCTCCGAGCTTCCAGCGGGGGCCCGGTCAGGGGCTGGGCTCACGCGTTCGGGTGTTTCGGCCCCTGTGCGGGCGGTGGGGCGTGTTCTGTCGGGTGGGGCCCCTAGGGTTGGAGGGTGGCAGATGACAAGGCACCCTCATACGAGCAGGCCCGCGAGGAGCTGACCGAGGTGGTGCGCCGCCTGGAGACCGGCGGGCTCACCCTGGAGCAGTCCATCGAGCTCTGGGAGCGGGGCGAGAAGCTGGCCGCGATCTGCGAGGAGTGGCTCCAGGGCGCCCGGGTCAAGCTGGCCGCCGCGATGGCGCGCCGGTCCGACCCGTCGGCCACGCCGGGCGACGACGCCCCCTTCTAGCCTGCCCCGTTCCAACCTGTCGCGTACTAGCCGCGGTGCAGGGCCACGACCGGGATGCGGCGGGTGGTCCTGGCCTCGTACTCGGCGAACGTGGCGGCCACGGCCACCATCCGCGCGTAGAGCTCGTCACGCTCGGCGCCTTCGACGAACTCGGCCTTGACCTCGAACGTCTCGGTCCCGATCTCGGCCGTGGCCACGGGGTTGGCGCGCAGGTTGTGATACCAGGCCGGGTGGTGGTCGGCGCCCGCGTTGGAGGCGATGATCACGTAGCGGTCGCCGTCTTTCAGATACATCACCGGGGTCGTCGTCGGCTTGCCCGACTTGGCGCCGGTCGTGGTGAGCAGCACCAGGTCGGAGCCCTCGAAGTAGCCGCCCACGCGTCCGCCGTTGGCCCGGAACTCGTCGATGACCTGCTGGTTGAAGTCGTTCGCCATGATTCCCACCTCTAATCGGAGAACTCTCCGTTCTCAACCGCGGAGCCTAAACGGAGATTCCTCCGGTTGCAATCGCTATGCTCAGCGTGTGCGCCGACAGTTGCCAGTGGTCGGGCAGCCGCAGCCGGAGCGGGCCGACGCGGCGCGAAACCGGCAGAAGATCATCGACTGTGCCACCCGCCTGATCGCCGAACGGGGAGCCGACCAGCTCTCCCTCGACGAGATCGCCCGCGAGGCGTGCGTGGGCGTCGGCACCGTCTACCGCCGCTTCGGCGACCGCGCCGGGCTCGTCTACGCCCTCGTCGACGAGCGCGAACGGCGCTTCCAGGAGGCGTTCATGACCGGGCCGCCGCCGGTCGGGCCGGGGGCGGAGCCCGTCGAGCGCATCAGGGCGTTCCTCGCCGCGCTCGTCGACCGGATCGTCGAGCAGCTCGACCTGTTCATGCTCCTGGAGACCGGGCCGCCCAAGGCCATGTTCGGCGGGCCGTACCAGGTCCATCATCGGCATCTGACCACGCTGATCGCGCAGGTCAGGCCCGGCTCACGCGCCGGCTTCCTGGCCGACGCGCTGCTCGCCTCCGCCACCGCCCGGCTGATCTCCTATCAGCGTGAGGAGCGGGGGCTGAGCGTCGAGGAGATCAAGGCCGGGTTCGACGAGCTGGCGCTGGCGCTCGTCACTCCCCGGCAGGCTCCGCGCGCACCGTCACCCGGTCGTCCGGCAGCCGCACCGTGAGCACGGCGCCCGGCTCGATGTCGGCGGCCCGCCGCACCACCTCACCCGACGGGTGCTGGACGATCGCGTAACCGCGCTCCAGCGTGGCCGCGGGCGACAGGGCGACCAGACGCGCCCGTACGTGCGTGAGATCGTCGCCGGCCCGGTCGAGCGAGGACGTCAGCGAACGCCTGGCCCGCTCGCGCAGCGCGTCGACCTGCTCGGCGCGGCGCTCCAGCTCGCGCACCGGATCGGCCAGCGAAGGGCGGGAGCGCACCGAGGTCAGCCACGACATCTCGCGGTCGAGCCAGCCGCCCACCACCCGGCGGCCCCGGTCACGCAACTGGCGGACCAGCGTGAGCTGCTCGCCGACGTCGGGCACCACCTTCTTGGCGGCGTCGGTCGGGGTGGAGGCGCGTACGTCGGCCACCAGGTCGAGCAGCGGGCTGTCCTGCTCGTGGCCGATCGCGCTCACCACCGGCGTGCGGGACGCGGCCACGGCCCTGACCAGCGTCTCGTCGGAGAACGGCAGCAGATCCTCCAGCGACCCGCCGCCCCGGGCGATGACGATCACCTCGACCGAGGAGTCGGCGTCGAGCCTGGACAGCGCCTCGGTCACCTCGCCCACCGCGTAAGGGCCCTGGACCGCGACCTCCTCGACCTTGAACCGCACCGCCGGCCAGCGACGCCTGGCGTTCTCCAGCACGTCGCGCTCGGCCGCCGAGTCGCGGCCGCAGATCAGCCCCACCGTGCCCGGCAGGAACGGCAGCCGCCGCTTCCTGTCGGCGTTGAACAGGCCCTCGGCCGCCAGCAGCCGGCGCAGCCGCTCAAGGCGCGCCAGCAGCTCGCCGACGCCCACCGGGCGGATCTCCAGCGCCGTGAAGGCGAACGAGCCCCTGTTGACCCAGAAGTCCGGCTTGACGTGCACCACGACCCGCGCGCCGTCGGCCGGGCGCGGCTCGGTCGCCTCGTAGACGCCGCGCGGGGCCGTGACCCGGGCCGACACGTTGGCCACCGGGTCGCGCAACGTCAGGAAGACCGTGCCGCCGCGGGCGCTCAGGTCGGTGATCTGACCCTCGACCCACACCGTGCCCAGCTTGCCGATCCAGCCGCCCACCATCTGCAGGACGGTGCGGACCGGCAGGGGCGCCTCGGGGGTGGTCTTCGAGCTCATGCCCGAAGCCTACGGTGCCGCGCCGACTATTCCCCGGCCTGCAGCTTGGCCAGCCGGTTCTCGTACATCTTGACGACCTCGGGGCGGGCGGCCGTCGCCTGCTCGTAGGCGAGGCAGGCGCCGATCTGCTCGGCGGACTTGCCGCGCATCCGGGCGCGCAGCGAGGCGACGCTCAGCTCGGAGTAGCCGGGCATCGGCTCCACCAGGCCCGTCTCCTTCACCGGGGTGGCCACGGCCGGAGCGGTCTCCTGCGCGGGGGCCTCCTTGGCGGGAGTGGCCTCGACCGCCTCGGCCAGCTTGTCGGCCTTCGCGGCCTTGGGAGCCTTGGGCGTGCTGGTCTTGGCGGGCGCCTTCGCGGCGGGCTTGGCGGCGGCCTTGGGCTTGGCCTTCGGCTTCTCGGCCACGGACGGCTCAGGCGCGGCAGCGGCCTCCGGCTTGACCTCGGCGGCGGGCTCCGGAGCGGCCTCGGGCTCGGCGACGGGCTCCGGCTTGGGCTCGGTGGCGGGCTCGGCCTTGAGGTCGGCGGCGGCCTCGGGCTTGGCCTCCGGGGCGGCGGGCTCCGGCTTGGCCTCCGTGGGGGCGGGCTTGGGCTGGGGAGCGGCGGCGGCCTCGGCGGCGGGCTTGTGGACGGCCTCGGCCTGGGCCTCGTCCTGCTTGGGCGCCGGGGTGAAGATGACCGGGTCGGGCTTGGTCTTGGAGGTGCCGTTGGGCGCGGCGGCGTCGGGCCGGGGCGCGAAGATGACCGGCTCCCTGCGGGCCGGCTTGTCCTCCTCCTCGGCGGCAACCGCGTCGGCGGGACGGGAGTCGCGCTCCTCCTGCTTCTCCTCCTCTTCCTTGCTCCCCAGTCCCTTGATCGAGTTCTTCACCCGGTCGACGAACTGGAGGGCGTGCCCCGCGATGCTGAGCGTGCCCTGGACGAAGAGGACGGGCAGGTCACGGGCCTTGCCCTTGAGCTCGTCCTTGTCGGTGACGGTCTTGGTGATGTTGCGTATCACGTCGCTGAGGGACATGTACGTCTCCCTGGGAGGTCAGTATTGGACGGCCAGTCTGGCAAAAGGCGGGCAACCGCGCACGCTCGGGCTTGCTGGTCGTTCCACGTAGCATAAGAAGTATGGAGCCCCAGACGTCCACTTCCCGCCGCGTCCTCGTGGCCAGGCCGCGCGGCTACTGCGCCGGAGTCGATCGAGCCGTTGTCGCGGTCGAGAAGGCCTTGGAGCAGTACGGCGCGCCGATCTACGTGCGCAAGCAGATCGTGCACAACACGCACGTGGTCAAGACGCTCGAGGCCAAGGGGGCCATCTTCGTCGAGGAGACCGAAGAGGTGCCCGAGGGCGAGATCGTGGTGTTCTCGGCGCACGGCGTCTCGCCCGCCGTGCACGGCGAGGCCAAGGAGCGCGGCCTGCGCACCATCGACGCCACCTGCCCGCTGGTGACGAAGGTGCACAACGAGGCCAAGCGCTTCGCGAGCCAGGACTACGACATCCTGCTCATCGGGCACGAGGGGCATGAGGAGGTGGAGGGCACCTCCGGCGAGGCGCCCGACCACATCCAGCTCGTCGACGGCCTCGACTCGGTCGACCGCGTCCAGGTGAAGGACCCGAGCAAGCTCGTCTGGCTGTCGCAGACGACGCTGTCGGTCGACGAGACGACCGAGACCGTGGCCCGGCTCAAGGAGCGCTTCCCGACGCTCATCGACCCGCCGAGCGACGACATCTGCTACGCGACGCAGAACCGGCAGGTCGCCGTCAAGGAGATCGCCGCGCAGTCGCAGCTCGTGATCGTCGTCGGCTCGGAGAACTCGTCCAACTCCAAGCGCCTGGTCGAGGTGGCCAAGGACTACGGCGCCGACGCCTCCTACCTGGTCGACAACGCCTCGTTCATCCGTGACGAGTGGCTCGACGGCGTCACCACCGTCGGCGTCACCAGCGGTGCGTCCGTGCCGGAGGAGCTGGTCGAGCAGGTGCTCGAGCGGCTGGCCGGCCACGGGTTCGGCGACGTGGAGGAGGTCGAGCCGGTGCAGGAGAGCATGCGTTTCGCCCTGCCGCACGAGCTCCGCAAGGACCTGCGCGCGTCCTGACCCACGATCGGCCCGTACGGGATCCCGTACGGGCTAGATCGCTGATGTGAAATTTGGGTTAGTGATCGTAGGCGATCAGGGATCGTTTCACGGGTGCGCCGATGTTCCAGTTGTGCCAGATGACAGC